>JAYPCB010000001.1:0-29161 GCA_038124525.1 Cryomorphaceae bacterium
GATATAGACGACGTATACATAGGAAACTTCTCAGATACGGCCACAGGCTGTACCTCTTCGTTCTATAACGTACAGACTTCGGATACCATATTTGTGCAGCAAACGGTGCCTACTTCTGTATCGTTCACTTCTAATTGGTCTACTCAGTACTTTGCTATTTGGGTGGATTTCAATGATGATGGTGATTTCTCTGATAGTGGGGAACACTTATGGTCAAGCCCTACCAATGCTTGGAGCTCGACTGTAGGGTCGATCACTATTCCATCCACAGTAAGCTTGGGTTCATATCGATTGCGCATTCGCTCGAATTATTCCGCTACCATAGGCGCTTCAGAAAGCTGCAGCAACTTCACCTATGGTGAGTGCCATGACTACACCATTGAAGTGACCACTCCGCCAGCATGTCCGGCGCCAGTATTGGCCAGCTTAACGGCAACAGATACTACAGCGACCATTACTTGGACAAGTAATGACACGGTCTTCAATGTGGACTATAACGTGATGGGTTCTTCGGCAGTTCCAACCACCATTACCGTGTACGATACCACGGCAACCATCACCGGTTTGAGCCCGAACACTTGGTACGAATTCTACCTAGAAACAGATTGTAGCGGTGCCGGTAACGGATACAGCACAACGGTAGGTCCATATTCAGTGAAAACATTGTGTGCTGCATTGAGCACGCCTATTTACGAAGGCTTCGATAACGATTCTGTGGGTTCTTACCTGAATCCAAACGCACCATCTTGTTGGTATTACGTAGAGGAATCGGGCGCGGCGGGATATGCCTATATCAATAACGCTACATGGAGCATCTCTCCATTGAGCAACTCTAACTACTACTACCTATACAACTCCTACGATGCAGCCTACGAGGCGCTCGTGAGCCCAGCCGTGATCGGTTTGGACAGCGGTACGAAGCAAATGGACATCTGGCTCGCGAACACCGGTTGGTCTGTAGGAAACGATGTATATGTAGGTACGGTGAGTTCGCCTTCGAGCTTAACGAGCTTGGACATTATCGATACGCTTTCTGTGCCAAATGGAGGTACTTGGACCAAATTCACCGTGTACTTCGACTCGAGCACCGGATACAACATGTCCGACGACCACATTGCGATCGTTTCTTCTATCACCAGCACCTATAGCGCGGTATATATTGAAGATATCTTGATCAAGGACGCGCCTCCTTGTTTGCCGCCATCGGCCATCGGTGTGGGCACAGTGGGCATGGACTCGGCTCAAATTACCTACAGCGCGAGTGGAATCGCGACTTGGTTGGAATACGGCCCTCCTGGATTTACGCAAGGAACAGGTACCCAAGTCCAAGTTACAGGTTCACCTGCCTGGTTGACCGGTTTAACCTCAAACACGACGTACGATGTGTATGTCGTTCAAATGTGTTCGGACAGCACCATCTCCCCAGGATACGGTCCTGTGTCGTTCAAAACATTGGCTTGTTCACTATCGCAAATGTGTACGTTTGACATCGAGTTGACGGATACTTGGGGCGACGGATGGAACGGTGCGGAAGTAGAGATCTTGAACTCTAATGGAGGCGTTGAATATACTCTTGGGGCCAATTTCACTACGGGCACCAGCTACACCGAAACCATCAGTCTATGTACGGGCGGGTCCTTCACCATCGTGGTTTCAGACGACGGTAGTTACCCAAGCGAGATCGGATTGAACGTCATCTCTGGCGGTTCAACTATTGATTCGTACTCGGCAACTTCTGCTACCACTGTAGGAACACAAATGGCAAGCTTCAGCGCAAACTGTAATGCCCTTTGTCCTACCCCGTCAAACTTGACATACAATGCGGGTAAAAACGATGCTTCCTTCACCTTCGACAAGAACGGTGGAACGGGAACCTACGTATACCAATGGGGACCAACTGGCTTCCTACAAGCAACCGGTACCGGATTCACGCCGGGTATTGACTCGACTACCTCGAACAACTTCACCATCACAGGCTTGGCTTCTAGCTCTTGCTACGACGTGATCATTATCCAAAACTGTGGTTCAAATGGTGTCTCTGATACCCTAGGTCCAGTAGCCTTCTGTACAGGGATGTGTGATACCACAGACCTTTGTGATTTCACCATGAGCATGTACGATACTTGGGGCGATGGATGGAACGGAGCAACTGTAGACCTATACTTCAACGGTGCCTACGGTCAAACCTTTGGTTCAACCTTTACCTCGGGTGATAGCTTGATTATTGACTTCCAAATCTGTGCAGGAACAGAAATCGCAGTAGTCAATGGCGCACAAGGCTCTTACCCTTCAGAGGTGTATTACACCTTGAGCGGATCGAACGGTCAAAGCGTAAGTATTTCTTCAGGAAACTTCAACGCCGGCCCGGTGGATACCCTAACGGCTAACTGTGTGACGCCATCGTGTGCCACGCCAAGCAACCTTGGTGTAGCCAACATGGGAAGCACCTTCGCGGACATCTCATGGACAGGCGGTAATGGTACCTTCATCTACCACTATACGGCTTCAGGAACTACTAACGCCATCATGGGCATCTCGACTTCAGCGATGGCTTCCATGACCGGTTTAGCACCTGTAACTACCTACTTCTTTGATGTAGCTGAGGTCTGTGCTCCAGGCGATACCTCGCTGAAAATGCACTACAGTTTCACTACTGACAGCTGTTCGGCCATCAACGTGGGCAATCCGAACTACAGCATTGATAGCATCGGTACCAGCTTTGCGGACATCACCTTCACTTGGGGCGGTGCTTCGGGCTATACCAGCTACTTCATCAACTTCGGTGACGGTTCTAATGCCACCGGTACCGGCAGCACACACAGCCACTCGTACACGGCCAATGGTCAGTACACGGCAGTGTTGAAGCTGTATGGCGATTGTGATACTACCTCACAGCAGATCTTCGTGAACATCCAAGGCATCGGTTTGGAAGAGCAAGCGGCTCAATCCATCCTCATGTTCCCCAACCCAACGACCGGATTGATCCACATCAGCGGAACCGCCGAACAAGGGGAAGAAGTGCAGATGCGCGTGATGAATTACGTAGGTCAGGAGTTGTTTAACACGACTATGATCACCACCAATGGCACCTTCGAAAAAGACTTCGACCTCAGTGGATTTAGCAGCGGAACCTACCTAGTAGAAATCCGCACGGCCACCGGTATGGTTCAACGTCCATTCGTGGTAAGGCATTAATCCTCCTTGGCCAGGGCGAGCAAGTACAGCTGCATCTTTGGATCGCGCTGATTGAGCAACTCACCCGCCGCCAATAAAGACGAGCCCGTTGTTAGGGTGTCGTCAATCAATACCACCAGCGCGCCCTCCGGGGCGCGCTGGTGGTTTAGGGCAAATGCGCCGGCCGCATTGCCCCACCGGGTGAATTGGGAAAAATGGACCTGGCTCTTGCGGTGCTCGCGTTTGACCAATAGCTCCATGACCTGTGCACTGCGGCCGGCGGCCTGAAGTCCGAGCGCGCATCCGCGCGCGAGGAACAGGCTCTGGTTGTATCCCCGGCGTCGGAGCCGCCGGGGGTGGATGGGAATGGGGCAGAGGATAAGATGCGGCGCGGAAGTTCGTTGTAATAGGTGTGGAGCGAGGATGTGGCGGCCCAAGCATTGGGCGAGGGGATAATTGCCTCCATATTTGAGGGCATAGCAGAGGATTTGCACTTCGCCTTCGAAGGATAAAGCCGCTGAAAATAAGGCTCCTAAGGTGGCCCCAAGGGGTTGGAGTTGGTGATTCAATAAATGTGTGGTCCTTGGCAGGTGGTCCAAACAGATTTGGCACACGCTTTGCTCATACGGGGACAACAAGGTGCCACACTGGTGGCATTGACTAGGAAATACCATCCTTGTTAAAAAACTTAAGGGTTTGGAAACCATAGGCAGAGGAGGATTTTTTAGTTTCGTTGTTTAATAAGTTAAGATTGAAAATCAGATGAGTACCGAAGAGGGAAACAAGAAATTAGGTTGGGTCGTAGCACTATTAGCTACGGCCGTATTGGTATTGGGTGGATTGCTTTACTTGAGAAGTGAAGAGAAGAATACCCTAGAGCTTGAAAAGCAAGCATTGACCATTGAATTGTCCGACATGAAAGCGGATCTTTTATTACAAATGGGGGCGAATGATAGCTTGAACGGCTTTATTCAGTACGAAACCCAACGTTTGGGTGCTTTGATCGACAGTATCAACACCGTAAATGTTCAAAACAAAAAGCAACTAACAGCGTATCGCAGCCGTATCGCTGGGATGAAGAAGCAGAACGATGCTTTGGTAGCCCAATTGGACAGCACGAACGCAGCCTATGCAGCATTGAAGTTGCGTGAGCAGATGATTGCGGATAGCTTGAACAATGCGATGGACGCGAATGCGAATTTGCAAGGTCAAAACACAGGATTGCGCGAGACAGTAGAGAAAGGCCAGCAATTGGTTATTGCCTCTTCAACAGTTCAGGCCGTTCGCATCGCGAGCAATGGCAAGGAGCGCAAGACACGTCGTGCGAAGCGTGCGGACCAATTAAATGCGTGCATCACCCTCGCCAAAAACCGTATTGCGGAGCAAGGTGAAACAACGTTGTACGTGAAGTGGATCGGTCCAAACGGCAAGCCAGTGGACGGTCCTGAAGCAAATGTTGCCGTCGTTGGCGGTGAGCGCTCGAACTTCAACGGTTCAGCGACCGTAAACTTCATGGGCGAGGCTACAGAGGTCTGTATTGCTGCAGGTCGTGCGGTTGATGCACCTGTACAATTGTCCGCAGGTATCTACACTATCGCAGTAATGACAGATAATTACTTGGTAGGAACCGTCGCGGTAGAATTGAAATAAAAGGTTCCCAATTTTAAAATAGGGCCCAACAAAACAACATGCTATGAAGCGCATCATTCTCCTTGCAGTGGCTGGTTTTCTAACCACCTCTTGTGTGAGCACCAAGGTGCACCGAACCCTTCAAGAGAAGTACGATATTCTCACCAACGAAGCGGATCAACTACGCCAACAGAGTGAAACAAGGGCGGCGGAGAATACCGAGCTCCAACGCGAAATAGGCGAAGTCCGCCGCACCGTCAACATCCTCGTGGAGGATACAACGGCATCGTTTGAGCGCATGCGCACCTTGCAAACGAAGTACGACCGCCTCTCGAAGCAGTACGACTACTTGCTCGACAACAACAGCACACTCATCGCTGCGAGCGCCCGTGAAAACAAGGCGTTGATGGATGAGATTGCGACGATGCAGAGCCGTTTGCAGGCGAAAGAAGATAGCTTGAATACCGAGCGCCGCATGTTGGAAAAAGGACGTGCCCGCATGGAAGAGCTTGAGCGCATCATTGGCCGTCAGGACAGCACCGTGAACTACGTGCGCCAGAAGGTGGCAGATGCATTGCTCGGCTTTACCGGCAAAGGCTTGACCGTGAATATGCGTGACGGAAAGGTGTATGTGAGCTTGGAAAACAGCTTGTTGTTTGCCCCAGGGTCTTGGGACGTGGCGCCGAACGGTAAGATTGCCTTGCAAAATTTGGCGGGTGTATTGGCGGAAAATCAAGATATCAGCATCTTGGTAGAGGGCCATACGGACAACGATCCATACCGTGGTCAGAGCCAAGTGCGCGACAACTGGGACTTGAGTGTAATGCGTGCCACGAACGTGGTGAAGATCTTAACGACCAATGCGTCGCTAGATCCTAAGCGTATTACGGCAGCAGGTCGCGGGGAATTTGTGCCTTTGGTGGACAACGATAGCCCGGCGAACAAGGCGGTGAACCGTCGTACGGAAATTATTTTGACTCCAGATTTGAGCGAGCTGGCCAACCTCTTGGAAGGCGGCGAGTAAGATGGATTAGAATTGGGCTTGGACCAATTCTTCAATACGTTTCAATCCCACTATGGCAATGTCGTAGTGGGATTTTTCTATTTGGTGGTGTCCGCTGATATAGATTTTATCGAAGCCCAATTTCTCTGCTTCCTTGATGCGCTGCTCCACTCGTGTGATGGGGCGTACCTCACCGGTCAACCCTACCTCGGCCGCAAAGCACACCTTGCCTGAAATGGGCTCGTCGGCATTCGAACTCAAGATGGCTGCCACCACCGCCAAATCCAATCCCGGATCGTCGACCTTCAGTCCGCCCGTGACGTTCAAGAACACATCCTTTTGGCCCAACCTAAATCCACATCTTTTCTCCAACACGGCCAACAGCATGTTCAGCCTGCGCGTATCAAAGCCGGTGGTCGAGCGTTGAGGGGTTCCGTATACGGCCGTGGACACTAGGGCCTGCATCTCGATCAACATCGGGCGCACCCCTTCCACCATTACGGCCACAGCGTTCCCGCTCAGCCCATCGTGTTGCTTGGTGACCAGCAAATCGCTTGGGTTTTCCACTCCGTACAATCCGCCTTGCTCCATCGTATAAAGCCCGATCTCATGCGTAGATCCAAACCTGTTTTTATGTGCTCTGAGGATGCGGTACAACAAATTTGGGTCGCCCTCAAATTGTAAGACCACATCCACCATGTGTTCCAAAATCTTTGGACCGGCAATGCTGCCTTCCTTATTGATGTGGCCGATGAGCAATACGGGTGTACCCGTTTCTTTCGCGTACCGAATAAAGCTTGCGGCGCTCTCGCGGATTTGGGCCACCGAACCTGGCGTGCTCTCCACGTGCGGAACGTGCAAGGTTTGGATGGAATCCACGATGACCAAATGCGGCCTAACGTTCTTTAAATGATTGAAAATTGCTTCGGTTTTGGTTTCGCTGAGCAAATACAATTCGCTCACGGCCTTGCCGATGCGTTCCCCACGTAATTTGATCTGCGACGGGCTCTCTTCCCCAGAGATGTAGGCTACTGTTCCTGTAAAGCTCAAGGCGAGCTGCAGCAACAAGGTGCTTTTTCCTATGCCCGGCTCACCGCCCAAAAGGGTCACAGAACCCGGCACTATTCCCCCGCCCAACACACGAGCAAACTCATAATCTGGTACTGGGAAACGCTGTACAGAAGTGTGCTCCACATCTTCAATTCGGATCGGTTTTGCCGCGGCACTATCGCCACTCCAAGCCCTAGGATCTGGCTTGCTTTTTACAGCAATTTCCTCAACGAGCGTATTCCATTCCTTACACCCTTGGCATTGCCCCATCCACTTGCTGTGCTGGGTGCCACATTGAGTACAAATAAATACGCTTTTCTGTTTCGCCATGAGGAAGGATTATTTTCTTCCTGCAAAATAGAGAAAAACAAAACCCAAGGCGCCGGTAACGACAAACATTAAGCTTTGTGAACTGTGAATGAGGGTAGCGAAGGACGTACCGACAAACGGCGTGAGTCCCAAAACAACCAATGCTTTGGATACGAGGTAGTGGTAAGCACCGATGCCCCCAGGAACAGGAATAACAAATCCCAAACCGGCCGCGACGCTCACAAAGAACGCCTGCTCAGGGCCTATGCTTTCGAGTCCGCTAACGATGGTGAATCCTACGGCGATGGTTGCCACGTAACAGGTCCAAATACCGATGGAATAAAACCAAAACAGCGGCTTGTTATTGACCGTGCGTAAGCTGCGCAGACCTTCCAGAATCCCGGTGGCAAATCCGGCAATTTTTTGCGCAAAGCCCCACTTCATCCAGGTATTACGGGTGAAATACACCAGCAATATCCCGCCGACAAGGAGGATGCCTGCGAGGACCAGGGCGGTGGCGGAGAGCTCAGGTAATTGGGCCCCGCTTTGAATCATGAAATCTCTTAATTCGTCGCTTGATATGATCACAGTGCTCAGCACCACCACCAAGAATAACAGTGTATCTACAACGCGCTCAAGCACGACGGTTCCGACTAATTTGTCGATGGGCACTTTATCCGTTCTGTTCAGCGCAGTACAACGGGCTACCTCACCCACACGCGGGGTAACTAGATTTACCAGGTAGCTGAAGGCAACGGCGGCAATGGCACGTGCACTGTGCACCTCATAGCCCAAGCTTTGCAGCATTTGGACCCAACGCAGGCCTCGGAAAATGATGGCCAAAAACCCTATGGCGATGATGCCAACCAGCCCCTCTACCGAGACGGCTTTGAGGTTGTCCCACAGATCTACCGGATTGACGTTTTTAAAGGTGAGGTACAGCAACGCCAGACCTATGCCCAAGAATAGGACATACTGTGCTGCTTTCTTTACCCACGCCGGCATCAGCTAAGGGAATTTGTCGATTCGTTCGGGAAGATAATGGTGGGCTTGAAGCTCTTGGCCTCTTCCACACCCATACTCGCATAGGCGATGATAATGATGATATCACCCTTCTGTACACGTCGCGCTGCAGGACCGTTCAAGGTCACTTCGCCGCTGCCGCGTGCTCCGGGGATGGTATAGGTATCAAAACGTTCGCCGTTGTTGATGTTCACGATGTACACGCGCTCGCCTTGTACTAATCCGGCGGCGTCCATCAAGTCCTCGTCCAAGGTGATGGATCCGATATAATCTAGTTCCGCGCCGGTCACGTGGACGCGGTGAATTTTACTTTTGACTACCTCAATTTGCATGCGGCAAAAGTAGGTTAAAAAAGAGGAAGGTTATCGATGAGTCGGACATTTCCGCACTGCACCGCAGCAAAGAGTCTTGTTGGGGTTTTTGGGTCCAATTCTCCCATCGGTTGCAACTCTTTTTCATCACAACATTCAATGTACTCTACGGTCAATGAAGCCACCGCGTTTAGCGCCTCCACACAATGGCTTTTCAACTCCGCCACACCTTCAAAACGCTCGGCCTCTGCACATGCCTTCGATAACACAGCATAAATGGTCGCGGCCTCTTGACGCTCCACCTCGTTCAACCGGAGATTACGACTGCTCATGGCCAAACCATCTGGCTCGCGGACGATGGGCCCCGGCACAATCTCCACGGGCCAATGCTCCTCTGCCACCACGTGGCGAACAATGCACAACTGCTGGTAATCTTTCTCTCCGAAAATGGCGAAATCTGGCTGGATCAGTTCGAAAAACTTGGTCACCACTGTGGCCATGCCCTCGAAGTGCCCCGGCCTCCCGGCTCCTTCCATGTTGAGGTCCAAGCACCCAAAAGAGAACGCCCTAGATTTCAATCCTTCGGGGTAAAGCATCTCGGCGGTTGGCAGGAACACGGCATCACAACCCATCCCCTCCAACATCTCCAAATCCTTCTCGAGGGTATTGGGGTACTTGGCTAAATCTTCCGGATTGTTGAATTGAGTGGGGTTCACATAAATGCTCACCAAAGTTTTGTCGCCGCGGTCCAAGCTTAATTGGACCAAACTTAAATGGCCCTCGTGCAAAGCACCCATCGTAGGCACGAAACCCAAAGTCTCACCATGTAAACGGCCTTTCCAAAGGTCCAATTCTGCTAAGGATGAAATGCGCTGCATAAAGTGTTAAAAAGGGCTCAAAACTAGGCTATTCTTTGATATAAAGGGGTAAAATGGGTATCTTTGCAATCTTATTTCTAACTAACGTCCCCTTTATGGATAGCAAGAGAGTTCTGTTCGTCTCGCAAGAAATTCACCCGTATTTACCCGAGAATACCATTTCAAGCACTACGCTCGCGATGGCTAAGAAGACCAACGATAGCGGTCACCAGGTACGCGTTTTTATGCCTCGTTTCGGGGTCATCAACGAGCGTCGTCACCAGTTGCACGAGGTTATTCGATTGAGCGGAATGAACGTGGTGATCAACGACATGGACATGCCTTTGATCATTAAGGTGGCTTCTGTACCAGGAGCGCGCATGCAGGTGTACTTCATCGACAACGAAGAATACTTCAAGCGCAAAGCAACCTATGCGGATGCGGACGGCAATCAGTTTGAAGATAATGACGAACGCACCTTGTTCTTCTCAAAAGGAGCGATCGACACCGTAGAAAAACTAGGATGGAAGCCGGACGTGATTCACGTGCACGGATGGATGTCCTCTCTGGTGCCGATGTACTTGCGTTTGTTCCAAAGCGAAAACCCTATTTTCAAGGATGCGAAAATCGTATTCTCAGCCTACGACAATGGTTTCGACGGTTCACTAGGGCCAAACCTACACGCAGGTTTGTTGTTCGATGAGATCGCGCCAGAATTGGTCGAAGGATTGGAAGCACCGACTTGTGAGGACCTTCAATTGCTCGCAGCAAAATACTCGGATGTGGTTATTCTCGGCGAAGGCAATACCGATCACGTAGCGGAATACTGTAAGGCAAACGGCATCGAATGCATCGATGGCAAAGGATTTGCTGAAACACCGGAAGAAGCAATCAAGATTTATGAATCTCTTTTGGTCGAATCTGACGTTGAATAAGCAAGTCTTCCGCGCACTCGCTTTCGTAGCACTCGCGCTCTCTGTTTTCAGTTGTGAGAAAAGCAACGGAACCATCGGTTCTGGAAATTTCGTAGACGACCGTCCGGAATTGGGCACCAAGCTTTCATTTCCTGTAGTGAGCTATACCACGGCTTGGGACAGCATCGTTACCTCGAGCCCGGCCCGTGCCACCCTCGGGAAAATGAACGACCCACTCTTTGGCTCGGTACAGTCCTCTTTCGCAACGCGCATTATGCTGGGCAAGGTCAACCCTGATTTCGGGGACAGTACCGTTTGTGATTCTGTGAAAGTGCGTCTCGCCTACAGCTCAACCTATGGCGTGGTCGGTGGCCAAATCCATCTTCAGATGGCCCCACTGAAAAACGCGTTGATTGATACCATCAAGTACTACAGCAATCAGCTGCCAGAAACAGAGGTACCTATTGCAGATACCGTATTGACCCTCGATCCAGATGCCATCGTTTTCAATGGTGTAGATTCTTTGATCAATACCTTGACCTTTGATGCAGACCCTGCCTATTTCCAATCTGTCATTTTTGATGCGGCCATGGCGGGGGAAGCGCATTTTGCGGACAACAATGATTTCGTAGAAATGGTCCCAGGCTTGCACTTCAAAGATGTAGGCACGGGCAACTCGGCCACAGGATATTTCGACCTCAGTGCAGGCGGCAGCGTGATTCAGCTCTACTACCATACCGGTTCTCAGGATACCGTTCCTAAGGTGTTCAACTTGACGTTCGGACAGAACTTTGGCGATCCAGCACGCGCGTACAATCAATACGTTCACGACTTTTCAGGAGCAGCATTTGATGTGGCCAATTATGATAGCATCAACGGCGAATACCAAACCTACGTTCAGGGCGGTCAAGGAGCGAGAACGGTCCTTGAAGTTCAAGGTTTAGACACCCTCATCGACAAAGGATATAGTATCAACCGCGCAGAAATGATCGTACATGTGGTACAAGGAACAGCCTCTCCATATACGCTTCCAGGAACGCTATTGCTGTTGGAAGATTACGATTCTACCCAAGCCTTGATCAAGGATTATTCTTCTTCACTGAACCCAGCGGGGGGTGC
Source organism: Cryomorphaceae bacterium (assembly GCA_038124525.1). Classification (GTDB taxonomy): domain Bacteria; phylum Bacteroidota; class Bacteroidia; order Flavobacteriales; family Schleiferiaceae; genus UBA10364. The sequence continues at coordinate 11,390 of JAYPCB010000001.1, forward strand.
TGCCAACCGTGCGGACATTCGCGAATACCGCTACCGTTTCTATTGTACCCGCATGGTACACGATATGGTCAATGAACAAGGTCGTGTCGTTCCAATGATCCTCGCCACTTCCGGTGCGAACTCCAACGTTCACCGCGTCGTCCTTGGTGGAGGTATGCATGCTACTATTCCTGTAGAATTTAATGTGTACTACACAAAAAGTGATTGATAAGGCCTTATTTTAGCCGTACCAACCAATTACCTTAATAACTCGCCCTATGTGTGGAATTGTCGGATATCTCGGAGATCGTCAAGCCTTCCCCATCCTTGTTAATGGTCTAAAGCGTCTAGAATACCGCGGCTATGATAGCAGCGGTGTGGCCCTCGCCCAAAACGGCGACATTGCCTTGTACAAAAAGCAAGGAATGGTCAGCGCCATGGAGGAACACGCTTTGGCAAATAACACCACCGGCTCCACCGGAATTGCTCACACGCGTTGGGCTACTCACGGCCAGCCGTCGGACGAGAATGCACACCCACACGTGAGCAACTCAGGAAACCTTGTATTAGTCCACAATGGGATTATCGAGAACTACCAAGCCCTCAAGGACCTTCTGATTTCCAAGGGGTTTGAATTCCACAGCCAAACAGATACTGAAGTATTGGTAAACTTCATCCAATACGTTCAAGACCAGGAAGGTTGCAAGCTTCGCAAGGCCGTGCGCTTGGCCCTTACCCAAGTCATCGGTGCCTACGCCATTTGTATCTACGACAAGAACAAACCGGAGGAAATCGTCGTGGCCAAGCTTGGCTCGCCGCTTGTGATCGGTTTGGGCAAAGGCGAAAAGTTCATCGGTTCGGATGCCACGCCATTCTTGGAATATACCAAAGAAGCCGTCTATCTCGAAGACGGTGAAATGGCCGCACTTCGCGCAGATAAAGAAATGGACATTCGTCTCATCGAAAGCGATGAAACAGTTGACCCAGTGATTCACCAACTACAAATGGATCTCGAAAGCATCGAGAAAGGCGGGTATGACTACTTCATGATGAAGGAGATTTACGAGCAGCCTCGTGCCATCTACGATACGTTCCGTGGCCGATTACTTCCAGAACAAGGCATGATCAAAATGTCAGGGATGGAAGAATATGCGGACAAATTCCGCAATGCCGACCGCATCATCATGACCGCTTGTGGAACCTCTTGGCACAGCGCCTTGGTGGCAGAATACCTGTTCGAAGAATTCGCTCGTATTCCTGTCGAAGTAGAATACGGCTCAGAGTTCCGCTACCGCAACCCGGTCATTCGCAAAAACGACATTGTCATCGCCATCTCTCAGAGTGGTGAAACGGCCGATACCCTGGCCGCCATTAAAATGGCCAAAGCGGCCGGCGCTATGGTCTTTGGAATCTGTAATGTAGCAGGATCTTCCATCGCCCGCGAAACTCACGCCGGAGCCTACACCCACGCCGGGCCGGAAATAGGGGTGGCCTCAACCAAGGCATTTACCTCTCAAGTCACCATCCTCACTATGATGGCTCTGGAATTGGGTAAAATGCGTGGTGAATTCTCGACCTCTGAGTACCGTGCCTTGTTGAACGAACTCAACAACATCCCTAAGAAGATTGAGAAGGTGCTCGAGAGCAAGGAATTGATCGAACAGATTTCAGGTTTGTACAAAGACGCGACCAATTTCCTTTACCTCGGTCGTGGCGTCAACTTCCCTATTGCCCTAGAAGGCGCCTTGAAGCTGAAAGAAATTTCCTATATCCACGCCGAGGGTTATCCTGCAGCGGAAATGAAGCACGGTCCCATTGCCTTGATAGACGAAAACATGCCGGTAGTGGTAGTGGCACCAAATAATGGCCATTACGAAAAGCTAGTGAGTAACGTTCAAGAGGTCAAAGCCCGCGAAGGAAAGGTCATTGCCGTAGTTACGGAAGGCGATAAAGAGCTTTTGGATTCTGCGGATCACGTCATCGAAATTCCGGCAACCTTGGAGGCATTAACCCCACTACTGACCGTTATACCGCTTCAGCTGTTGAGCTACTACATCGCGGTGATGAGAGGCTGTGATGTGGACCGACCAAGAAACCTAGCGAAATCAGTTACGGTGGAGTAACGGAAGGGTGGTACACCTTACCCCCTACCATAGGTTTGTTCTTAAGTATTGAACATAACTGCGAAATTCGGCTTATTTTAGTCAGGATACTTAACACAAACATTTCAAAATCATGAAAGCACTAAAATCATTGTTGGTTGCAATGACCCTGTTGGTTGGATTCTCAGCACAGGCGCAAACAACGGATATCGAGGGTATTGATTTCCCTACGGCTACAGAAATTAACGGAGCAAACGCAGTATTGAACGGCGGCGGCATGCGCGTGAAGTACTGGGTATTGGATTTGTACGTAGGGGCATTGTACCTCGAAAACAAAACCAGTGATGCAGATAAAGTAATTATGAGTGATGAGAATATGGGCATCCGTATCGTCATCAACTCTGCCATCGTTTCAAGAGATTTGTTTATCGAATCTTTGGAAGAAGGTTTTGCCAATTCTACCGCAGGTAAATGGACCGACGCAGATGTAGAGGCTTTCAAAACATATCTACCTGACGAGTTTGTGAAAGGCGATGAGATCGTGTTGAACTACCACGCTGGTGACGGTGTACACTTGTACAAAAACGGCGAAGAGCGCGGTACCTTCAAAGGACTAGCCTTCAAACAAGCCTTGTACGCGATTTGGTTGGGTGGGAAACCTGCCGATAGCGACTTAAAAGATGCAATGTTAGGATTGTAAAATCCACTCGCTTAACACTGGGAGCCGCACGGGAGTGCGGCTCTTTTTTTTTGTGCCCTATTTTTTCTTCTGGAAGTTGTAGGTGAGGATGAGATAATTGGTCTCACTAAAAAATCCTAAGCTCATCCCACTCTGGTTCCATTCGCCGTTTGACTTTCCGAACGTCGTGCTGAATGAAAGCGGGGTAGCTAGGCCGATGTTGAGGTGCTCGCCAGCTTTGTATAGGACGCCCAATTGATAGCGTACACTCGGCGTAACACTCATGTAATTTCCACCTGCGCTGAAGTAACCCCCGGCTTCAGGACCGTGGAGGAAATACAGCTTGTCGTTCACAGGCTTGCGCCATTCTTGACCAAGGAACATACCGGTGGAAAGGTTCCAATACACTTGGCCTTGGTAGGAGTTATAATTCATATAGGTGCGGTCTACGCGGAAGGTGCGAACGCTATGAATGCTCTTGCCCCATTTCACCACAGGACGCGCATCCAACACGGGGCCATACATGATGCCCATGCTTGCGCTCGAGGCAAATCCTATTTCTCTGTATTGCCCTTTGGCATTAAAACAGCTGAGAATCAATAGGGTAAAAAGGAGGGTAAATAAACGAGGTTTCATATGCTGGATTTAACCTTTACAAGGTATGCCAATAATGCGTAACTTCTTGCGCCCCACGACCTGAACGAACCCATAAAAACGACTCGTATGGATAGAAGATCATTCCTGAAAAAGACGGCTGTGGCTGCGGCTGGAATAACAATTGTGCCCTCGCACGTACTGGGCGGAATACACGTGCCCCCTTCGGATACGGTATATATGGCCGGTATCGGAGTGGGTGGCCGAGGTTTAGGGGTACTTAAAGGATTGCGGAATACGGGCCAAGTTAAGTTTGTGGCGCTTGCAGATGTAAGTGACAAGCGCGGTGCGGAGGCCTTTGGATTGGAACCTAAGGCAAAGACGTACCGAGATTTTCGCAAGATTTATGAGAACCATTTAGGGGAATTGGACGCCATATTCTGTGCTACTCCAGATCACACGCATGCCGTGACCTCGTTGCCGTTCATGCGCGCGGGCAAGCATGCCTTTGTGGAGAAGCCATTGACGCATAATATCATGGAAGCGAGAACCATGACCCAAGTGGCTGCCGAACAAGGTTTGATTACACAGATGGGCGATGTAGGTGCCTCTTCGGACGGCATTCGTACTGCACAAGAAATTATAGAGGCGGGGATTATTGGCCCCGTGAATAAAGTGGATTGTTGGACGAATAGACCTGTTTGGCCACAAGGGCTCGAGCCCCCAACACAAGGCGAGGCCGTGCCGGAGTATTTAGACTGGGACCTTTGGCTGGGTCCGGCAGCTATGCGTGAGTTCAACCACAGATATTTGCCGTTCAAGTGGCGCGGGTTCTGGGACTTTGGTACTGGGGCTATGGGCGATATGGGATGCCACATCATGGAGACGCCATATATTGCCATGAGTTTGGGTTATCCTACCTCTGCGGAGGCCAGTTGTACCACCATGTGGGCGGGCGACTTTGTAGAGGCAGATTACGACGGAGTATGTCCGCCAAGTTCGGTGATTAGATTGACCTTTGATCATGCCGATTTCGGTGAGGTGAAGCTCAACTGGTACGACGGCGGTCTGATGCCAGAGCGTCCTGATTTGTTGCCGGAAGATGATATGCCCGGAAATTGGGACGGTGGAAGTGTGTTCTACGGTTCGAAAGGGATTTTGGTGACGGATACCTACAGCCGTAATCCTAGAATCTATATGGCCGATGGATCGACGCCTGCCATGCCTGCGAAGACCTTGGTACGTGTGGCCAACGATACCTCTGGGCACATCGCGAATTTTGTGGATGGCATCCTAGGGAAGGCAGAGACCTCCTCGCCCTTCAGTGTGGCTGGTCCGTTGACTGAGGCGGTATTGATGGGGAACCTCGCCATCAAAGCCTACCAAGAGAAGCATTTGAAGCCAGGAAAAACATCGACGGACTGGGCGCCGTACGAGTATCCTGGTCGTACCCAATTGAATTGGGACGGAGAGAATATGAAAATCACCAACTATGAACCGGCGAATCAATGGGTATCCAGAGATTACCGTAAAGGTTGGAATATTTAATTATCGGAATAAAACACAACACTATGCTTAGAAGAATGAAGGGCTTGCTCGTGATTGCAGCCGTCTTTTCATTGCACCTAAACGCCAACGCACAAGAATCCTCAACTCCGCTTACCCAGATTATGGATGGGCTCAGCGTTCGAAACATCGGCCCTGCTGGGATGAGTGGACGTGTGACTTGCATAACTGTGCATCCTCAAATCCCTACGACGATCTATGCAGGCTCTGCCAGTGGTGGATTGTGGGTGAGCGCGAATAACGGTCAGAGCTGGTCGCCGCTCTTCCAAAACGAGAAAGTAGCTTCGATTGGGGCTATTGCCATCGACCCAACACATCCGGACATCATTTATGTGGGGACGGGTGAGGGAAATCCTCGAAACTCTCAGACCAGTGGTTACGGTTTATACAAAAGCTACGACGGCGGCCAGAGTTGGGAGTGCTTGGGCTTGGAAGAGACCCGCACCATTCACCGGATTTTGATCAATCCTTCGAACACCGATGAGATCTACGTGGGAGCCACAGGGTCGGCTTGGGGAGATAGCCCAAGAGGGGTATACAAGAGTACGGACGGCGGAAAAAATTGGACCCAGAGCCTATATATCGATGCGAAAACGGGTGCGGGAGACCTGGTGATGGACCCTAATAACCCGAAGAAGTTGATTGCTAACATGTGGGAGTACCGCAGAGAGCCTTGGTTCTTTACCAGCGGTGGTCCTTCGGGCGGCTTGTTCATCACCTACGATGGTGGGGAGCATTGGAAGAAGCTGGGCGAAGAGGACGGATTGCCGAAAGGGAATCTGGGCCGTATTGGATTAGGTATTGCACCGTCAAATTCTAATATCGTCTACGCCCTAGTTGAAACAGAAAAGAAAAACGGGGTGTATAAGAGCACGAACGGCGGAAAGAATTGGTTCAAGGTCACTGAAAGTGAGCAGGCGGGAAACCGTCCGTTTTACTACGCGGATTTGAGAGTGGACCCACAAAATCCGGACCGCGTGTACAGCTTGTGGACCTACGTGACGCGTAGTGATGATGGAGGAAAAAATTGGAAAACCATAACCCCTTATAATCGCATTCACCCTGACCACCACGCGATGTGGATCAACCCGGCGAATCCGGCACACATCATTGAGGGGAACGACGGCGGGATGAATATTTCGTACGATTATGGAGAGACTTGGCATTTTGTGGAGAACCTTCCTTTGGCCCAATTCTACCATATCAACGTCGACGATCAGTTGCCGTATAATGTTTATGGTGGTATGCAAGACAACGGCTCTTGGATGGGTCCGGCGTACAGCTTGACCGTGGACGGCATTCGCAACGAGGAGTGGAGCGAACTATTCTTTGGAGACGGCTTTGATGTCGTGCCCGTGCCTGGTCGTACGGATGCGGCCTACGCGCAGAGCCAAGAAGGAAATGTCGGATTGGTCAACACGCAAACCGGCTATTCGGAACTCATCAAGCCTACACATCCAGATGGCGAGCGCTTGCGATGGCACTGGAATGCGCCTATTGCTCTAGATCCTCACGCGCCGGAGACGAGCTTGTACTTCGGTTCCCAATTCTTGCACAAGAGCACGGACAATGGGAAGAATTGGACCATTATTAGTCCTGACTTAACCTCTAACAACCCAGAGAAACAAAAGCAACTCGAGAGCGGGGGGCTGACCTACGATGTCACCGGTGCGGAAAACCACACGTGTTTGCTTGCTATTGCGCCGAGTGCGTTAGATCAAAATGTGATTTGGACGGGATCTGACGACGGGAAGTTGCACGTGACCATGGACGGCGGAGCGAATTGGGTCGACTTGAGCAAGAAGCTGAAAGGCTTGCCTGAGGGGTCTTGGATACCTCAAATTCGTGCCTCTGATTACGACAAAGGGACCGCTTGGGTGGTCGCGAACGACTACCGCAGAAATAATTGGAGCGCGTACCTGTTTAAGATTGAAGAATTTGGCAAGAAGGTCACCCGTGTGGTGGACGACAGCGATATTTTCGGACCTATCCTCAGTGTGTGGCAAGATCCGGTGGAGCCAAACCTACTGTTCGTCGGTGGCGAATATGGATTGTACGTTAGTGTGGACGGAGGTGCTTCATACACCAAATGGACTGATGCTGTTCCGACCGTTCAAGTGATGGACATCGCCTTTCAGGCCCGCGAAAAGGATTTAGTCCTGGGAACCTTTGGACGTGGTGCTTGGGTGATCGATGATATTGAGCCGTTGAGGGTACTTGCAGCAGGCAATGGCCTCAGCACGCCAACGTTCTTTGAGCCGCCAACAGCGTATCAATGGGAACGTCGTCAGAGCCCTGGTGTGCGATTTGCCGGTATGTCTACTTTCCGTGGTGAAAATCGCCGTTTCGGAGCGCGTATGACCGCATACCTTCCGGAGGTTGCTGAGGACAATAAGAAGAAATTACGCGTGGACTACCAAAACGAAGGTGGCGATACCATCTATACCCAATACATCAGCGTGAAGGAGGCTGGATTGCAGAACTGGCGTTGGGCGATGTGGGAAAAAGGTACCGAATACCCAGAGTTCAAGGTTCGAAAAGAAGAGAAGGAACAAAGCGATCGTCGTGGGGCTCCTGTTTTGCCGGGTACCTACACCGTAACAATGAATTGGGACGGTCAAACCGCTTCACAACCACTGAAGGTTGAATACGATTACCGTATGGCCTCTTGGGTCACAGATGAAGATTTGGCAGCGCGTCGCGAAGCGTTCAAAGCCATCGAAGGCATAGAAGCAGATTTAGACCTCGCAGTACAATCGTTGGCACAAGCCAATGAAAACATCGAGCGCCTTCAAGCCCTCTTACAGCGTGAGCCCTATGCTTCTGACTCGGCATTAGTGGACACTGTAAAAGCAACGGCCAAAGCGTTGGAGGCTGCACGTCATCATGTGTTCGGTAAAACAGAAACCAAAGGCTATTTCGAACAGCCTGAGGTATGGTCTAGCCAATGGGGCAGCTCGTTGTGGCAGCTCCTGAGTTCTTCACGCGCTTGGGGCAGCAATGAACAAGCGTTGTTTGACCAATTATCCAAGCGTACCGACGAAGCCACACAAACCGTTATGACCTTCCTCTTTGAGGATTATAATGGCCTGCTGGAATACCTCGAAGAACATCCGGTGGACATCATGGTTCCTACCGACATAGAAGAAATTCGCAAATAGCGAGATGCAAAAAAGGCGCCCCGTGGGGCGCCTTTTTTTATGCTCAAATTTTCGGCTCCGCCGGGGGCTTCGCCGAGAAGGATCGCGGTTTATTGAATGATCAATTGTTTGCGAACACCTTCGGTTTGGAAGATGTAATAGCCAGGGCTCGCATTGACATGGAGACTGGCATCCAATGCTAAGGTGCCTTGTTGGATCTCACGGCCGTCGATGCTAAAGATGCGGTACGCCGTGCCTGCAGGCAAACCTTCTACTTGGAAAAGGCCATTGCTTGGATTTGGGAAGATGTTAATGTTGTTGGCGCTCAACTCTTCCTGATCCAGAGTAACGTCTAGGTTAAAGGCGTCCAAGAAGGCATTATTCCCACCTCCTGAAATGAAATCCACCTTGATCATAATAGGCGCACCTCCAGCGTAGTCATTCAAATTGATGTTCGTGCTTCTCCAGTTGCTGGCTGAGGTCGGGTTCCAAGGATTTGCCTTGTTCAGCGCCGCATAGAGTAGCGGTCCTAAAATGGTGCGTACCTCTTCCCAAGTCTCTCCACAATCTTGGCTCACGCTAATTCTCAATTTATCCTGAGCCTGACCTGGCTTGCTGGCAATGGCATAACGGAAGCCCAGAGACATTGCCGTCGCACGACTTACCACAATCTGATCTGTAATCAAGGCATCAGAATTATCAGGGTCGTTGTTAAAGTTGTCCAGCTTGACACAGTAATTGCCGTCGTAATGGTTGTAGCTATTGCGCTCCCATTTAATATCATCGCCATCAGCATTCTCTACGTGCCAAGTGCCATTAGGGACATCGTGGAATTCAAAGCCGGAGTTGAAGTTGTTGACCCACATGTGAGTACCACTACCAACGTTTCTTACGCTGATATATCCCGGTTGCATAGACTGAGTGGTTCCTGTGGCGTTAGTAACGGTCAATCCCACGGTATAGTTACCAGGGGTAGCATAGGTTACCACAGGGTTTTGCGCTGTTGAGGTAGAAGGTGTGCCACCCGGCAACCACCAAGACCAGCTGGTTGGGTTTCCGAACTCGCTCTTGTCGGTGAACTGAACGGTTGTGCCCTTACAGAATACCGTTTGACTGGCCCCAAAGTTCGCCTGCGGCGCACACGGTAAAACGGCTTGAGGATCAATTCCTGTGGCCGTGGCGTTTGTTGCGGTAATCAAATACCCGCGAAGAGAGGTAGAGTTCAGGCTTGAGCGCATGATTGCTTTTTGGTCGTCGGTGAACATGTTTACACAATCATCATCGGCATAGTCCATGTAGTTTTCAATCTGGTCGGGAAGGTTCGGGTTATCGTTCGAGCAGGTGTTTGCAGTGAGGTTACAACCGAAGCTGGCTTCATCAACAGGTGGAGTATCGGCACAATTATCGCCTTGGAAACAACCGCCCTTGAATGGGTGGTCCAAACCGAGGTAGTGGCCCATCTCGTGGGTAAGTGTGCGTCCGCGGCTCGAGCTGGTTCCGATGCGGCCCATGCGGTCGTGGCGAATCACAATCCCATCGTAGGTGGTGCTTTGGCCAGGGCTAGGTTTATAGGCATATCCCAACACAGTTCCTTGCCCTGAGCTTCCTAGGTCGATGGAGTTCACCACCCAGATGTTTACGTATTTAGTTCGAGGCCAGCTTTTTAAGCCCTTTACGTTGTTGTTCGCATTCACAGAGAGCGCGCTCTGAGTACGAGTGATTCCAGTGTGGCAGTTGCCGTTTGGATCAAGTTTGGCTAATTTAAATTCAATCTCACAGTCGGCGGCTACATTCAAGAATGTACCGCGTGTGTCGCTGGTATCGGGGTTCAATCGACGGTAATCCTCATTCAATACCTCAATGGCATTTTTGACCTGTTTATCGGTGATATTATCCGATGCGTCGTCATAGATGATGTGGACGACCACGGGGATGGTGAATACAGTACCTTCTGTTTTTTGATCCAAGTCAAAATCTACGGTGCTGATAAACTCGGCCCAATCCGACTCATAATTAGGGTTTTGGCGCTTGATTTCTTCCTCTAGGAGATCATGTCCACATTTCTGTCCGAAGGAATGTGTTGATACTAAGGCAAATGCCAATAAAATGGGGTATTTGAGGTATTTTCGCATGCTCGGCAAGTTCGTTCATTCACATCATTCTTGCAACACAAAAACCGAGCCGCCGAAAACATGCTAACAATTTGTTTGTAGATTTTTGGTTGTTAGGCAAATAAAGATGTATTTTCGCAGCCCTTTTTAGGGGGATGTTTAGGCATTCCAAATAACATATAAAACGCAATAGCGGTGAATACATTAAGTTACAAAACAGTTTCAGCCAACGCGGCGACCGTAGATAAGAACTGGGTAGTAGTAGATGCAGAAGGCCAAACTTTGGGCCGTCTAGCTTCTAAAGTTGCATTGCTTCTAAGAGGTAAGCGCAAGCCAAATTACACGCCTCACGTTGACTGTGGTGATAACGTGATCATTCTAAATGCTGATAAGGTTGTTTTGACTGGCAATAAAATGGCAGACAAAACTTACGTATGGCACACTGGTTACCCAGGTGGTCAGCGTACAACCAACCCAGAACAAATGATGGCTAAGTTCCCAGAGCGCGTTGTAGAAAAGGCGGTAAAAGGAATGTTGCCTAAGAATCGTTTGGGCGCCCAGTTGTTCCGCAACCTACACGTGTATGCTGGTGGCGAGCACAAGCACGAGGCACAACAGCCGACTGCGATCAATATTAATGAAATCAAATAAGTAATAATAAATGGCAAAGTTTCACGCAATTGGGAGACGTAAATCTTCTGTAGCTCGTGTCTACATGGATGAAGGCAAAGGCGCCATCACCATTAACGGCAAAGACTACAAGGACTACTTCACTACTGCACCTTTGCACTACAAATTGGAACAGCCTTTCAATTTGACTGAGACTACTGGCAAGTACGACGTTAAAGTAAACGTTGTAGGTGGTGGTATTACTGGTCAAGCTGAGGCAATCCGTTTGGGTGTAAGCCGTATTCTTTCTGAAATTGATCAGGAGAATCGCGCAGCATTGAAGCCCGTCGGACTTCTTACTCGCGACCCACGTATGGTTGAACGTAAGAAATTCGGTCAGAAGAAAGCACGTAAGAAATTCCAATTCTCTAAACGTTAATCGAGATTTAGTATCCAAATGGGCTAGACTCTTTAAAAGGCTACTAGCACATTGCTTACTACGGAAAGTAAACTCAAGAAAATGGCAGTAACAGACAACATTAAAAAACTCATGGATGCAGGTGTTCACTTTGGACACTTGACCCGTAAGTGGAACCCAAACATGGCTCCTTACATTTTTATGGAGCGCAACGGTATCCACGTGATCGACCTTCACAAGACAGATGCAAAGATTGAAGAAGCTTCAGAAGCTTTGAAGAAAATCGCTGCATCAGGTCGTAAAATCCTTTTCGTTGCAACCAAGAAGCAAGCGAAAGAAATCGTAGCGAAATACGCTGGCGATGTAAACATGCCTTACGCAACTGAGCGTTGGCCAGGAGGTATGTTGACGAACTTTGTAACCATCCGCAAAGCCATCAAAAAGATGCAGAGCATCGACAAGATGAAGGAAAATGGTACGTTCGAAACTCTTTCTAAGCGTGAGCGCCTTCAAGTAGAGCGTCAGCGTGCAAAATTGGAAAAGGACTTTGGTTCTGTGGAAGATATGAATCGTCTTCCTGCTGCCTTGTTTATCGTTGATATCAAGCGCGAACACATTGCTGTAGACGAAGCCATCAAGTTGGGCATCCCAACATTTGCGATGGTAGATACAAACTCGGACCCACGTCGTGTAGATTACGCGATTCCTGCTAACGATGATGCTTCTAAGAGTATCGCAGTAGTATTGGAGCGTGTAACGGCTGGAATCAAAGATGGTTTGTCACAACGTAAGAGTGACAAAGCGGCTGCCGAGCAATCAAAAATCGAAAAGAAAGCAGCGAAGGTTTAATCCGAGCACTTTCTTATTAGAATAGATTTTTTCGGAGAGCCGTGAGGATAACCTTTACGGCTCTCTTTTATAATTCAAACACAATTTTAAACTCAATATCATGGCAAACATTACCGCTGCTGATGTAAACAAACTCAGAAAGCAAACAGGTGCAGGGATGATGGATTGTAAAAAAGCTTTGGTTGAAGCTGAAGGCGACTTCGAAGCTGCAATCGACATCCTACGTAAGAAAGGTCAAAAAGTAGCTGCGAAGCGTGCTGATCGCGATGCAGTTGAAGGTGCAGTTATTGCAAAAACGAACGGTTCTGATAAAGGTGTAATCGTGAAGTTATCTTGTGAGACTGACTTCGTAGCGAAGAACGATGATTTCGTTGCTTTGGCAAACAAATTGGCTGATATCGCTTTGGCAACTGGTGTTCAGACTGCTGAAGAATTTGGTGCTGTTGAATTCGAAGGTGGCTTGACTGTTGCTGCGAAATTGCAAGAGCAAACAGGTGTGATTGGTGAGAAGATCGAAGTTGCTGAGCTTGCTACTGTTAGCGCTCCTTACGTTGCTTCTTACATCCACATGGGAAATAAGATCGGTACTTTGGTAGGTTTGACTGCTGAAGCTGAAGAAGCTGGTAAAGATGTAGCGATGCAAGCTGCAGCGATGAACCCAGTCGCTTTGAACCGTGATTCAGTTTCTGATGAATTGATCGCTCGCGAATTGGAAGTAGGTAAAGAATTGGCTCGTCAAGAAGGTAAGCCAGAAGAAATGTTGGACAAGATCGCTGCAGGTCGTTTGAACAAATTCTTCAAGGAGAACACTTTGGTAGACCAAGACTTTATCAAAGATTCTAAGATGAGCGTTGCTAAATACCTAACGAGCGTTCAAGCTGGTTTGGAAGTAGTAGATTTCAAGCGCGTATCTCTATAATCTAGAGGAAGCGAAAATTTTAAGAAACGCGCCGGCATCGCCGGCGCGTTTTTTTTGTGCTTAAAACGGGGAAAACTCGCGCGATTCTCATTGCATAGAGGGGCCTACTTTCGATATATTTGTGTTCAAACCAAAAGAGATGAAATACAATCGAGTGCTCCTCAAACTCAGCGGAGAAGCCCTGATGGGGGAGAAAGATTTTGGTATTGATCCCAAGCGTATCGCAGAATACGCAGAAGAAATCAAGGCCGTAGTTAAGAAAGGTGTCCAGGTAGGTGTCGTGATCGGCGGCGGTAATATCTTCCGCGGCATTAGCGGTGCTTCCCAAGGCATGGACCGTGTTCAGGCAGACCACATGGGTATGCTTGCGACCGTTATTAACGGCTTGGCCCTTCAGGGTGCGTTGGAAGCAGCCGGGGTAAATACTCGATTGCAGAGTGCGATTGAAATGGATAAGGTGGCAGAGCCATTTATTCGTCGTCGTGCCATTCGTCATCTCGAAAAAGGCCGTGTGGTCATCTTCTCTGCAGGTACAGGAAACCCTTATTTCACTACTGATACAGGTGCCACCTTGCGTGCGGTTGAGATCCAAGCAGATGTGATTTTGAAAGGCACTCGTGTAGACGGTATTTACACGGCAGATCCCGAAAAGGACGCCACTGCGACTAAGTTTGATTCTTTAAGCTTCAAAGAGGTTTACGATAAAGGATTGAACGTAATGGACATGACAGCGTTCACTTTGAGTAAGGAAAATGAATTGCCTATTCTGGTCTTTGACATGAATACCCCAGGAAACTTGATGAAGGTGGTGGAAGGAACGCCAGGAGTAGGAACTATAGTAAAGAACTAAATACAGCGGTATGCAAGAAGAGATAGACTTCCTATTTGATGCCACAAAGGACGATATGGACCGAGCGTTGTCTCACATGGAGAAAGCCTTGGTGAAAATTCGCGCGGGACGTGCCAACCCGTCCATGTTGCAGGGTGTAATGGTAGAGTACTACGGTGCGCCAACCCCGTTGCAACAGGTGAGTAATGTCAACACCCCAGATGCTCGTACGATCAGTATTCAGCCTTGGGAGAAAACGTTGATTCCTGAGATTGAACAGGCCATTCTAAATGCTGGTTTGGGTTTCAATCCTATGAACAATGGGGAGAGTGTGATCATTTCTGTACCTCCATTGACGGAAGAGCGTCGTAGAGATTTGGCAAAATTGGCCAAAGCAGAAAGCGAAAACGCTAAGGTTGGGGTACGTGCCGCTCGTAAGAGTGCCATGGACGAGTTGAAGAAATTGGGCAGCGACGGACTCAGCGAGGACCTTCAAAAAGATTATGAAAATGATATCCAAAAAATGACCGACGAATACAACGCAAAGTGTGATGCGATGTATGCGAAAAAGGAACAGGATATCATGACCGTATAAATCAATTTCGCCTGGGCGTGAACGTCCGGGCGTTTTTTTTGTTGAATTAGTGTTATAACACCAATCTGCAATGACGCTAGAACAAGAGATTCATCAGGAATCTTTCACCTCTGATCAAAGTAAACTCATCGTCAATATCATCTACACGTACAATGTGTTGAAGGGTCGAATCATGGAAGAGTTAAAGGAACACGGCTTGACCATGCAGCAGTACAATGTACTTCGCATTGTAAAGGGGAGTGGCTCCGAAGGTGTTACTACGTCTGAGATTCGTGAACGCATGCTCGATAAAATGAGTGATGCCAGCCGTATGGTAGATAGATTGATGGCTATGGGCCTACTTGAGAAAGTACGTTACAAAGAGGACCGTCGTTTGTTCTACATTCACTTGACAGCCGAGGGCGATGAGTTGATTACCTCGCTAGTGAAGAACAGTTTGGTGGAAGATATTGCTTCGTTGGTGCCAACAAAAAACGCCCAGCAGCTCAATACGCTACTGGACGCTTTTCGTTCGTCTATGCAGATGAGTACTAACTCTTCAGATAATTAATCAGGGCTGCCGTTGAGCTGTCGTGCTCGTGCTTGATGCCTGTTCCTGTGAGTTCACTCAATACGGCTTTGGCCAAAACTTTTCCTAGTTCTACGCCCCATTGGTCGTAGCTGAAGATGTTCCAGATATAGCCCTGGATAAAGATCTTGTGCTCGTAGGCTGCGATTAATTGGCCCAAGTGGTAAGGACTTACCTCGTCCAGTACAATGCTGTTGGTCGGACGGTTTCCTTCAAAGACGCGATAAGGAGCAATGTGCTCCATTTCCTCTTCGCCTAGTCCGGCTTGACGCATTTCAATCTCCACTTCGTTACGAGTTTTCCCTTTCATCAACGCCTCAGTTTGTGCGATGAAGTTTGCAAGGAGGATAGGGTGGTGGTCGGTCAGGCCGTGTAAGGGTTTTTTCGCAGCAATGAAATCGGCTGGAATCAAATCAGTGCCTTGGTGGATTAATTGGTAGAAAGCGTGTTGGCCGTTGGTGCCGGGCTCGCCCCAAATAATTGGACCCGTAGCATAGTTCACCTTCTTACCATTGCGGTCCACATACTTCCCGTTGCTCTCCATATCTCCTTGTTGGAAGTAGGCGGCAAAACGGTCGAGGTATTGATCGTAAGGAAGGATCGCATGGCTTGCAGCGCCGTGGAAATTGCGGTACCAAATGCCCAAAACGGCCATCATTGCAGGGATGTTCTTGTCCCAAGGCTCGTTGGCAACGTGTTTGTCCATCGCATGCGCCCCGTTCAAGAATGCCTGGAATCCTTGGTAGCCGATGGCCAAAATCACGGGCAAACCGATCGCTGACCAAACGCTATAACGTCCGCCAACCCAGTCCCAGAAACCAAACATGTTGTTGGTATCAATGCCAAACTTCGAGACACCATCAGCGTTCGTGCTCACCGCCACAAAATGCTTGGCTACATCGCTTGGCGCACCTCCTTCTGCCAAGAACCACTCCTTTGCACTGTGTGCATTTTTCATAGTTTCTTGAGTCGTGAAGGTCTTCGAAGCAATAATGAATAGCGTCGTCTCGTGATTTACTTTTTTCAGGACTTCCCACAAATCCGCGCCGTCTACGTTGGCCACAAAGTGGAAGTTCATCTCTTCAGTAACGAAAGGCTTTAGGGCGTTGATGACCATGCGCGGACCTAAGTCGCTGCCACCGATACCAATATTTACCACATCGGTAATGCGCTTGCCAGTGCATCCTTTCCACGCTCCGGAGCGAATGTCATTGCTGAAGGCGGCGAGCTTAGCCCAAACGGCCTTTACGTCCGGCATCACATCCTTGCCATCAACTTCTACAGGGTTACCGCTCATATTTCGAAGGGCGGTGTGTAGTACCGCGCGGCCTTCTGTAATGTTGATTTTGGCTCCGCTTTGTTGTTGCTGGATTGCCTCGCGAACACCAGCTTCATCAAGCAACTCTTGGAATAAGCTGAAGGTCTCTGAGCCGAAGATGTTCTTGGAGTAATCGAACAATATGCCGTCCCATTTGATATTATACTTAGAGAAGCGTTCGGGATCTTCGAAGAAGCGTGTTTTTAGAGTGCGTTTATCTTTTTTAAAGTTCTCTTGTAGCTTTTTCCAAGTCTTTAACTCAGTGGGATTTATGTTATTTAGCATGATGTGTTCGTATAATTCTCGGCAAATTTACCATAAGTGGAATGATTTTACGGGGTCTTTCCTATCTTCCCACTCTTATTTACACAAATTTCATGTTGACATTCAAAAGTAAAAGCGAATTCCAGTCCGAAGTAAGGAAGAGGGTCCGCGCTTATTTTAAAGAAAATCGGAAATCAATGTTGGCCGATTACCGCTACTACCTCAAGGCGGTGGCAAACTTGGCTCTGTACCTAGTTCCTTTTGTAGTATTCCTCTTGGGATACCAGGGATTCGGGATGACAACCTTGCTGTGGACCATCACTGGTCTAGGCATGGCAGGAGTTGGGATGAACCTCATGCACGATGCATTGCACAATACAGTAACGAGAAACGAATGGATCAACCGTAAAATCGGAGCATCAATCTATATGCTTTCTGGTAATTCTTACACCTGGCGCGTGCAACACAATATGAAGCATCACACGCACACGAATGTGGACGGCCATGATGATGATATCGAGACGGGAAACATGTTCAGATTCCACCCGGATCAGGAGTTGAAGCCGAAACATAAGTACCAGCATATTTACGCACCGTTTGCCTACACCTTGATGACCTGGAAATGGTTGTTGGAGAAGGATTTCAAACAGGTGATCAACTACAATAAGAGTGATCTATTCAAAGCGAAGGACCAAAGTCTAAGTATGGTTTGGACCAAGCTGATTGTAGGAAAAGGATTCCACTTCGCCGTGTTCTACGCATTGCCAATGTTGCTTGGCGCACCTTGGTACATGGTACTTTGGGGTAACTTCGTGATGCACGTGGTGGCAGGATTTATTTTGTCTATTACGTTCCAATTAGCTCACGTAGTCGACAAAGCAGAATTCCCAACAGAAGAAGAGGTAAGAGAATCTTCTTTATTGGAACACCAGTTGAAAACAACGGCAAACTTTGCCACCAAGAACTGGTTGGTGACTTGGTATACGGGAGGGTTGAACTTCCAAGTAGAGCACCACTTGTTCCCAACCATTAACCACGTACACTATCCAAAGATTGCGGAGATCGTACGTAAGACAGCGGCTGAGTTCCAGTTGCCGTATAACGAATACAAAACCACCATTGGAGCGATCAAGGGACACTTCCGTCACCTGCGCAACATGGGGATGCAACCTGCGTAAGTAGGACATGAGCAAATAAAAAAAGGGCGACCCGCAGGGTCGCCCTTTTTTGTG
>JAYPCB010000001.1:29171-55143 GCA_038124525.1 Cryomorphaceae bacterium
CTTGGGAGGTTACATGGACCATTTCCTCAACCTTCCAAATTGGGGTAGCCACCTTGCTTATGTAGCAATTTAAAAAAAAAAAATGGCCGCCCCCCTGGGTCGCCCTTTTTTATGTGCGCTGCAGCGCTAAAATTTTTGCTTACCCGTTCACAGCAACCACATCGTCGACTAAGGTCGGCAACATCTTTTGAAGGATGCTGAGAATGCCGTTTTTCAACGTCATGGTAGAAGAAGGACAACCGGAACAAGCGCCCTGAAGCTGTACTTCCACAATTTTATCTTTATAGCCCATGAAGGCGATGTTTCCACCGTCTTGTGCCACGGCAGGCTTTATGTACTCTTCCAAAATATCTACGATGCGTTGCTCCACCTCGCCGAGATCTTCCGGGCGAAGGGCCGGTGTGCCATCTTCTTCTGATGGGCTTTCTTGTGCAGGAGATAATTGGTCCTCATGAACCGCTACCCCTCCGTCTTGAAGGAACTCAGTGATGAAGATGCGGACTTCCTGTGCGACATCGTCCCATTCCACGATATCGTACTTCGCAATGGCGATGTAGTTCCCTGAGACAAAGACCTCTTTGACAAAGGGGAAGTGGAATAATTTGGTCGCAAGCGGCGATGGCTTGGCCTCATCAATATTTCTAAACTCGGCGGAATCTGTTTGCAACAACATCTTGTTGCTGACGAACTTCATGACCTTAGGATTTGGGGTCATTTCGGCATAAATGCTCACTGGTACGCGTTTGATATCCATGATGTGGGGTTGTTTGTCTGGACAAAGGTACGGGGTAAAAGCCGCAAAGTGTACATTTGAAATCAGAACCTTATACGCGCAATGTATGGCAGTGATTAAACCCTTATTAGGTCATTCTCCGGAATTTGGGACCAATTGTTTTCTGGCGGAGACCGCCGTTGTAATTGGCCAATTCAAATGCGGCGATGGCTGTAGCTTTTGGTACGGCAGTGTCGTGCGCGGGGATGTGAACAGCATCACCTTCGGCCACAAGGTCAACGTTCAGGACAACGCCACCGTGCACTGCACCTACGAGAAATTCCCCACCGTGGTGGGCAACAATGTGAGCATTGGCCACAACGCCGTTGTGCACGGCTGCACCATCGAGGACAATGTGCTCATTGGCATGGGCGCCATCGTCATGGACGACTGTGTGGTCGGTGAGGGATGTATCGTGGCGGCCGGATCGGTCGTGACCCAAGGAAAGAAATTGGCCCCGGGAACGCTGTGGGCGGGGGTGCCGGCGAAAGAAATTGGCCCCGTACCCGAACGCCTGCGCAAAGGGGAAATCGAGCGCATTGCCAACAACTATTTAAAATACAGCTCCTGGTACAAAGACGATGAGTAGTTATTTGAGTTTTGAATCGGACCGCCTCTACTTACGTCCGACGACCGAAGAAGATGCCGCCCTCGTGCTGGCCATTTTAACCGCCCCGAAAGCCCTGAAATTTATTGGCGACCGCAACCTCCACAGCGAGGAAGATGCACGGGAATACATCCGGCAGCGCGCCCTACCCCAACTGCGCGAGCGTGGCTATGCGAACTACACGCTCGTGACCAAAGAAACGGGAACCAAGGTTGGGGTTTGTGGATTGTACGTGCGTCCAGATTTGGAGCTCATTGACCTGGGCTACGCACTACACCCGGACCACGAAGGCCAAGGCTATGCCCGCGAGGCCTCAAAACGCATCATGCAAGCCGCAAAAGAGCGCTTTGGCCAGCTGAAACTCAGCGCCATCACCCACGGCGAAAACATTGCGAGCATCAAAGTACTCGAAGCGCTAGGGTTCACACATCAAGGCCAAAAATCCGTGGCAGGATACGACGGTCCTTCCGAATATTTCGAGGTAGAATTATAGTCCGAGCTTGACCTTCAGGTTGCCCAACATGGCGGCTGTCATCGCTTCAAGATCGTACTCTGGGGTCCAATTCCAATCTGCCTGCGCCTCACTGTCGTCAATACTGGCCGGCCAACTGGCCGCAATGTTCTCGCGGAAATCCGGCACACAGTCCATCTCGAATCCTTCAATGTGCTCTGCAATACTCGCAGCAATGGTCACTGGATCAAAGCTGATGCCCGCCAAATTATAGCTGTTGCGCACCTTCACCTGTTCCGCCGGCGCCTCGGTGAGCTCAATGGTCGCGCGAATGGCATCGTCCATATACATCATCGGCAACGCACGGTGCTCGGATAAAAAGCTCGTGTAGCGACCTTCTTCTAAGGCCTTGTAATAAATCTCGACGGCATAATCAGTGGTTCCGCCGCCCGGTTGAGATTTCCAAGAAATGAGTCCAGGGTAGCGGATGGAACGCACGTCCACACCGTACTTGTTGAAGTAGTATTCACACCAACGCTCCCCCGCAAGCTTGGAGATGCCGTACACAGTTGAGGGCTCCATAACGGTTTGCTGCGGGGTATGTTCTTTCGGCGTCGTCGGTCCAAAAACGGCAATGGAGCTGGGCCAAAAAATCTTTTGAATCACCCCTTCACGGGCAAGTTCGAGAACATGGAGCAAGCTTTGCATGTTCAGGTCCCAAGCCTTCATCGGGAATTTCTCCCCGGTAGCGCTGAGCATGGCCACGAGGTGGTATACGGTGTGGACTTTGTATTGTTCACATACCGCGCGCAGGGCATCGCCATCGCTGGCGTCAAGGATTTCAAAAGGGCCGTCTTGGAGTTCGGCAAGGTCGCTGCGACGAATGTCTGAGGCAACGATCTGGTCGGTGCCGTATTTATCGCGTAGGGCGAGGGTTAATTCGGTGCCAATTTGGCCACAGGCGCCGAGAATTAAAATGGTTCCGCTCATGTTCTGTGATGATAATGATCAGATTTGGGTCGCTCAAAGATAACTTATCTTTGCCCTACAAATTAAGACCCCATGGATCCAAATTCAGGAAAACGCACATTGGCGAATAAATTGAGTCGAGAGGAGCTCTTGGCAAAATTGGAAGCGGAAACCTTTGAACGTAAAACACTCTCGTTTTACAAATATGTCATCATTCAAGATCCAAAAGCGCTTCGCGACGAGCTCTTCGCGCAGTGGAGTGAGTGGGATTGCCTTGGCCGCATTTATGTGAGCCGCGAGGGCATCAACGCCCAGATGAACGTACCTGCCCACCATTGGGAAGCCTTCGAACAACACCTCCACGGCATGGACTACTTTAAGGACGTGCCGTTTAAAATGGCTGTGACCGACAAAACCGACGGGAAATCTTTCCTCAAGCTCATCATCAAGGTGCGCGACCAAATCGTGGCCGATGGGCTCCAACCGGAAGATTACGACGTGACCGACGTAGGCGCTCACCTCACTGCAAAGGACTGGAACGACGCGATCGAAAATCACGACCCTGTTATCGTGGACATGCGCAATCACTATGAAAGCGAGATCGGCCACTTTGAAGGCGCCATCCTACCGGAAGCGGAAACCTTCCGCGAAGAACTGCCCATGGTTCTAGAAAAACTCAAAGGCCAAGAGGACCGCAAGGTCCTGCTGTACTGTACCGGCGGAATTCGTTGTGAAAAGACCTCGGCCTACCTCAAACACCACGGCTTTAAAGATGTGAACCAACTTCACGGGGGCATCATCGATTATGCCCGCCAAATAGATCAGGAAGCATTGCCGAATAAATTCCACGGCATCAACTTCGTGTTTGATGAGCGCCTCGGGGAATGCATCTCAGACGAGATCATTTCAGAATGCCACCAGTGCGGCCAACCTTCCGCCACCCATGTGAACTGTGCCAACAAGGCATGTAACCTCCTCTTTATCCAGTGCGAGGCCTGTGCAGAGAAAAACGAAGGGTGCTGTACGCCGCAATGTGTCGAAATCATCCACCTGCCCGAAGAAGAGCAAGCGGAAATTCGTCGCAAGGCCAAGGAGACCAAAAGATTTCACAGACATACCAAAGTTGATTTGCGAAATGCCTTTTCGCAGCAGTAACTTAACCACAGAAACAACAGACACAGAACCACCATGCAAGATAAAAGAGACGAACTGTCGCGTCTACGGGAAGAGAGTACCAAGGGCGGCGGTGAGAAACGCATAGAAGCCCAGCACGCGAAGGGGAAATTGACCGCTCGCGAGCGCATTCACTTCCTTCTCGATGAAGGGAGTTTTCAGGAGATGGGTGCCCTGGTCACCCACAGAAGCAACCTTTTCGGTCTGGATAAGCAGAAAATTTTAGGCGACGGAGTGGTCACCGGTTACGGGACAGTTAATGGCCGATTGACCTACGTATATGCGCAAGACTTTACGGTGTTGGGCGGTTCCCTAGCGGAAGCCCATGCCGAGAAGATTGTGAAAATCATGGAGCTGGCCATGAAGACGGGCGCGCCGGTGATCGGATTGAACGATAGTGGTGGTGCGCGCATTCAAGAGGGCGTAGTATCCCTAGGCGGGTACAGCGACATCTTTTACCGCAACGTTCAAGCCTCAGGAGTCATTCCCCAATTATCTGCCATGATGGGCCCTTGTGCCGGCGGTGCAGTGTATTCGCCTGCCTTGACAGATTTTATCATGATGGTAGAAGATACCTCGTACATGTTTGTGACGGGCCCGAATGTGGTGAAAACCGTGACCCATGAGGAGGTGACTTCAGAGGAATTGGGCGGTGCTAGTACCCACGCCACCAAAAGCGGGGTGACGCATTTTACCTACCCCAATGAAGTAGCCTTAATCAATGGTCTCAAGCGATTGTTGAGCTACCTCCCGCAAAACTGCGACGAGGAGCCGCCGGTATTGGCTTACGAGCCGGGCGATGAAATGCGCATGGGGCTTAAAACTATCATACCGGACAATCCGAACCATCCTTATGATATTAAAGAGGTCATTGCCGATATCGTCGATGCCGATTCCTTCCACGAAGTCCATCGCGACTTTGCCGAAAACATTGTGGTCGGCTTCGCCCGACTGGCAGGAAAGAGCGTTGGTATAGTGGCGAATCAACCCGCCTACCTCGCTGGAGTACTGGACATTCACGCTTCCACTAAGGGTGCGCGATTCGTCAGATTCTGTGATGCCTTCAATATTCCGCTGTTAGTTCTAGAGGATGTGCCTGGGTTCTTGCCGGGTACAGACCAAGAATGGAACGGCATCATTACCAATGGCGCCAAACTCTTGTATGCCTTTAGTGAAGCCACCGTACCTAGAATTACGGTGATTACGCGCAAGGCCTATGGCGGTGCTTACTGTGTGATGAACTCGAAGCAGATTGGGGCGGACATGAACTTTGCTTGGCCGACCGCGGAAATCGCGGTGATGGGTGCCAAGGGGGCCTCAGAAATTATTTTCCGCAAGGAGATTGCCGAAGCGGAGGATTCAGGGGCCAAGTTGCTGGAGAAGGAGGCCGAATACGCCGAAGCTTTTGCCAATCCATATCGCGCAGCACACCGCGGGTATGTGGATGAAGTCATTCTCCCTGAAGAAACCCGTGAGCGCTTGATTCGCGCCTTCACTATGTTGGAAAACAAGGCAGTGAAACTTCCTAGAAAGAAACACGGAAACCTCCCGCTCTAATGTGGATTGATACCCATTGTCATTTGTATGATAGCTCTTTGGTGGAGCGTCAGCAGGAGGTGCAGCAGCGCGCCTTGGACGCGGGCATTCACGAAATTCTGTTGCCGAATATCGACGTGCACAGTGTGCCTAAGATGAAGGAGGCAGTGGACCAATTTCCCGAGCTCACCGTCCGCCAAATGATAGGGTTACATCCCTGTTATGTGAAGGAGGATTACAAAAGCCAATTGGACACCCTAAAAGCCGCTTACGAATCTGAACCGGATCGATTTTGTGCAGTGGGTGAGATAGGTTTGGACCTGTATTGGGACAAAACCACCTTGGATATTCAGATCGATGCGCTCAATACCCAGCTGGATTGGAGTGTCGAGTGGAACCTGCCCATCGTCCTCCACGTTCGAAGCAGTTTTAAGGAACTCTTTCCAGTGTTAGAGGCAGCGCAGGAGCGTCATGGAGGCAAGCTTCGTGGGGTCTTTCATTGCTTCAGTGGCGGGAAGAAACAAATCAATCGGGCATTGCGTTTGGGTGAGTTTTACTTTGGCCTCGGAGGGGTCATCACCTACAATCGCAGTGCGACCGACCCCGTAGTACGTGCCATTCCACAGGATAGAATCTTGCTGGAAACGGATTCGCCATATTTGACCCCAACTTCGTTCAAGGGGCAGAAAAATGAGCCTGCCTTCATGGCTGAGGTAGCCCAAACGGTGGCGGAGATTTTGGAGATGGACGAAGCGGAATTGGCCCCAAAACTTGCAGCAAATACTCGTAACTTGTTTGGATAGTATGCGTAAGATTTGCCTCATATACACCGGCGGTACCATCGGGATGAAACAGAATCCAAACGGCAAGTTGGCACCTGTGGATTTCGATCAGCTGCGTGCGTCTATTCCTGCATTGGCGTTGTTGCCTATTGAGCTGGATGTAGTAACCGTGGACAAGCCGGTGGACAGCTCTGAGATGCAGCCGGAGGGTTGGATAGATTTGGTCGAGCGCATTGAAAAGCATTACCAGGATTACGATGGATTCGTGCTCTTGCATGGCACCGACACTATGGCCTATACCGCGAGTGCGTTGAGTTTTTTGATTCAAGGCTTGAAAAAACCGATCATTATCACTGGATCGCAATTGCCGGTGGGTGTGTTGCGTACTGATGCTACAGAGAACCTGCTCAGTGCCTTGGAGTTTGCTGCGATGGAGCGCGATGGGGAGGCACTGATTCAAGAGGTCTGTATCTATTTCGAATACAAATTATACCGGGGCAACCGGGCGTATAAGCGTTCGTCCAATGAGTTTGATGCCTTTAGTTCGCCCAATTATCCTACATTGGCGGAAAGCGGCGTGCGCATGAGCATATACGATGAGTTGTTGTGGAAACCCGTGGAATCTGTGCTTCGGTTCCAGAAACAGGTGGATTCCTCCGTGGGCGTCGTGACACTTTATCCTGGTCTAGATTTTACAAAGGTGCCGGTATTGGACGATTGGAAAGTGGTCTTGTTGCGCACTTTTGGCGCCGGAAACGCACCAAATACTCCTGCCTTCATCGATTTTTTACAGCGCTGCGAGGAGGGTGGCGTTCAGATCATCAATACCTCACAATGTGTGAGCGGTCGTATTGTACCCGGATTGTACGATAGTTCATCGGCCTTAGAGCAGTTTAACACATTGAGCGCCAAGGACATGACCTTTGAGAGCGCCTTGGTGAAGGCTATGGTCTTGTTGGGGCAGAATTTGGGCCGAGATGAATTTGCCGTTAAGTTTTCCGAGAGTATGTCCGGAGAATGCGCTTAGTGCAGTAAGAACATCATTTTTTTGTATTTTCGGCCTCGCGTGTGATAGGTGCTGTACAAAGTACACTTGCTCGCATAACTCTAAACATTTGTATTTAAACAATTAGAAAAATGAAAAAAGCACTCTCTTTGCTTGCTATCGTTGCCCTTTCATTGGGTACCGTTAACGCCTATGCTCAAGAAGATATGGCGGCTACAGAAGAAGTAGCAGAAACTGCTGCTACTGAAACTATGGATTCTGCTGATGCAGCTGTTGATTCTGCTGCAGCTACTACAGATTCTGCCGCTACAGAAGAAGCTCCAGCTGAAGAAGCTGCTGTTGAAGAAGCACCAGCTGAAAAAGGATTCACCCAGATTTTGAAAGAAAAATTCATCGAAGGTGGTGCATTCTTTATGTCGTTCGTATTGTTGGCCTTGGTTCTAGGTCTAGCATTGGTTATCGAGCGTATTATTTACTTGACTTTCGCTCAAACCAACACTGAAAAATTGTTGGAAGAAGTGGAAGGTGCGTTGAACAACGGTGGTGTTGAAGCTGCTAAAGAAGTTTGTCGCAATACTCGTGGTCCAGTAGCAACTATCTTCTTCGAAGGTTTGGATCACTACGACGAAGGCTTGGATATGGTAGATAAGTCTATCATGAGCGTAGGTTCTGTAGAGAACGGAAAATTGGAGAAAGGTGTTTCTTGGATTTCTTTGTTTATCGCTTTGGCACCAATGCTTGGTTTCATGGGTACGGTAATCGGTATGATTGGTGCCTTTGATGCGATCGAAGCAGCTGGTGATATCAACCCTTCATTGGTAGCGGGTGGTATTAAAGTGGCACTTTTGACTACAGTATTTGGTTTGATCACTGCGATCATCCTTCAAATTTTCTACAACCTTATCGTAGCGATGATCGACGGTATCGTGATCAAGATGGAAGATGCTTCTATCTCTTTCATGGATATGTTGGTTGAGTACAACAAGAAAAACGCGTAATCCAGATGCTTAGTAAACTTCCATTAATTGGACGTGTCCTAGGCATTGGGCTCGGTTTGGTAGGCGTGGTGCTTTTCATCATGGTTGCCGTAAACGAGAACAACGCTCCTGGATTTGTGTCCTTCGGAATGATCTCTACCATTCTTGGTATTATCATTGCCGTATTGAGCTTTGTACTCGCCCTAGTTGTAAATCCTCAAGGTATTAAGGGTGTAGGTATTGGACTTGCTGCCATCCTAGTGATCGGTTTGATCTCTTGGTTCACGGCAGACGGTTCAGATTTTAATGAATATAAAGACGTTACAGAAGCCACGTCAAAAGCGTCAAGCGCAATGTTGACTTCGTTCTACATTTTGTTCTCAGGAGCAATTTTGGCTGTAGTATACTCGTTGGTTTCACGCGTAACTAAATAAGGATCGTTATGGCAAGAAATAAAAGAGCCATACCAGAAATCAACGCCGGATCGATGGCAGACATCGCTTTCTTGTTGTTGATCTTCTATCTAGTAACCACTACCATGGATACGGATAAGGGGATTAACAGAAAGCTGCCTCCATATGACGAGGAACTTGTTGAAGATCCACCTCCAATCAAGGAGCGCAACATCTTTACCGTATTGGTAAACTCAAACGACCAGTTGCTTGTAGAAGACGAATACTTACAGATTTCGGAACTACGTGCTAAGGCGATGGAGTTTGTTGATAACAACGGTGATGGATCTTGTGAGCACTGTCAAGGATATAAGATTTCGACTAGCTCGGACAATCCTGATAAGGCAGTAGTTTCCTTGCAGAATGACCGCGGTACTTCGTACGGTATGTATGTAAAGGTTCAAAACGAACTAGTTGCAGCATATGAAGATTTGCGTGAACGCTACGCTCAAGAGAAGTTTGGTCGTTCATACCGCAGCATGGATGAAGAAGAGGATAAAGAGATCTTGAAAGAAATCAAGTTGGCGTTTCCACAGAAGATTTCTGAGGCTGAACCTTTAAATATTGGTGGATAATGGCGGTAATTAAGAAAAAGAAGGACAAGGCGTTGCCGGCGGTAAACACCTCGGCACTTCCGGATATTGTTTTCATGTTGCTGTTCTTCTTCATGGTTGCTACGGTAATGCGTGAAGTAGATTTGAAAGTGACGGTAAACAAACCGCAAGCCACGGAAATTCAAAAATTGGAGCGCAAGTCGTTGGTGACTTACATCTACGCTGGTGCCCCACGTGTGAAGTACCAAGATAAGTTTGGTCGCTCACCACGTGTCCAATTGAATGATGCATTCGCTTCTTTGGACGATATCCAACCGTTCGTTATTCAAGAGCGTGAGCAGAAATCAGAAGAAGATGCAGCAATGATGACCATGTCTATCAAGGCCGATAAAACGGTGAAGATGGGTCTCATTACAGATATCAAATTGCAATTGCGCAAAGCGCAAGCGTTGAAGATCAACTATAGTTCAAACCCGGCGAAGGACGTGGAAGCGTTGTACAGCTCAGAGAACTAGAAGCAAAGAGAATCGCTAGTATAGGCGATAAAGCCGGCCCTTCGGGTCGGCTTTTTTTATGCCTTGCGTTGGGTATACATGGTGTAGAGGCCGGCCAAAACTAGAATTGGGCCCACATAAGACCATATCGAACCTGCCACGGCACTTTCCTCCAACAAGTTTCCGTCGTTCAGGTACGCACTGCCTAGGGCCGTTGCATTGTTTACGAAGTGCAGCCCTATAGGTACCCAGATGGAACCCGTCCAATGCTTTAGGTAGCCGAATACCATCCCCATAAATAATATAGGCAGGACGCTCAGGGGCTGCATGTGTCCCGCAGCGAAGAAAAGCGCAGTACCTGCGATCGCAATATGGTGGTTGAATTTTTGTCCAAGCAAACCCTGCACTGCACCGCGAAAGAACAGTTCCTCACCAATTGCCGGTACCACGACCATGATCAATGCATTGGCCAATAGCGTCGTTGGCACCATATCGCGCAGGAGAATATCTAGGGCAAGTTTGACCGTCGCCTCTTGTGCTTTTAGCTCTTCCACCCAAGGAGCCTCGGGCAATAGTACCATGTTTAGATGTGCAAGGGCATCAATGGTCAAGAAGGAGCCCGCAATAATGAGCAACAACGCACCCCATCCCGACGGGGTTATACTTGCGCCCCGCCACCCTAAAAAGGCTTGAGGAGAAGATTTGCTCCACCACATCAGTACGAGCGGCGGAACTAAAAAGACCCCTAAGCTGTTGGTCAGTTGTAACCAACGCATGGCGCCGGGCTCAGATAGGTTGTCGTAGGCGGCGGTTGCGATGATGAATCCGATGCCTCCAACAAGGAGTGCGCTTAGAATAATGACCAGAATAAAAGAAGCCGCAATTCTTACAGGGCTCCATGAAGGGTGGTTTTGCATCGGGTTGTATTTTTGCAGTGATGGTAAAGATAGGAGATATAGAGATTGGTGAATTCCCACTGTTGCTCGCGCCCATGGAGGATGTGAGTGATCCCCCGTTCCGCAAGCTTTGTAAGGATCACGGGGCTGATGTGATGTACACCGAATTCATTTCTTCCGAAGGGCTTATACGCGATGCTGCGAAGAGCGTAAAGAAATTGGACTTCTACGAATACGAGCGTCCCCTGGGCATTCAAATCTTCGGGAACGAGATTGAAAGTATGCGTCAGGCAGCCGCCATCTGTGAAGAATCAAATCCGGACATCATAGATATTAACTATGGTTGTCCTGTAAAGAATGTCGCTTGTAAAGGTGCCGGTGCAGGGATCCTTCAGGACATTCCGAAGATGGTCAAGATGACCGCTGAAATAGTCAAAGCGGTCAACAAGCCGGTGACGGTAAAAACAAGATTGGGTTGGGACGAGAATACGAAATACATCGTTGAAGTGGCGGAGCGCCTTCAAGATGTGGGTATTCAGGCCATTTCCATTCACGGTCGTACGCGCAAGCAGATGTACAAAGGAGAGGCGGATTGGACCTTGATCGCCGAAACCAAGAACAACCCGCGTTTACACATTCCTGTTTTCGGGAATGGTGATGTGGACAGTGGACCCAAGGCGCTCGAATACAAGAACAAATACGGCGTTGATGGCATTATGATCGGCCGCGCGAGTATTGGATATCCTTGGATCTTTGACGAGATTAAATACTTCCTTGAACACGGCGTGGAGGCGGCCAAGCCTACGGTGGAGGAACGTGTAGCTGCTGCTCGTGAGCACTTTGAGATGAGCTTGAAGTGGAAAGAAGAGCGTTATGCGGTGATGGAAACCAGAAAGCATTACACGAATTACTTCCGTGGATTGACGCACTTCAAGCCTTACCGTTCACGATTGGTCACTATAGACGACCCGCAAGAAGTCTTGGCAACCTTAGACGAAATAGAATCTGAGTACATCGCCAAATACGGCAACGACCAAAACGAACTCTTGGTCGGTTAGTCCCTAACGACATTCTTTGTAGACCAGGCACTCATCAAAGTGCCTATACCCAGTACGATTAAGGTCGTAAGCACAACGTGCGAAAGTTTAAGTGTTACCGGATAGAATTCCTGAACATAGCCCGAGCCGAGGGTGATGAGACCGACCTGCTGTTGAAGTACAATCAAGAGGATGGCAAGGGTCATCCCTAGCGCCCAACCTGTACCGACAATGTACATGCCGTTGGTGAAGAATAGTTGACGCAGCTGGGCATTCGAGGCACCCATGGACCATAGCGTGCGAATATCATTATCCTTTTCGAGGGCGATGATGGTCAATGCGCTAACCACCCCGAAACTAGCCAAGAACACGACAAAGGCAAGGATAGCAATGACGACTAAACGTTCGGATCGCATGACCTTGAACAAGGTAGCTTCTTGCTCTAATCTATCGGCGACGACCACGCGATCGCCGAAGTGATTTTCAATAGATGTTCTCAATGCCTTTTCCTCAGAATACACCTCTAGATAAGAGGGATGTATGGCGCCGGTGAATTCTTGGACCCATTGACGCGGGGCAATGACTTTATTCGCATCGTAATCCGGTTGCACCGAGTGAATAGCCGTCACAAAGACATTCTTGGCCTGCACTGCATCGCTCAAGTTCAGGGCGTTGGTAGAAGCGTTGATTTTTGGCAGGTAAACGGTAATGATGGGCGGCGGATTGGTATTTGAAATACCCAAATGGTAAGCCACTCCCGCCCCCAATCGTAGGGTATTGCCTCCAAGGTCGAGTGCCGGATCTGCTTGAGTCAGCAGGTGTTGGTCTAAATGGTGTTCCCTTTCGTATTCCATCGAACTGCCCAACAAGTAAGCAATGTGTTGATGGTCTCCTTGTGCCAAGAGCACGCGCTGCTCAAAGACAGGCTCGAATACTGAACTGGGGTAGTGGGCGGCTTCATTGGAAATGAAAGCAGAATCATCCGCGCTGAGCTCTAAATATTGCCCAGTTGCAGGACTGATTTTCAGGGCGGGATTCGCATGCTCGTATTGGCTGGCAACTAAATCTTCCAGCCCGGCAAAAGCACTGAGCACCACTGCCATGGCCGCAGTACCTAAGGATAGTCCAATCAACGCAGTAAGCGACATCAGACGGATAGCACCTAATCTTCCCTTGGAAAAGAAGTATTTACGAGCGAGATAGGTGCTGAAAGATTTCACCTGTGATTATTTGATGGGACTTTCGCCTTCACCGCGCAATAAGCGGTCGATGTTTTCCTCGTATTCCAAGCTGTCGTCTACATAGACCATGAGCTCTGGAACCACACGTAGTTGGCTCCCAACGACATGGCCTAAAGCACCGCGCAATTTTGCGTTGTTGAGTTGCAAGAAATCAAAGGTTTCCTTCGTTTTAGCTACGGGAAAAATGCTCACGTAAATTTTAGCCACACCAAGGTCAGGACTCACGCGCACTTTCGAGACGCTGAGTAGGGTACCTGGGAAATGATCTTTGGCCAATTGCTGTAAGATCGTTGCCATTTCCTTCTGAAGGAGCTTGGCGATTTTAAGTTGACGTGTGCTTTCCATAGGTGCAAATTTACGCATTGCCGCGTAAGCGCTACCTTCGCTGCAACGAAAAGAACTATGAAGGCATTTCTTCGCATCATACGAACCATGGGCCCCTTTGCCAGCTACATAGCATTGGCGGCCTTTTTCAATCTCCTTACGGTGGTTTTTAGCATAGGTTCTATTGGTGCGCTTATTCCTTTACTCAACATTATTTTCGACACGCCCGGCTCAGATCTAGTGGGCGCTGCGCCTTGGAAAGTTGCTCTTGCGGAACGTGTAGAAGCCTACAGAGATCTGCACGGTGCATCGGATACTCTGGTACGAATCATCCTTTTGGTTTTCACCATCTTTATTGGAAAAAACCTTTCGAGATACGCTGCCTTGTGGACCTTGGCTCCGGTGCGAAACGGGGTCGTGGCAAATTTCAAGCAAGCCCTGCACGATCAGTGGATAGCTTTGAGCTTACGTCAACACAGCAAATGGCAAAAAGGAGATTTACTGACCCGTGCCACGGCGGATTTAAACGAAATAGAGTGGTCCATGCTCAAGGGGATGGAGGGCTTTGTGCGCGATCCATTGATGATTTTAGGAACGTTGGCAGTGCTTTTCACCATGAGTCCTACCTTGACCTTATGGGCCTTGGCTATTATCCCCATATCAGGTGGGCTAATTGCAACGGTGGGAAAGAGCTTGAGGCGCAGCGCGAAGGAAGCTCAAGGCCTTTTGGGACAAAATACCACTGCATTAGAAGAGGCGTTATCGAACCTTCCCATTATAAAGAGTTACGCCGTAGAGTCCCAAATGACTAAAGTGTTTGCTCAAAGCGTTCGTCAATGGCAGCGTACGATGACCAAGGTGTTCCGCAAGCGCGACCTAAGCTCACCTATTGCCGAAGTCTTGGGAGTAAGTGTATTGCTCGTAGTACTTTATCTCGGCGGCCAAGAGGTGCTGGCGGGTAAGCGCCTGACCGGTGGAGAATTAGTGGCCTTTATTTTATTGTTCTACCAATTAATTCCGGCCTTCAAAAACGTCACCAACGCCCTCTACGACATCCAAAAAGGCAATGCCAGTGCGGAGCGAATCTTTGAGGTTTTGGACATGGTTGTACCGACATCAGGAGACCAGCCTGTGGTTGAAGCCGATTGGAAGGAAAATATCACCCTGCGCGACGTTCGTTTTGCCTACTACGATCGCGATGTATTGCAAGGCTTAGACCTCATCATACCAGCTGGGAAAACAACCGCGCTAGTAGGACCCTCTGGTGGCGGTAAAAGTTCACTACTGTACTTATTGGCGGGCTTTGATCATCCTCAACAAGGAACAGTCACATTAGGATCTAAGGATTTGAAGGAGGTAAATATGGCCCATTACCGCAAGGGGTTGGGCTGGGTACCGCAGCATCCATTATTGTTCAATGACGGGATTCAAGGAAACGTCACATTCAATGCAAAAGGAAGCGAGGAAGGCTATAGAAAGTCCATTTCGGCGGCATATTGTGATGATTTTGTGTCCAATTTCGACAACCAAACCATCGGCGAAGGCGGAAAATTCCTGAGCGGCGGCCAACGACAACGCGTGAGTATTGCACGTGCCTTCTACGCCGATCCAAAACTCCTATTGTTGGACGAGGCCACCGCGGCCCTTGATAACGAGAGTGAAGCAAGGGTACAGCAGTCCCTAGATGCCTTGATGAAAGGGCGAACCACAGTGGTGGTGGCACACAGATTGAGCACCATCAAGCACGCGGACCAAATCGCTTATGTGGAGGAGGGTCGAATAGTAGAATTGGGCACACATCAAGATCTCCTATCCAAAGGCGGGAAATACGCGGCATTGGTTAACTTAGGAACGCTAAACGCCAACGATGGAACACCTGAATAAAATCGAACACCTCGGCATCGCCGTACGGTCCTTAGAAGAAGGGAATGCCCTCTACACTAAACTTTTGGGGGTACCGCCCTACAAGGAAGAGACCGTGGATAGTGAAGGTGTGCGAACGAGCTTTTTCAAGGCGGGACCCAATAAAATCGAACTGTTGGAAGCCACCAACCCGGATAGCCCCATTGCCAAATTCATTGAAAAGCGTGGAGAAGGTCTGCACCACATCGCCTACGCCGTAGATGATATCCGCGCCGAGATGCAACGCCTTTCGGCTGCCGGTTTTCATTTATTGAATGAAGAACCCAAAGCGGGTGCTGATAATAAGTGGGTGTGTTTCTTACATCCCCGCACTACTGGCGGTACGCTCCTTGAGCTTTGTCAAGACCGCGGGTAGTTCGCGTTCCAAATCCCCATCTTGTGTATTGAACAACCAGGTATGCATGCCCATCTCGGCAGCTGTATCTAGGTTCGCTTGTGTGTCGTCAATGAACAGCACCTCCTCAGGCAGCGCGCCCATGGCTTCAAGCACACGGTCGTAGTACTCCGTATCCGGCTTGCGACACCCCATTTCGTATGAAAGGAATAGTGCATCGAACTTTTCAGTGAAGGTGTTCCATAGGAACGGACCACTTTCTTGTTTGATGTGATCAATATGGGCCACATTGGTATTGCTCACTAATGCAAGGCTATAATCTTCGCCCAATTTCTTTAGAAACAACGTATGATCATTCAACTCACCAAGCAGCGCATTCCACGCTCTGGTCGTACATCTTGAGCTCTGCAAAAACTTACAGCTTGCGGTCAATGTTTGGAAAAACTCCTTGGTAGAAATCTCTCCGCGCTCAAATTCCTGCGCCAACACCTCAAACTGTTCGGGCTTCATTTTCACGCCACATTGCTCCAGCGCCTCATGCGTTAGGTGCGGATGTATCGGGATAAAAACATTCCCAAAATCAAACCAGATTTGTGTAATCATAAGACGATTAGCGCTCAATTGTTACACGAAACTACACGAGAAAAAAATAGTGGAGCGTGATAATTGCTTCGGTGCTAGTCCACCACATGAATGGTGCCCTGCTTTTCCACCACATTCCCGGTAACAGTAGATCCACATCGAGCTTGAATCATGTACACTCCGGGACTAACGACGGCGCCATTGAACATGCCGTTCCACTCTTCAGAAACAGATTCTGAATAAAACATCTCCTGTCCCCAGCGATTGTAGATGCGCCACTCGGCCCAATCTGCGTGCTGCATCTTTGGTCGATAGCGGTCATTGATACCGTCAAAGTTTGGGCTAAAGAAGTTCGGCAAGGTCATCGTTGCACTGTCCACAGGCGGTGGCGGCGGCGGTGGTGGAACGTAAAGATCGCCCCATACATTATCAAAGTATATGGTGCGGTCTGAAGGACGCGCGGTAAAATCAGGGAAAATCACGATTTGATCGTAGGTCAAACCAATGTGCGCACTGAAATCAAACTCAAGTTGTTCCCATTCATGCGTTTTAGTATTGGCGACCTTGATTTCTCCTAGGGACCAATTATCCCAACGCACCAATTTGATTCCCACATCACTGATCGCCGTCTTGTAGACCATGATGCGAATGATGTAATTATCTTGATCAATGGTGAAAGTGCCAATATCAGTGCCGTGCATCGACTCACATCCCACAAATGGCTGGCCCTGTTGCAAGGCTTCGAAGCGAGCAACGTTTGGGCTGGTGTTGATTCCATTGGTATCAGGGTTCTGAACGACTACTAATGGCGGATTGTACCCGTTTTCAAATACTTTCCAGTTCCAATTGGCCCCATGGCCATTAGGTTCAAAATCAATAGGAGCATTTTGTGCTGAAACGGACAGCCCTAAGAATGCGGCAAGAGCCAAGGATGGGATTCTGTCCATGTATACATTTTGGGTATGTAATGATACAAAGAACATGCCGTATCGTCCTTTTCGCAACTAGGACATGTGCAGGACATCGCACGTGCTCATTCTTCTTGATTTTACGTATGTCCCTGAAAATTCCTACATTATGTAAAACCATGAACATGAATCGTCGCCATTTTATCACTTCCAGCTTCTTTTTCGGCCTCGCCAGCTTTTTACCGAACAGTCTTTTTGGGAAGACGAAGGAGCCTCCGAGTTGGGAAAGTATCATAGATTGGGCACGATGGGCGCCTAGTGTGCATAACCTGCAGCCATATAGGGTAAAGGTTATTTCAGAGACTGAAGCGGAACTACTCTATGATTCAAAATTCTTGTTGCCTGTAGGCGATCCTAAATCTGAGTTTGCCACAGCAGTATTGGGTGTATTTGTCGAGAGTTTATCAATAGCTGCAGCCCCACATGGCTATGAGGTCTCGCTAACTGAATTCATAGAAGCGCCATCGGTTGATCAAGAAGGAATTCGGCCTTTCGGTAAAATCACGATGAATGAAAGGACCACAAAGGAAACTTTGTCGCCAGAATTGTTGAAGGAAAGGAGAACGGCGCGCACAGATTATACCGGAGAGCCGCTCAAAGCTTCTACCATACGCAATTGCGAAGAGCTTGTTTCAAGTTTTGGCGCGGCCTTGTTCTCAACAAGCGATGAGGAGCAGGTAGACCATCTTGTAAAGATCAATCAAGCCACACTTTTTGAAGATTTGTCTCATACAGAAATGCGAGAGGAGTTAGATGGTCTATTTAGATATTCCAAAAAGGAAGCGGAGGCAGAGAAAACAGGATTGTGGACGAAATGCATGGGCTTTCCCGGGAAATTGGTGAAATCCGTGTTTCGTCATCATGAAAAATGGACTAAGGGGGCGAGGAAAAAAATGCTTTCGTCCTACTACGGTAGTACCTACAAGGGTACTGCTACGATCATGTGGGTTCAGCATCATTGGTCTAGTTCAATGGATCAATATGAGTTTGGGAGGCTTCTTTGTCGTCTTTGGCTCCAATTAACTAAAGAAGGTGCGTATATGCATCCATTTGGGAGCTTGATCACAAATCCAACAGCTTTTAGTGCGTTATCGGAGAAATTGGAATTAGACCCAAATAATGAGGCTCCATTAGCATTCGTATGTCGTGCTGGATATAGTAAAGTCCCCCCTAGAAGTTTTAGAATCAATACCTCAGATATTTTAATAGAATGAAAAGATTACTAGTATACTATTACGCTCGATTAGGCGGTGTCTATCGCGAAATGTTCCTGACCTTTCCTTGGGCTATTAAATTGCTGTATGTTCCTGGTTTCAATAGACTTCGCAACTTTAATTCTCGTGCTCGAGCCTATTACCAGTTTAGATATTCGAAGAATAGGGTTCCAGCTTATAGGGAGTTTTTGGACAGCCAAGGTTTTTCGGAGCCAAGCTTTAAAGGATTTGTTCCTCAGATTGAGGAGATTCCATTCATAGACAAGGAGAACTATGTTAAAGTCTATGATATGGACAGTCGTTGTGTGGATGGAAAAATACCCGAACGGAATATCATCTTTGATGAAAGTTCTGGTTCATCTGGTACTGCAACGAATTGGGTTCGAGGAAAAACAGAGCGTAAGAGAAACGGGAAGATTATACGATTTGGATTCGAGACTCTTTTTGGTACCGAACCACATTTCATCATCAACGCTTTTGCCTTAGGGCCTTGGGCTACGGGAGTTAATGTCACTATGTCGTGTGTGCCGTTCTCCATGCTAAAGTCGCTGGGGCCTGAGAAGGAAAAAATTGAAAATACCCTGCGGCAATTTGGCACGAAGTACAAATATGTAGTCATGGGTTACCCGCCTTTTTTAAAGCAATTGGTCGATCACAGTGAAATCCCTTGGCAGGAGTATGATATTTCATTCATTTTTGGTGGAGAGTCTATGTCTGAAGGGATGCGCGACTTTTTGTATAGCAAAGGAATTAAGAAAGTTTATAGTTCCCTAGGAGCGTCCGATTTAGAATTAAACCTTGGCTCTGAAAATGATTTTACGATCAGCCTGAGAAGGTTGATGCGTTCTAACCAACAGTTAAGGGAACATCTTACAAGGCATGAGGGTGCCTTGCCAATGATTTTCCAGTACAATCCTTCGGATTTCTTGATTCAAAATACAGAAGACGGAGAGCTTATTATTACCGTATGTAGATTCCACTATGTTGCGCCCAAAGTCAGGTATAACATACACGACCGAGGGCACCAAGTGACTATAAAAGAGATGTATGAGGCCTTTGAAGAATTGGGCATAGACAAGTCTGAAATAGTGGCACCACGAACTGATTTACCGTTGTTATTCCATTATGGTCGAGCCGATATGACCGTCGCTTTTTTTGGAGCCAATGTCAGTCCCGTAGATATCCAAGAATCAATGTTTGAAATCAAAACACTGGTAGAAAAGTGCAATACCTTCCAGATAAGAACCAGTGAGGATGCTACCGGCGATAAGACTTTAGAGATATTGTTAGAGGCGAAAAGCGGCATTAGCTGGGACGGTGAGAATGTCGATGCCATCAAGAATGATTTAACTACTAGGTTGACTCAAATCAATCAAGATTTTAGAGCGGCCTATGCAATGGCGGGAGCCGATCGTGTGAAGCTCATCTTATGCGATCACAATGAAGGTGATTTTGCGAATAACGACATACGAATCAAGGCAAGATACTTGAACTAAAAAATGTAAAATCGTTCCGTCTTGCTACACTATATTTGCCCTCCCGGGCTCATAGCTCAGTTGGTTAGAGCACCTGACTCATAATCAGGTGGTCGCAGGTTCGAGCCCTGCTGGGCCCACTTAAAGCACCTCCAATTGGAGGTGCTTTTTTTTGGTAAGACTGATTTAAATAGTTGTCATATTGCGGAATCTATTTTAGACCTACTTTTCTTAATTTACGCTTTCAATCAAAGAAAAATCTACATGCGAAAAAACTATCTATTTGTGGCCTTTATCCTTCTGTCGTTTTCTGCGTTTAGTCAGATTAAGAAAAAAGCCTATGTCCTTTCTTTGACTGAGGATAGAATCATAAAAACTAAACTCATAGGATCATTGAAGCACTCAGCGATGTACTATGGCAAAGACAAGGACAGCAGTTATACTGTTTTCGTTCCATTCATACCTGGAAGTGGTAAACTTGATTGGGATAACAGAATTATTGAAATAGCTCCTCTAAAAAAACCATCTAATCCAAATAAAGTGATCGTTCGTCGAATTGACAGCGAGGGTAAGGTAGTTAGCACAAAAGAAAATAAACAATAGCTCGAATAAGTTTGAGATGATTGAAAGAATTTCTGTGCCGTAGGAGAATAATTAGACCCTTATTTTTCCAACCAAATAAGTTTTGGCGCTACCTGTGAGTAGTATACGGTCATTTTTATTTTCACATGATAGAACGCCTCCTCTATGGGATAGTTGAATGGCCGTTAATTGCGTCTTTTGTAATCGTGAAGACCAAAAAGGGATAAGAGAACAATGTGATGACCCGGTTACGGGATCCTCAAGAATTGATGCTTGTGGTGTAAAGAAGCGTGAAACAAAATCACAATTCTCTCCTTTTGCTGTGACAATAACTCCTCCTGTCCCAAGACTGACCTTGTCAAAGTTTTGTCTCTTGATTTGAATATTCTTGATTTGCTCCTCGCTATCATATAATAATAGGTAATCACGTGATTTAAATACCTCTAATGGTTGAATGTTTAAAGAGGATTTAATAAACAGTGGTAACGTCGCGCTGATGGGTGGGCGCGAGGGTAAGTCTAAAGAGTATGAACCATTGTTTATAGATACTGCCAATGTCCCACTTAGGGTTTCAAAGTGGATGGTGTCATTTGGATAGTTTAAAAGTGATTTCATGCAATGAGCGGTAGCTAATGTGGCATGTCCACACAAATCCATTTCTAACTCAGGAGTGAACCAACGCAACGTAACAGATGTACCATTATCAATGAAAAAAGCTGTTTCTGAAACCGAATTTTCTTGGGCTATTTTTAGTAAAGTATTATCAGGTAACCATTCTTTAAGAGGAATAACACATGCTGGATTCCCTCCAAATACTTTATCCGTAAATGCATCAATTTGATAGATGTCAAGCTCCATTAGAAGAATAATTTATTGCGAGTACGAGCGCTAGATTTATCATTTGTACTTGTTAAAAGTAAATTTTTCGGTCCAAGGTGAAGGAGCTTCGAAACACTGTGGAGAATCATTAATGGGCTCAGGTAGTTTGATTTTCCATGCGTGAAGTGCGATGGTATTCGGAGAAAGTTTAGACCCACCATATTTTTCATCGCCAAGGATAGGG
The DNA here is from genome assembly GCA_038124525.1 of Cryomorphaceae bacterium. Taxonomy (GTDB): domain Bacteria; phylum Bacteroidota; class Bacteroidia; order Flavobacteriales; family Schleiferiaceae; genus UBA10364. Next base: position 50,584 of record JAYPCB010000001.1, read on the forward strand.
CAACCGATGTGGCTGAGCTGGGCACGAATTTGATGGAAACGACCCGTGCTGGGTTTAACCTCAAGCAAGGCACCGTGCTCATTCACTTCCAGGGTTCGGTAGTGCAGGCGGGCAGGTTTGGTGCCGCCTTTAGGGTGGTCGTATACCAGAGCTTTCTTTGCGGCTTTATCGGTAAAAAGGTGATGTTCTAAGATGCATTTTGCGGGCTTTGGCGGCGTGGAAGTGATGGCCAGGTAGGTTTTCTGGATCTTTCGATCTGCAAACCATTGGTTCAGTTGCTTGAGGGTGCTTTTCTTTTTTGCGAAGATGAGCAGGCCGCTGGTCACTCGGTCAAGTCGATGTGCAACTCCTACGTAAGGAGGTTTAGGTCCTTGGCCTAAATAGTGGTGGATTTGGCTTTCGGCAGACAGAGGTTCAAACGGATTTTGTTCGGTGATGATGCCCGATTCTTTGTTGATGATGATCAACGCAGTAGATTCAAAAATGATTTCGGGTGCCTTCATGGGCTAAAATTACCTCCTTTTTAGTTGGGCTGAGCAGAAGTGCGTGAAAGAGTTAATGTATTTTAGCAGGCAGATTACGGCCACACATGAAACTAAACACCAGCGAAATCCCCTATAAGTTTCGTCATTTCTACTGGAACAAGTACGTCTTGAAACTCTTCAAGAAGGAGCGCTTTTTCATGTCGTATAGTTACCGCTACAAAGCCATTTGGTTTCGTAATTACAAGGTCGCGTCGCGCACCATCAATAACTACCTCACGGCAGATAGTAAGCCGGGTTCGTTGATTTATGGTTCCGCCATGCCTTATTCGAAGTGGATGGTACGGAACTTTTACAAGTTTGCTTTTGTGCGTAATCCAGAAGAGAAGTTCATCAGCTGTTGGAAGGATAAAGTGACGGTGCAGAACTACTTCAGGTTTACCCCTGAGGAGCACGAGCGCATGCAAGATTTTGATGCGTTTTTGACTTGGGTTGAAGGTCAAGATGTGACCAAGTGCGACGAGCATTTACGAGCACAGACTTCCATCATCGATATTCCTAATATGGATTTCATCGGCAGGTTCGAAAACTTTGATGAAGACTTCGCTAAGGTCGCGGAAAAATTGGGCACCCCGTATGAAAAAGAGGTGAAGCTCAACGTGAATCGTTCCAAGAAAAAAGTGGAGCTCACTGACGATCAGCGTCGGAGATTACAGGCTTTGTACCGCAAAGATTACGAGGTGTTTTACCCCGAGCTATTGATTGACTAGCGGCCGTAGTATTTGGCCACTAGCGGCACTAGGTCCTCGTCGTACACTTGCTGTTCCTTCTTCTTTCTGCTCTTGTTGACCGGTGTATCGAGTACGCGCTGCACGCTGCGTTCATCGGCACTAAAGTTGAGCCAATTCAGAATGCGCATCGCCTCTTCCTTGTTCGAGAATAGGTCTTCTGAGCGTACGGTCAGCGTACGGTCTTTACCAGGACCAGCTTTGAAATCATCAATAAACGAATTTGTCGCATTCCAAAGCCAGGCAATCTTGTCCGGACGGCTCTCGATGCCCAAGGATTCCGGTGGAGCGATACGGCCTTCGTCCGTAATGGTTTTACCGGTGTACCAATTCCGTTGTATGCCCGAAGACACAAACGAATCCGGATGACGCAGCAAATGAATGAACTTCGCCTTTGGGAATAACTCCGCCATGGCGGGGGCGAAGAAGGTCAATCTATTGTTGGTTTCTACGTAGCGCAATCCACGTAATTGGTAATCGCGGATGGCCTCGTAACGGCCTGCCATGAAGGCACCCTTGGCGAAGGAGAGGTCGCCTGTATCGTAGGCAGTTTTCCCGGCCAAAAGCATTTCAGGCAGCGCTTCGTGTTCGATGTGGAGGCCTTGTTCTAGCTCGAATAATCGGGTGAGGAGCATCGTGCCCACGCGGCCGGTGGAAAGCACGAAGATGGGCTCGGCCTCTGCCATGATTTCCCGTGGTAGGGCCTCACTATTTTCGAGGTGTCCGTGAAGTTTAGCGCGGTGCTTGAGGTCGTTCCAATAGCGAACGTTGAACCCGAACCATTCCTTGATCAGCTTGTCTTTTCTCATGATGCGGGTAATTTTTGTTCGAGTAGTGATTTGAATTGGCCCCTGAATGCCTCGCTCGAATACGAACGAACATGCGCCTTCAACGCAGTACGAAGGTCTGCGATTTGCTCGGATTTTTCAAGTTTCTGGACCAATTCCGGTATATCTGCCTCACTCTCATAGCGCAGCTCCGCATAAGGCACCACCTCGCGCTGCCCCCCGCTATTGTGCACAATGGGCAGGCAACCGGCACCTATTCCCTGTACAGTGGTGATGCCAAAAGGCTCTTCACGGAGGGAATGAATGAAGAAGGTGGCTGAGGTTAATAGATCGTTGCGTTCTTTTTCGGATGCATCTGCCACTAAATGTACGTTGGTGAGTCCCAAGGATGCTATGGCGGCGGCGCATTGATCGAAATAGTTGGCGTCGTTTTTAAAACCTATGAGGTAGAGCTCGTACCCGGGAAGCTTGGCCATCATCTTGACTTGTTCAAGCTGGCGCTTGTTGGGAGAGAATCGGCCCAAACTCACGATGCGGTGGGGTAATTTCTCGCCCTCTTGAAAATCAATATCGACCGGCGGGTAGAGGATGTGCTCCACCTTGTGGTCGTAATGTTGTTCGAATCGCTGTGCTGTGAAGGCACTATTGGCGACCTGAAGATCATTCGAACTTACCCGGCGGTGTCGGCGATACCGAAAGGCGTTGAGCATGAATGGATCGCGTCCAACATCGAACAAGCGTTTCAGTGTAGGTTTTTGCATCAACCTGGCCTTACGCGGGTAATGGACGTAGCTCAAAATATTGAGGGTGGGGTCTAGTCCCAAGCTGGTGTTATTGCTGTTGATGATCAAATCATAGCCCTTAAGGTGAGCATTGATATCAAAATTGAATTTGGTGATGTTCCACTCAAAGGGTCTGCGAGCTTCTGGAATGGTGATGAAGTTGCACTGAATGGCACTGCCGTAATGCGCTGCAATGTCCTCGTGGGTGAGCCTAAAACGGTAGCTGTAAAAGTCTGGAACGATCCCCATGGCATTGAGCACCTTGGTCATTTCGAAGGTGACCTGGAATCGACCACCTAATTGGACTCTATTTTGAATATATGCGACTTTCAACGGGATAAAGGTACGTAGGCTTAACGCAACAGAACGTGCTTAATAAACTTTCTAAAGACCGCTGCCGCGACCAAAACGATCAGGCCGGAGAGGATGAACTTCTCAAAACCGTCGACCGGTAGGGCATAACACACTAATCCAACCACCGAGCTGCCCATAAAAATGTAGAGACTTTCACGGGTAAAGGGCTGCAGTCCACTTCTGCGGTAAATCATGATGGCACGCATAGCGTTGACAAAAAGCACAGCAATCAATCCGCTGTAGGCGACCCCCAAAATTCCATATTTAGGGATGAAAAGGAAGTTGAGCACGATGTTGATGACCAACATAATCGAGCCTATTTGCATGTTCAGCTTGTAAAAAGGACTGTTGGCTATGATTTCTCCATTCGAGCCGAATGAAGCGTTGATGTATTTACGCGCCAAGGTCCAGCCCACTACTGGGATGGCAGGGTAGAACCTTTCCCCATCTGGAATAAGAGAGAAAATCCACTGAACATTCACCATGACCATGATGACAAAGGCAGCATTGACCAACATTTGAGCGCTGGAGGTCTTCTCGTAAATCTTGCGCAGCACGTCCATGTTGTTCTTGTTCCAGCTCGTAGAAATCTGTGGAGCCAGCATCTGATTGATGGGCCTACGGATGCCATCGATGACCGAACCTATAAAGAAGGCCATACCATAAATTCCCACGCTGTCCATGTCTGTGAGCATGGAGAGCATTTGAACATCTAGGGTGTTGATGCCTATTTCGATCAGGACGCTAAAGACACTAATCCAAGCAAATTTCTGTACATCCTTTCCCATCGGAGCGCCCATATGGCGCCAAGTAAAGGTTGGTTTTACTCGGTTCCACGCGTACAACAACGCGACGAGCCCTAGCGCCAATGATGCCCAGGCATATGCAATGAGCCACTGGGGGAAGGTAAAGGCGTAGAGCAATAAAGCTAGCCCAATCACTAACATGGCGATCCGCAACCCAAGGTTTTTAAAGAATACGGGGACGGCAATGCGCTTCGTTGTCGCTGCGGCAGAAACGGCCATCAAAAAGGCCATGCCGCTGACCACGAAGAAGCTTAAGTAGCGGAGTAGGTGAACGTCTTTTTCAAAATTAAATAAGGGCGCCAGTGCTGGCCCGATGATGAATAACACCACCCCTACGACGATCATGAGTAATGTACTCCGTCCCACGACTGCACTTTCAAAGGCTTTCTTGTCCTTATTTGGATCCGAATGGAATTTGGTGAAGGAACGATGCACGCCAAAGAGCAAAATGTTGGACAGCAATACGGCAGTGCGTTCCATCCAACGGTACATTCCTAACTCTTCGGTGCTGAATAATTCCGGAAGCAACCATAGATTCAATACGGCCCCTACGAGGATTC
>JAYPCB010000001.1:55243-60081 GCA_038124525.1 Cryomorphaceae bacterium
GTGCTGAATAATTCCGGAAGCAACCATAGATTCAATACGGCCCCTACGAGGATTCCGGCAATGTTAATGACGGCACCTGATGAGATTTGTTTTTTCGAAACGTTCATTCGCCTTTGGCTTGCATCAAATGTAGTGATTTACCGCATCGCTACTTCACGACATAGGCATCGCTGAAAGCATGAAATTTGGCCAATTCTTCCGTAATCCAACGCGCATCCTTAGCTAAATATTGTGCCATCAATCGCGCCACCTCCGGCGCAATCTTCCTCGCTTCCTTGGCGTCGAATAAAACGGCCCGGGTACGGCGTGCCAGCACATCTTCCAAGGTCATGGCCATCTCCTTCTTCACGGCCCAACGAATCATGCTGGGATACAAGGGAAATTTATCGCTCAAGGACTGCTCCTTGTTCTTTTCAATACGCTTGCGAATTTTCTTTCTGAAGGATCCATACACGTGGAGGGGATCGGTCCAATCCGGCGCTACCTCATAGCCGTGTATAGGCATGTTTTCGGTTTGGCATTTTCGCGGGGGCAGAGCACCGACCACCAAGGCGTTGTCGATGGCATCTTCTCCCATTTTTCTATAGGTCGTCCATTTGCCACCCAGCACTGAAATCAATCCCGAAGGACTGACCAATACCTTGTGGTGTCGGCTCACTTCTTTGGTAGTTTCACTCCCGTTTTCACTCGCCGCCAAGGGCCTCAAACCCGCAAAGACACTGAGGATATCAGCTTTAGTAGGCTTTTTCGACATGTACATGCCCGCGTTGTCGAGAATGAATTTGATTTCATCTTCCTGTGCCACTGGATCTAAATCGCGTTGTTCGAGCGGGGTATCGGTCGTTCCTACGATGACTACATCGTGCCATGGCACCGCAAAAAGCACGCGGCCGTCGGTGGTTTGTGGTACCATAATGGCTTCATCGCCGGGCAAGAAACTCTTGTCCAATACGATGTGGACCCCCTGCGATGGTCTGATCGTCGCTTTAGCCTCGGGATTGTCCATTTTCAATACATCGTCCGCAAAAACCCCTGTACAATTAATGATGACCTTGGCGCGAACTTCGAACACATCGTTGCTCAGAGCATCTTGAACTTTGGCGCCGACCACTTCTGAATCCTTCTTCAACAGCCCTACGACCTTTGCGTAGTTGCAGAGTACGGCGTCGTTTTTCGAGGCTGTTTGGGCAAGGGAAATGGATAATCGCGCATCATCGAACTGTCCGTCGTGGTAGAGTACACCGCCTCGCAGCCCCTCTTGATTGACATTGGGGATGTGTTTTAGGGTTTCCTCGAGAGAAATCATTTCGGAAGGACCTAGGCCCAATTTTCCCGCCATCAAATCATAAATCTTCAACCCCACTCCATAAAAGGGACTGTTCCACCAATCGTACGAAGGAATGACGAAGCTGAGGTTTTTGACCAAGTGTGGCGCGTTTTGGCACAACAGGCCTCGCTCTCGCAGGGCTTCAATGACCAAAGAGATATCTCCGTTTTGCAGGTATCGAACCCCGCCGTGGACCAGTTTGGTGCTTTTGGAGCTGGTGCCTTTGGCGAAATCGGTCCCTTCAACTAAAGCGACCTTGTAGCCACGCGCTGCACCGTCAACGGCAGCACCTAATCCTGTGGCCCCGCCGCCTATGATGAGAATGTCGAAGGCTTCCTCTTTGAGAAGCGCAAGATTCTCGGCTCTATTCATCCGCCCCTGCTTTGATCCATCCTTTGCTAGCGGCGATCGCTCGGTGCCATTGATCGCGCAACAAAATTTGGTCCATGGGTGTTGGATCGAAGCTTTCGTCGACATTGAGCAAAGGCTTGAGATCCTCCAATGACGACCAATACCCTATGCCAAGTCCTGCGAGCAAGGCAGCGCCAAGTGCGGTACTCTCGGTCTCCGCAGGGCGAATGACCGGACAGCCTAAAATATTGGCCTGTAATTGCATCATGGTATCGTTGGCACTAGCCCCGCCGTCCACCTTGATGGCTTTGAGTTCTTGCCCAAGGTCTTTGGCCATGGCTTCCAAAACATCTGCCGTGCTCAGGGCGATGGCTTCGAGCGCCGCGTAGGCGATGTGGCTGTCGTTGGTGCCGCGGGTGATGCCCATGATGGCACCGCGGGCATAGGCATCCCAATGCGGCGCTCCTAATCCGCTCAAGGCAGGGACAATGGTAATGCCGCCATTGTGGCCTTCCTTCAGCGCTAAGGCCTCAATATCGCTGCTGTTTTCAATGATTTTCAGTCCGTCGCGCAGCCACTGCACCAAGGCACCGGCGATGTAGACGGACCCTTCGAGGGCGTAGGTGAGTTCGCCGTTCAGTTGCCATGCGACCGTACTGAGCATTTGATTCGTACTGTTGACGATGGTTTTGCCGGTATTGGTCACGGCGAAACAGCCTGTGCCGTAGGTGTTTTTAGCCTCGCCGGGTTCGAAACATAATTGGCCAAAGAGTGCGCTTTGTTGGTCTCCGGCGATGCCCGCAATAGGTACACTTGCGCCAAAGATTTTTTCAGAGGTATGGGCCAATTTTCCGCTGCTGTCCACCACCTTGGGGAGCAAGGACATGGGAACCTCGAGCAAGGCACAAAGGTCTGCGTCCCACTGCCCCTCGTGTATGTTGTACAACAAGGTGCGGCTGGCGTTCGAGGCATCGGTAATGTGCGAAGCGCCTTCGGTAAGGTTCCAAATGATCCAAGAATCTACGGTACCACATCGCAACTCACCGCGCTCGGCACGCTCCCGCGCCCCGGGCACTTTTCCCAGGATCCAGCGGATTTTGCTGCCGCTGAAATAGGCATCGGTGATGAGTCCCGTTTTTGCGGTGATGGTAGGGCCGTACTGGGCTTTGAGGCCCTCGCAATAGTCCGAGGTGCGGCGGTCTTGCCACACGATGGCGTGGTGGATGGGCTCGCCCGTGGCAGCATCCCAAATGATGGTGGTCTCGCGCTGGTTGGTGATTCCGAGGGCACTAATTTCATGCGGCTTGACCTTGGCTTGTTTTAAGGCTTCTTTGATGGCGCGTAATTGGGAGGTCCATATTTCATTGGCATCGTGCTCCACCCAAGAAGGTTGTGGGAAGTGTTGGGTAAATTCGAATTGGCCCAGTCCAATTTTCTTAGTATCCCCATCAAAAACGATCGCTCTGGAGGAGGTTGTTCCGGCATCAATAGCCAACAAATACGGTTTCATATGCTGCGAGTTTAACGAATCAATAATTAAGTAAAATTCTCGGAGTCTACCAATTTTTGCATCTTAGTAGTTCAGAATAAAACCACGCGTATGTCACCATTTTGGGCCGAGTTCGTCGGAACATTCTTATTGCTGTTTATCGGAAACGGCGTTGTCGCCAATGTTGTATTGAAAAACACCAAGGCTCAGGGCGATCCTGGCTCGTGGGTGATGATCACCACCGCATGGGGCCTCGCGGTCTTCGTAGGGGTGGTCGTTGCCGGCCCGTACAGCGGTGCGCATTTGAATCCGGCCGTGACCCTTGGGCTGTGGATGGACGGCGCTGTGGATACGGCGACGATGTGGATGTATTTCGGGGCCCAATTATTAGGGGCAGCCGCTGGCACCACCATGAACTACGTGTTCTACAAGCCACATTACGACATCACAGATGATGGCGGCGCCATTCGCGGTTCCTTTTGCACCGCGCCGGCAATTAAAAACACCTGGAACAACTTCTTTGGCGAGGCCCTCGGCGCCTTTGTCCTCGTTTTTGTGGTCTTCTACTTTGTTGGAGGAACCTTGGAAGGCGAGAGCACCACGCCTATAGGGTTGGGGAGTATTGGTGCCCTGCCAGTGGCCTTGTTGGTCTGGGTTATTGGTCTGGGATTAGGGGGTACGACCGGATATGCAATCAATCCCGCCCGCGATTTAGGTCCGCGCATCATGCACCAAATCTTGCCTATTAAAAACAAAATCGATTCGGGTTGGGACTATGCATGGATTCCCGTGGTGGGTCCCTTGGCGGGAGGCGCCTTGGCGTGGTGGATCAAAGAGTTGCTCTTGACCACGGTCTAGCACCGAATCTTACTATCTTGCGCGCATGAACCCAGCGCTTCTTCCTAATGTCATTATTGGCGGTGCCCCAAAGTGTGGTACCAGCAGCCTGTATTTTTGGCTGTCGGCCCATCCGGAGGTCTACGGTAGCCCGAAGAAGGAGACGTTCTTTTTCGCCGATAAGGTGAATAGGTTCAATGCCTCGGCCAATGTGCACGAGCATGATTTGGGCCACTATGAAGCTTTTTTCAAAGGCGGTGAGGATGCAACGGTGCGGTTCGAGGCGACGGCGCATTATTTGTACGAAAAGGTGGCGCGCGAGCACTTTTCGAATTGGTCCCATAAACCAAAGATGATCTTCTTGTTCCGCGAACCGTCGAAGCAGATGTACAGCCATTATAAGATGGAGCGCTACCGCACCAAACGCATTGATATGCCGTTGTCGGAGTACATTCAGCGTCCGCAAATCACGGATCACGTGGACTATGCCAAACATTTGAAGGCGTGGATGGATGCGATGCCTGAGGGGCACGTGAGGTGTTGGGCCTTTGAAGATTTCATGTCGCGCAAGGAAGCGGTGATGAAGGAGATTGCGGAATATGTTGGCGTGGATCCAAGTTTTTACGACGGCTTCGATTTCGAACACCGCAACGAAAGTGTGGCGATTAAGAGTGGGGCCTTACACCAATTGGGCCTCAAACTTCAACCGCTCATTCCACATGCCTTGCAGCGTGCTTTGCTGCCTTTGTACATGAAGCTCAACAGCGGTGGCCGAGTGCAAGATGCGCCCGAGGATGCAGCGGTTTTGGCGACATTTAAAAAGGATTGGTCTCA
>JAYPCB010000001.1:60181-64899 GCA_038124525.1 Cryomorphaceae bacterium
TCGCATCTTTGTGGAAAACCCCGAGATATGAACAAGCTATTCTGTTCCGTGGGATTGTTTTTGGCCTTCAACGCCTTGCAAGCCCAACCCTTACCGTACTACCAAGATGCCTACAATGAGGACGGCGAAGACCTTCGCGAAGCCTTATATGATATCATCAAGGTCCACACAAGATTGCAATATTCTTCGAGCAACACCGATACTTGGGACGTGCTCAAAGTCAGTGATAAGGACACTACGAATACGGATAACGTTTGCCTTATTTATGCGGGTGTATCTGTCAATGGCCCTCAGGAATACAATAACGGACAAGGGTGGAATCGCGAACACGTCTGGCCACGTAGTTTAGGTGGTTTTGGTACGAGTGCTGGTGTTGGAACTGATGTCCACAACCTTAAGCCTGCCGATGGCGGATTGAACTCCTTGCGCTCCAATCATGAATACGATGACCTTGGTTCGGGCGGTTCGGCAGTGAACTATAACGGCTCCGCTACGGGCAACCGGGTCAATGGTTCAGCAGGCTTATTTGAACCTCGTGACAAGGTTAAGGGCGATCTGGCTCGTATCATTCTCTACATGGACTTGCGCTATGAAGGCGCTGGCGGCGAACCGGATTTGGTGGTGCAGGAAAGCCTAAATTCTGGCGGTACCACCTTCGCGGTGTTGAGCACCTTGATCGCTTGGCACTGGGCAGATCCTGTGGACAGTTTTGAGATGAACCGCAATAACGTCATCCACAACATGCAGGGCAATCGCAATCCGTTTATCGATCACCCGGAGCTCGTGCATTACATCTACGGCGATTCGACGCACGTGGCTTGGAACCCTTATATGGCTGTTCAGGAGCAGGGGCCAATTCAGTTAAAAATCGGCCCCAATCCCGCAGATTCGTTTTTGAACATCACTACAACCGAGGCTAACGATTTTCAAATCTTCACCCTAGGCAAGCACCTCGTCGACGAGGGCACCCTTCAGGCTGGGGAGAATAGGATTCCGGTGGACCACCTTCCCGCCGCCACCTATTATATGTTAGTCGGCGACCGGATGGAGAAAATTTTCATCCAGCACTAAAAAACAAAACCCCCGCGGCGCAGCCGCGGGGGTTTTTATTTCAGCGATTTTTCGCGCTCCTTATTGAAGCACTACGCGTAGGGTTTGCGTACCGCGATCGGTCACTACCTTCACAAGGTAAGTACCAGCAGCAGCGTTGAGGTCCATGCGAACCACACTGCCTACGCCTTGCTCGACCGCAAGCGTTTCACCCATCATGTTTACAATCTGTACGGTGTACTCAAGCTCTACGCCCAATTCTACGGTAAACATACCGGTAGTTGGGTTCGGGTAGATGTTGCGTACGATGCTCTGCTCGTTCACATTTGAGTTTGGAGTGAGGTTACCTGGAGAACCTACATCACCTTCTAGTGAGGTATAAGCTCCATTGGTTCCATCCACTGCATCACCTGTAAAGGCACCCGTAGTGTCAAACTCTACCGAGTATCCTGCCGTAGCAGCAGAGTATAGAGAGTTTGTCAAGGCGGCACCTGAGGCGTCGTACAAGTACACTCCATCACCATTTTGGCTCAAGCTTGGGAATGAACCGGTCAATTCATCGTTTGCTACGATGGTAACAGAACCAGGGTACAATTTCCATTCTGCCAAGAAGGCATCTTTGTTCGTAGATACATCATCAAGAACTACGATAGCTTCACCTGGAGCGATGGTCACAGATGGGAATACTGAAGTTCCCGAAATGTCACTTTCATCATCCCATGAGAATCCGCCGATGTTTACTACAGTATCGCCGTAGTTGTAGATCTCGAACCAATCTGCATTGTAACCAGTGCTGTTTGAACCTGCCATGATCTCGCTTACGACGATCTCAGGAACCCATACTGCAGCTGCAGGAGTAATATCCGCGATGTAACGTGGCAACAATTGGTATCCTTCATCATGAGGAGCACTCCAGTCGTACTGACCACCGATACCTACAACATCGAAGGCACCTGTTGGCGCAGTCGTTCCATATAGGTCAACATCAGCATCAATGCGCATTACGATCGTATCCGTACCGTTAGTGATATCGATGGTGTAGCCTGAAGAACCAGATCCCCATTGCGTTGGGTCAACCAAGGTTGCGTTTTCAAACTTGATCAATTCACTTTCTGTGTTCTCCCCTAGAGAAGTAACAACAGTTGGAGATTGTAGTGTATTACCTGTGCTCAATACTACCACTGAGTCGAGGTACATCTGCAACAATCCGTTGAAGTGACCGATGCTACCAATGATGCGTACTTCATCACCTTCCGTTACGTTGTAAGAAGCAGCGGTCGCAACACTTGAGTAAGTACCCAAACCGTCAGTACCATCATGTACGGTGAAGGATACTGCAGTGGCAGAGCCCTGCATATCTACACCCATCACAATACCTTCTACCTTACAGTATACGTTCAATGAATCTGGCACACCATCTGCGTCGATACCGTCTACCTGACCAATAGTGTAGGTCGGGATATATGGGTATTCGAAGATGTCTGTCAACATACGTGGGAAGAGCTGGTACCCGGCAGTGTATGGAGAAGAGTTGTCGTACTGAGAACCAACACCGGTTACATCAAAGGTTCCTGCAGGAGCAGGTGAACCGTCGATATCAGTATCGCTATCAATACGCATTGTCAACGTATCTGTTCCGTTTGTAATATCTACGTTTGCTGAGGAGCCAGTAGATGGCCATTGCGTAGGATCTACAAGGTTAAACCCAATCAATTGGATTAATTCACTTTCTGTACTCTCATCAAGACTAGTCACAACTGTTGGAGTTGGTAATGTATATCCACTTCCAAGTTGGTAAATACTATCTACGAAAAGCTCAGTTAATCCTCTAAATTGATCTACCTCACCGTGAAGAACAAGACTGTCTCCCATCATTGGTGAAGTGTAACCACTTTGATCTGCGTAGTGATATATATTTATACCATCTGTGCTATCGCTTACGTAGAAGCTGTAACCGCCGTTTCCATCAAAATCAATAGAGGTTACAATCCCTTTAATCCATTTCATTGCCGTTAAAGAGTCAGCAACACCATTTGCATCAACACCAGTAATAGTGGAGATTGCAACAATAGAATCAAAAGATGGAGGAGGTGCTACGTAAATACAGTTAGAGCTGTGTGCACCCATGTAAGTCCAAGTGTTGGAAGCATAGACATCCCACTCACCAGCACCTGTTGACCAATCGGTAGAACCGCCCGTAATAGTTGCTTTACGTACCAACGTGTGGTTCGCTGTGGAACCCGTACCTACCGTCCAAGATGAACCTGGATCTACTCCCGGTACACCAATAACGTCGATGGTATCCGTACCGTAGGTCAAGATCATCGCATCATCTCCATTGAAGTGAGCAATAGACGGGTAAGCCATGGCAGTATCTGCTACCGCAAGGATAGAAGCATCTGCTTGGTTCGCCGCAATCATATAGACATCACCAGAAGCGATAGTTGCACTTGTGGTAAACGTGTTCGTGTAAGACCCACCGTTACCGCTTTGGTATACAGTATACCCGCTCAATGAAATAGCATTCGCAGTAGGGTTATAGATCTCAATGTATTTGTTGTTTGAAGAACCTTCTGCGTATTCGCTGAAGAATAGCTCGTCACAACCTGTAGAGGCGGTGGCACAAGTACTACATTCTTCCCAACAAACTGCTGGTAGAGTTGTATCGGCATTTCCGAAAGTGGAGTAACGGTTTGTGTAAATACCCGTTGTAAGGGTACACGCACTATCCGCTGTTGGATCCAAATACTCTTGGCCGGTCCAGTTGTCGTAAGTGAACTTGTACTCGTACGAACCAGGCATCAATGAAATGGTGGCATCATATACACCATCGCCATCAGCATCCGTCATTTGGTTTGAGTTACCGCTCCAGCTGTTTAATGTGCCACTCACGTAAACATTCGTGTACGAAGCACTGACGTTATTCATGTCCACTTGGAACGTAACATTTACAGGAGTTACGATACAAGAACTTGAATGACCTCCGGCATATGACCAGGTGTTCTGCGCATAAACATCCCACTCATTGGCACCTGTCGTCCAATCTGTTGAACCGTGTGTAATTCCGTGTTTACGAACCAATGTGTAGTTCGAAGTTGAACCCGTACCTACCGTCCAAAATGAACCTGGATCAACTCCCGGAACGCCGATTTCGTCGATAGTATCCGTACCGCTCACCAAGATTAGTGCATCATCACCGTTAAAGTGAACAATGCTAGGGTAGCTTAATACGGTATCAGCTGCCGCTTGAATGGTGGTATCTGCTTGGTTGGTTGAGATAACATAAACATCTCCAGAAGCCAAAGTTGCACTTGTGGTAAACGTGTTCGTCCAATATCCACCGTTACCGCTTAGGTAAACAGTGTACCCGCTCAATGAAATGGCATTCGCGGTAGGGTTATAGATTTCAATGTATTTGTTGTTTGAAGATCCTTCGGCGTATTCGCTGAAGAACAATTCAGAACAAGGAGTCACTGCGTTACATGACAAACAAGATTCCCAACATACGGCAGCCAATGTGGTATCCGAATATCCTACGGTTACAACACGGTTAGTATATCCAGATGTAGTCATGGTACAAGCAGCATCAGCCGTTGGATCCAAAGACTCTTGACCGGTCCAGTTGTCGTAAGTGAACTTGTACTCGTACGAACCAGGCATCAATGAAA
>JAYPCB010000001.1:64999-79969 GCA_038124525.1 Cryomorphaceae bacterium
CCGGTCCAGTTGTCGTAAGTGAACTTGTACTCGTACGAACCAGGCATCAATGAAATGGTGGCATCATATACACCATCGCCATCAGCATCCGTCATTTGGTTTGAGTTACCGCTCCAGCTGTTTAATGTGCCACTCACGTAAACATTCGTGTACGAAGCACTGACGTTATTCATGTCCACTTGGAACGTAACATTTACAGGAGTTACGATACAAGAACTTGAATGACCTCCGGCATATGACCAGGTGTTCTGCGCATAAACATCCCACTCATTGGCACCTGTCGTCCAATCTGTTGAACCGTGTGTAATTCCGTGTTTACGAACCAATGTGTAGTTCGAAGTTGAACCCGTACCTACCGTCCAAAATGAACCTGGATCAACTCCCGGAACGCCGATTTCGTCGATAGTATCCGTACCGCTCACCAAGATTAGTGCATCATCACCGTTAAAGTGAACAATGCTAGGGTAGCTTAATACGGTATCAGCTGCCGCTTGAATGGTGGTATCTGCTTGGTTGGTTGAGATAACATAAACATCTCCAGAAGCCAAAGTTGCACTTGTGGTAAACGTGTTCGTCCAATATCCACCGTTACCGCTTAGGTAAACAGTGTACCCGCTCAATGAAATGGCATTCGCGGTAGGGTTATAGATTTCAATGTATTTGTTGTTTGAAGATCCTTCGGCGTATTCGCTGAAGAACAATTCAGAACAAGGAGTCACTGCGTTACATGACAAACAAGATTCCCAACATACGGCAGCCAATGTGGTATCCGAAGAACCTACTGTTACAACACGGTTAGTGTACCCAGAAGTAGTCATGGTACAAGCAGCATCAGCTGTCGGATCCAAAGACTCTTGACCGGTCCAGTTATCGTACGTGAACTTGTATTCGTAAAGACCCGCAGAGAGAGATATGGTAGCTTCATAAACGCCATCGCCGTCAGCATCAGTCATTTGGTTTGAGTTACCGCTCCAGCTGTTCAACGTACCGCTCACGTATACATTCGTGTACGAAGCACTTACGTTATTCATATCTACCTGGAAAGTTACATCTGATGTTGTACAGTTCGATGTGTGTGCCCCGAAGTAAGAGTAAGTGTTTTGGGCATATACATCCCACTCACCAGCTCCTGTAGACCAATCTGTCGAACCACCGGTAACAGTTGCTTTACGCACCAAGGTGTAGTTCGCAGTAGAACCTGTTCCTACGGTCCAAGAAGAACCTGGATCAACTCCCGGAACGCCGATCACATCAAGCGTATCGGTGCTTTTTACGAGAATCAACGCATCATCACCATTGAAGTGAGATACAGAAGGATAGCCCAACACGGTATCTGCTTGGAATTGCATCAAGCTGTCCGCTTGGTTGGTTGCAATCACGTAGACATCGTAAGGAGCAATGCTCGCTGAAGTTGTGAATGTGGTTGTGTACGAGCCACCATTACCGCTGAGGTAAACAGTGTAACCGCTCAAAGAAACGGTTGAACTCGTCGGGTTGTAGATTTCGAAGCCCTTGTTGTTAGAAGAGCCCTCGATGTACTCCGAAAAGTACAACTCGCCACAGTTCTGGGCGCTTGCAAAGAAGCCTCCGAAAATTGCAGCCAGTAAGAAAGTAATCTTGCGCATGAGAGTTGATTGTTAATTGACTTTAAAAATAATGGTTTTAGGTTAAAATTTCATTAATCGAAATCAAGGGTTAATTTAAATCTTTTGACCACACCAGTTTGTGAATCAGCGACATAAAGTATGTTGTCGTAGTAACTGATCGCACTCACGTTGCCAAAACCGCCTAAGGTCGCAATGGCATTGGTTTCGGCAGTGGAGGCCGGTGGTGGAGGTACGCCTTCTAGACCGGAGCTGGTGAACTGGTACACACTATCTACACCGGCATCGGCTACGAATAAAAATCTAGATCCATCGCCCGCTAGACAGAGGTCCACAGGATCTTCAAATCGCTTGGGCGTTTGTAGGTAGCCGGTACTGTTTGGATCTGAAGTGGAATAGAAGATGGGTTGGTATAGGGCGCCAAAAGGTCCTTCGGTGAATTGAATATGCTGCACTTGAATTTCCTGGTCTTCGTTTTGGTTGAGGACCCAGAAATCAGGACTGTTATTCGCGGTGAGCTGAGGTGCTTGTGTGAATCCTTGAAGGGCCAAAGGGTTCTTGAAGTAGTTCGAATAGGTAGCTCCGGTGGCGGTGACTGGGATGCTGGAGATCCATTGATGGTTCTTGGTGAATTTCAGTACGGCATAATCCGGTCCGAAACCGGCGTTGTTGTTGCTCACACCCGTTCGGCTGAGGTAGTAGCTGTTGTTTTCTGCGGGTAAATTGGACCCAATTATTGCAACATCTGTAAACTTCACTTTCGCATCGGAAGAGGAGAAACTGTTCTTGAAATAGAAGGGGTGCACCAGCACGGGCTCCGCTACAACATTGTTAAAGCTCAAGGTATTTTGATCGTTCACTAAGTCCACATCGTATAGTGCGGTAAGGCTATAGTCTACGCCCGCGATTGTGGTGTCGTAGGTGCCGATGGCAAGCAGGTGAAACGAGCGGTTTTGTACTACTTTTCGTACTCCAGGGATGGTGATGCTGCCCTGTAAATTCAGTGCGAGGTCATACCTTAAGATCTGATCATTTGCGCTGTCGACGACATAGATGAACTCGTCATAACCCACGTGCACATCAACAGGGGCTTGCGCATCGTTGATGTTCGGTGCGATGGGCACATAGCTGATTTCACGAACGTCGTATGTAGGGATTTCGATGAAATCCAAATCTGTGCGCTTGCCAAAGTAGTTTTCACAACTCATCAGCAATAGGCTCACTAGCGGCAACAGGATATGTACTCTTCTTACCATGATAGTGGCTTTAATTTTAGTCCCAAGGTGCCCTGATAGGTGCCATATGGGGTAGGCATGGCACCAACGCCCCATTCCATAGGCCATCCGCCTATTAGACCTTTCATGCCAAAGCCCATCCAAGGCAGTGATTTCTGACTGCCGACTTGGTAACCGACGCTGGTCCAGTAATAACTGCGCCATTGGTATTTAAGACCGGCGGCATAGTATTCGGCATTGTCCGTAGGGTGGTTGAGTTGGAAGCTTGGTGTGAGCTTTTGGTCGCCGGATTCCCAAGCGGTCCATTGCAATCCCATGCTAAACATTTGCGGTGTCGCGGCCAAGGCACTTTCATCGCCGACGGGAAGGTTGGAGATAGGTGTGTTGGGACCGAAGTTCGTCAGCGCTGCTGCGAATTGTAGGTCTGCGATGTCCAATTTATATAAGAACCCAAGGTCCAAATACACATTGTGCGCGCGGTACACCCCTAGTTGTTCCAATCCGTATTTCAACTGCATTCCCGCATGGAAATATTCAGAAAAGGCTTGGCTGATCCCTAATCCTACGGAGGTCAAGGTAGCAGAGGTAGTGGCCCCGGTTCCTTCGGGTTGCCATACTGTTCTTTCTAAAATTGAACCGGTGCTCAGGGAATTCAAGGTTAAGGCAATGTGCTGGCCGTTGGCTCGAGACTTGGTCAATGCCACAAAATCGTGTGAGATGCCGCCGCCGAGGGCGCGATTGGAGGTAAAGAAACCTTGCTGATTCCCTCCGCTCACTAGGGCGGGGTTTACCAGGGCCCCGAAACTGTGCTCTGTCATGGCAAGGCTGGCGCCACCCACTCCAACGCTCGCCGGGTCGATAGGGAGCTTAAGGAAGGTGAAGGCACTAAGTCCTGCGCGTTCCTCGCCGTAGGTAGGCAATAATTGGCCACGCATCACCATGCTTGAGGCAAGCAGGAGAACGATGGATGCTATGTACTTACGGCTTACCATTTGATTTGAATTCCTGCTAAAATTTGCGTCGGCGCCGAGTATCGTGCCGGGTTTCTTGGGTCTGTTCCGTATTCCTGCGGTCCGTTGAATTCGGGACGTGGATCGCGCCAAGTCAATGGCACATCATCCCCATATTCGTATGCACGACCGGTAATAGGATTGACGATTTGTGCATTTCGTCTGTTGGTGATGTTCATCACCTCGAGGTTGAGGAGAATACCTCCTGTACCAAATTTCACTAGCGCATAAGATGCTTTACCGTTGAGCCCGAACCAATAGGTACCGCGCTCGCGCAAATAGTTGCTGTTGTCGACGCGGTATTGGGGGCGGCCAAGGTCGTTGTAGCCTTCCAAAATCTGTGGGGTATAGCGGTATCCCGAGGTATACTGGGCGTTCAATGAAGCGCGGAATCTGCTCGAATCGCTCTGGTAGCTGATCCCTGCGTTGAATTTCCACGGGCGGTCCCAAGCCAAGAATTGTTCTTGGGTGAGCGGCACCTCGCCGGTTTGGGCAATCTGAAGGGCGCTTTCGCGGGCGCTGTTTGATTTACCGCGTGCCTGCTGGTAGGAGCCGTTGAAGAAGGAGTTGAAATGGTCGGTGAGGCGCGCGTTTAATTGGGTTTCGATACCAATTATTTTAGCGTAATCCTGATTGATATACATCGTTTTGGTGACCGGACGGCCCGTGGCGTCGGTGGTGATTACACGACGTGAAACGATATAATCAAAGCGGTTGTTGTTGAAGGCATTGATGGTCCACCCCAAACGAGATCCGAGCAAGGTTTTGTACCCCACCTCGTAGGAGATATTGACCTCCGGATTGAGGTTTGGATTCCCTAATGACGAAAGGAAGCTGCGGTCTTGGTATTGTGGGTCCAGACCTGCATACATGAATCGCGGGTGCGGCATGCGCATGCTATGCCCGTAGTTGAAGTACAAGACATTGTTTTCAGTGACGGGGAAGCTCACGTTTAATCGGGGCAATAAACGAACTTTCCAACGCAACCCTCCGGCACCAAAGGAGTTTTGGAGGTATTGCTCGCGCACGGCATCCAGTACAGGAGAGCTCTCATCAGCCACCGCGTTATCGGCGAAAGCACCAGGTGCCCAGTAGTTGAAACGCATTCCCAAAGTGGCCTTCACCCCTTTGTATTCGATGCGGTCCTGCGCAAAGAGTCCGCCTTTTTGAGGGCTCACCTTCCAAATATCATTACTAGAGCCAATGCTTACCGACGGTGTTGTCGTCGTATCGTTAATGACAATAGGGGCACCGACCCAAGGACGGTAGACATCCACCCATTGGTATTCTGTCAAGGCGTGCTCGATACCACCGCTGATGGTGTGGATGGCGTTTGGCTGGTAGCTCAATTTCCCTTTGAGGGTATGCTCTGCCGCGTAGTGGTCGTGCCAAATAGGCGTGATCCCACCGTTGTTGACCAATCCGTTGCCTGGAATCAAGTAGTAATTGCCGTAGGGGTCGTTCGGGTTGAAGACGGTAAGGTCTCCGGTGAAGATGTAGTCCTCATCATAGATTTGGTCCACGGTCTCGGCGCGGAACGGTCGGCCGTTGGCATCGGCGCGCAGGTTGGTGAAGAGGCGTCCCGCCGATACCGTCAATCCGGTTTTTTGCGAGAGGCGTTTGTTGTAGCCCAACACGGTCAGGTTGCTGTGGTGGGTATAGGTAGTTGCATTGTCCAAGTTGTTGCTCCGCTCGTATTGGAATCCTGGTGCCAAGAGGGCATCGAACCCGACAATTTGAAGGGTGCGGGAGTTCTGATTGACTTTCAAGCTGTGGCTATTGGTCAAGGTCAACTTCCCAAATCCTTTGCTCGCATAACTCAACTTCACGGTATGGGAGTAATCGTTGCTCTGACGCGGTGCCCATAACTCCGGATTCTCGGGGAATAAGCTTGATTTGAGTTGGTTGGCGGTAGCGCCAAAGTAATGATCGGTCCACTGTCCACGCGCGGTGGTGAAGAGTCGCAGCTTCTTCTCGGTAAATGGCACGGGAGTACTAAGGGTGGCTTCGATCTCATCGGTGTTGAAAGAGGTAGCATCTATTAATTGGTCTGTTTGATAATTCAGACCCCAGCTTAATTTCTCTCCACCTTCTTTGATTTGGGTATTGATAATCCCCGCCGAGCCGCCGCCGTATTCCGCCGAAGCACCCCCGGTCATCAAATTCAAGGACCCTACAGAGCTCGCACTCACGCTTACCCCGCCGCCGGTTCCTGCCAATGGATCCTGTGCGGAAATACCGTCGATGAGGTATTCCGTTTCGTATACTCGGGCCCCACGAATCTGTAGTCCGTCTGTGGTTTTTTGTACCCCAGCTTGTTGTGCCAGTACATCCTCCACGCCTTTGGCTACGAGCGCACCAATCTCATTGTCGCTCAAGGTGATGGCTGAGGAAGCTTTTTCAAGGTCCACTTGGTTCTTGCGTCCTACGACTGTTACGGCCTGAAGCATCTCGCTCTGTTCGCTGAGTTTAGCGTCCAATTTTACCGTCTTGCCCACACCTATTTTGATGTCGTTGAACTGCATGGGCTGGTAGCCGATGAATTGGAATTTGACGCTGTAGGTACCCGGTTTGATGTCGTTCAAGACAAACTTCCCGTCGAAATCTGTGAGGGTTTGGTAGAAGGTTCCCACGATCGTTACCGCTGCGCTAGGCAGTGGTTCGCCGGTGGCCTTATCCAATACGGTTCCGACAATTCGACCCGTGGTTTGGGCGAACACCGCAGAACTCCACAACAGGAGTGCACATATGAGGAGCTTAGAATACCGCATTGAAAACATGATCTAAGAGTTCCTGGCCTCCTTCATTAGGACGTGTAAATAGGTGTAGTGGCAATGCGATAAAGACTTGGTTGATCGATCCGTTTTGTGTTCTGGTGGCGCCTAAGGTCGTTGCTCCGTTCCACCCGGCAATCTTGGTAAGCTGCCCGTCATACAACGCTGTGGCATCTGCAGACGGTACTACTGGAACTACACCTAAGACAATGTTTTGTGGGCGCATATCAGGGAAGCTCGCATCCAGGGCAACCAAGCTGCTGTCGTTCGTTAGACGCGCCTGTCCGCTACTCAGTACCAAACTTTCGATAGGGAAGATGTCCAAAAAGGCACCGCTCGCCATGGGCGCAGAAAGTTGCGAGGCCGTGAAGAGCTTCCCGCCTTTCTGCAAGAATTTCTGCGTGCTCAAGGCAAGGATGTTCAGGAGGTAGTCTGAGCCGGATTTGGTCGGGAAGACCGTCGCATCCGTGAACAAGGCGATGGCGTTGTAGCGAGACATGATGATTTCGTACGTCGGGTCCCAGTAGGCGGGAATGCCCGCGCCGGTGACCGCATCCATTTGGATGTAATCATAGCTCACATTGGCGCTGTCCATCCAGGCTTTGTAGTAGGCACCGAGGTATTCCGCTTGCCCGTTGATGATCAGGGTACTCTCAACGGCCGGGGCCCACAAGAATCCTGCTGAGGTATCAACGGCGGAATAGATGCCGGCGCGATCTTTGGCGCGGAGGTACAAGAAATTCTCTCCCGTCAAGGAGGCGCCGCTGAGACTATCCGTCCATTGGGCGTTCTTGTAGAAATCTACCGTGCCATCACCGTTCAAGGCGAAGGACAGGAGGCTGGGTTGGGTGCCTATGGAGAACCAATTTCCATTGTTGAGCTTGATCTCCACCAGCTCGATGGTCTCGTCCCCGTCTGCATCGCTGGCGCGCCAATCCATGGTGGCCACGATGAAGGCAGAATCTGGTAGGAAACCGTCGGGGTCCAAGCTCACTTCTGGTGCCGCATTCTTGATGGGTACCACCAAGCTGGCAGGACTTTCATCCATAGTACCTTCATTATCCACGGCTGCAATCTCTACTAATATATCCGCGGTATCGACGCCGGCATCAATGCTAAAGCTGAAGAGGGAGTCGGTGGCGGTGGTGAATGAACTCGTACCGTTTACGGCGACATTGTAGCCGGCGATGAACCCGTCGCGGTCCGTGCCATACCAATGCAATTGCACATTCGTTCCGAGGCGTAGGTCGCCGGAACGAATGATGGTATCCACCTGAAGTTGAGTTTCAGGTGGAAAGTTCTCTATGGGCTGGTCGTTGTTGCGACAGCCCGCGAGAAATACAATTACTATGGCGAGGACCGCGTGACGCATTAGTGTTGTACGATAATGCGAGCGGTTTGCAATCCTTGTTCAGTGCGCAGGCGTAAGATGTACAATCCATTAGGAAGGGCGCTGGTGTTCACGACGGCTTCGTTGTTGAAGGTGGTGGTGAAGATGCGGCGGCCTGCGGCATTGTACATTTCCAAAGTGCCTTGTTGTGCCGAAGTGATGGTGAGAACATCGCTCACCGGGTTCGGGTAATAGGTCAATTGACGCTGGTCGAGTTCGACGATGCTCAACGGTGATGTTGGGACATACACGCTGTCTAAGGTGAGGTTGGCACCGATGAAATCGTTGTTGTTGCGAGGGATTAATCGGTAGTTCGAGAATCCATAGAACAAGATTCCTTCGATGGCATCGAAAGTCATCGTGTCGCTTACGACAATTGGACTCACATTCATCTCCCCATCGATGCTTGCATAAATGGTATCGGTAACGAGCTGTGCGTCTAACGAGCTGTAGGCGGTGGTGCTTTGACGACCGGCCAACACGCGAGCGCTGTGGCTTATGGAGGCGCCGTTGTTGTCGCTCACTGCCCAGTCTCCATAGCCCAAATTTGTTTGGCTAATGGCCAATTTTCCGTTGGGTTGCTCGTAGCGAACATATACTCCTTCATAAGGTTCCCATCCGAAGTTCGCGTAGCTCGCTGAATCAGAAGGATCCAAAACAGTAGGGGTTACGGTACCCAAGTTCCCAGTCTTATTTGAAGAGGTCACGTTCAATCTGGTCATGCCGTAATATTCTTCCACCACACCGGTTACTTCCACTTCTTCGTTGCGGTAATAGGTGTTCAGACCGATGCCCACACACCAGATGCCACTCCATTCAGATCCGGTTTCATCTTGGATGTAGAGGTAGCCGAGATCGCCAATTTTAGTTGACGAGGTCACGATCCCCTTTACAGTCACTTCCTGTCCTGCTAATGGGCTGCTGCCGTTCGAGTTCAGGGTAAACTGAATGTCGTACACCATCATACCGTTGTCGCGAACGGTGTAGAACTCTACGTTCGGCGTTGTTTGTGCGGTTGGTTTTACAGGCCACCAGCTTTCGTTGCCGTCGTTGTCGGCAGCGTAGATGTAGTAACGCACGGTTTTTCCATCCGCCTGCGCAGGGATTTCGTAGACGTATTCGTCAGTGGTTCCAGGGCTTAACGGCAAGGTATAGACCGGCATGTTTAAGATGCTTACGGTATCGTCCGCGCTCCATGCGATGGCTACTGAATCCACGGTACCGTCGTAATCGGTAATGTTCATGATGAGCTCTACATCTTGGTTAGAGGTAGGAACGGCCGGGTCGCGCTCGAAGTTGGCGATATAAGGCGGCGCATAGCCGATGTCGTAGTGCGTGCTGTCGAACGGGTTGATTTCGTATCCGCGGCCATTATCTCCGGTACACCCGTTGGCGTCGTGGCGAACCACACCGCTGAGGCTGTTGAAGAAGGTTCCCGGTACTGGGGGTACGAATGAACCTTGGGTCTGTGGAGATTGTGGGTTTACTGTGCTATACGAAGAAAGCTTTTGTGCCAAGAATCGGTCACTAACGTTGATGGTATTTCCATTTGCATCGGCCACGTTGAAGCTCACTCGGTTTCCAGAGAATGGAATCACGGCCGTCACGGTTACGTTTTCGAGCGTAACGTAGGCGCCTTCGTATTGCTCACCTGTGGTGAGTTGGTTGACTTGGAGAGCGTCGTTGAGGTCGCCAAGGGCAACGGTATCACTAGTTACTGGGTCTGTGGTGGTACCAACGATGCTGAAGCTGTTGGCATCGACCAAACTGAGCTGGTTCGATCCATTGTATTCACCGACCACACCTTTGATCTCTACGATATCACCGGCCAACACTTGGGTGAAGGTAGAAGGTACTTGAAGCGAGCCGTCCGAAGCGGTATATACCCCCATGACTTCAATCCCAGCCCAAGGAGAGCTCTGACCGCCTACGGCAGTATCTTGGATAAAAATGAAGGGACGCAGGCCGCCGGTAACTGAGCCGGAAGCTACTTCAGTTGCCCATCCTGGAGTCACCACGACCCCGCGGGTGCGAATGGTTTGGCCTAAGTAGGCACTAGTATCATTACAAGCAGCCAAATCTGTGGCGCTCACGTTGTTAATGTTAGTGATGCTTACGTATGGAACGGTCTGTGCAGCTGCACCCAATCCAAATACGGTCATCGCCAAAAGGAGTAATCGTGTTTTCATCATTTCACTATTATAAAAGGTTCTGTATATCGTTTTCCAGTAGTTAAATCTTCAACATGCAAGAGGTAGGTGCCTCGTGCGATGATTTGGCTTTCTTTTGAGAGCAGGTCCCAAGCGTGTTCTCCGCCTGAGAAGATGTTTTGGCTTGCATCTTCTGCACCAAAGGATCGGAACCAGCGGATATCTGATCCATCGTAGTCTGGAGTGTGCTCAAAGGTGTCGATGAGGTCTCCTGCGGCAGTGGTGATGGTAATGCGGCAATGTGAGGGGAGGTTGGCAAAGATGATCTTGCGGCTCTCTTCTTGGAAGTTACTTTGCCCTTCCCAACCTGCGCTGAGGTAATAGGGGTTAGGGTAAGCGTACGGACGCTCCTCGCTATTGCCCTCTTTTCCAGGGAAGGCACGGATGACGCTGGCAAGGGCAGAGCTTTCCAACGATTCCAATCCCGTATTTGGGTCGCCTTTATCGAAGGCGGTCACTGCCATACCCGTTTGCCAACCATTGGGAAGTGGGCTTAGGGTGTAAGCAAAGTCATAGGAGATGCTATCATCTTCGAACGTTTTTGGAGTCGCTAGTTTGATGGCCTCAAATCCATTGTTGAATCCATAGAAGTTTCCAGTGCTGTCAAATGAAGCGATGAGGTTGAGGTCACTGGCCAAATCCGGTGTGCCGAACACATCAAACCCAGTGGAGGTAGCGTATAGGTTGAAGCCCTCGAAGTCTCTTTTTTTCGAGATGGGGTCAACGCTATTCACCGAATTTGACGCCCAATAAATAGTGGCTTCTTGGTCGCCGGCCTCTACGCGAGCATAGGGAATGCTTGGCGGCGTAGGCAAAATGAATCTGGTGATTTTCCCGTCCCCGTCTTTGTCTTCTCCTTCGTCGAGGATGCCATTGAAGTTACCATCTTCCCCATTGTAGGTGGTTTGGGCCCAATTCGCCGCTGCCAACAATCCACTGCGCTGCACATCATTGTTATCGGCATTAGGGTTGCCGTCCTCCATTTTCTTCGCAACCACATAGGCAAAGGCGATGGTGATCTCATCCCCTGGCGCAAAAGAATCAAAAGGTCCTGCCGATACTAGGTCTGAACGGTTCCCGCTTTTGTTGAGTTCGTCTTGAAGGTCAACCCCAAGCGTATTCTGACATCCCGGCCCCGTCGGATTGGTCCAACATGGACTGTGGTTAAACCCGTCGGCCATCTTTAGGTAGCGTTGCTGGTCGGTCGTAGGGAAGAAGAAGGTGCTTTGTCCGCTATTGTTGAAGATCCACGCGTTGTAGTTCACATCAAAGGTAGAATCTGTTTTGGGGTGTCTGAACCCTTGCTTGTCTTCGGCGCCGAGGTACACTTGGCCCACATAACTATCGGTAAATCCTTCATCACCTGTGGCATCGTAGCAATAGGCGAGGTTCATGCTGTCCACAAATCCATTGCCCCCTTGCGAATAGAAGGTCGCACCGCCCGCGCCCGCCGGGGTAATGTTGATGTTGCGCACCACGGTGTTGTTCCAAAGCCCGATGTAGAGGTCGTCAAAGGTTTGTGTCCCCTCGTTGGTGATGGTGAGGTTGACCAAGGCCATGAAATCTGAAAAGCTGTAATTCCAATTCATAACGCGCATCTCCACTACCAAATCCATGGGGTTGATGTGGTTGTTGATCGGAATAGAGGTACCCGGCACGAGCAAGGTGCTGTCCGAGAAGTAGGACAAGAAATCTTGGTGGCTGATGGCGTCCGAATTAAAGTTCGGCGACGTCTTCAGACTGCTCATCTCCTTCACGCCTGGTCCAGGGATAGGGTTGAATTCAAAACCGCCGCGACCCGGAGCATATCCCTGAGGCGCATCAAAGGCTGAGGTACTCACGCGAATGACCCCATTTGAGGTTCCGCCGATCCAAATCCCTCCTTCAAACAAGTGTTCAATTCCCGAACCGGCAGGATACTCGAGAGAAGGGGTTCCCGTACCGTCTTTGTATCCGCGGAAGGCGTTTCCAAAGGTTCCGGCGTTGGTGGCGGCTAAGCGTATGTTGGCTTGAGAGGTTTGAAATTCTTCAAAGTTCTGACCCTGCACCGTGAATAGGGTGGCCAAAAGCAATAGGCAGGTATGGAAGAATCTCAATCTCATCGGATGCTAATTCGTGCAGTTTGTGGCCCCTGTGGCGTAGTTTTCCAAATCAGATAAACACCCGGCGCTACATAGGGTAGGGTGGCCTGCAAGTGCTTCGACTTCCAAAGCAATTGGCCGCTGAGGGTAAAAAGCTG
Source organism: Cryomorphaceae bacterium (assembly GCA_038124525.1). Taxonomy (GTDB): domain Bacteria; phylum Bacteroidota; class Bacteroidia; order Flavobacteriales; family Schleiferiaceae; genus UBA10364. The sequence goes on from JAYPCB010000001.1 coordinate 77,462, forward strand.
CAATTCGTGGCCCTCAGGATTATCGAGGGTGTAGCCCGGAGGCATAGGGTTAGGTAGGGTCCAATTCTCTTCTGTACTCGCCACACCCAAATGCTGTCCTTCGAGATCGAAATCTGCAATAACGGGCAGGTGGTCGCTCAGGGTGTAGAGCGCACTGAGGGTGCTGCTGCCCACGCTATAATTGGTCCCAGAATTCACTGCATTATTAAAATGATTGCCGTCATTGCCCACCACGATATAGGTATTCGGCGAATAGGTCATCTGCGCATCGCCTTCTGTAATGGATTCCGAGCAAAGGATCATATCAAAACGATCGTCTAGTCCACCGCCCGAATGACAGTTGCCCGAGGTTCGCGTGCTCTGCGTATGCAAGGAAGCATAAGAACTGTTGTTGTGCCAATTCCCAATGGAGGTCGCAGGATCTTCAAAACGGAAGGTGTTCCCCGCAACCAGATTCTGGAATCCATCTTCATTGCTATGGTAGGTGTTCAAATCCCCCATTAACAAGATGTTTTCGTACGAATGGCTGTCCACCCAATCGATAATGGCCTCGGCCTCGCGCTCACGCTCGGCCTCGTCCGAAGTAGTACTCCCGGCCTTTAAGTGCGCGGCGATAACAACAAAGGTGGCCGTATCCGAATTCCCTTGAAGGAGTGCGTCCTTGTAATAGAACCTCACCACATCAATCAATCGCACCAGGTTGCTATTGTTTACATCCTTGGTAATGGTCCAGTGGTTGGTGATGCCAAACACATCATTGCGATAGGCAATGCCATTGACCAATGAGGAGAATCCATTGTGGGTGTGCTGGGCCATGGACCAATGCGTCGTGCTGCCCGTATTGAAGCTGTTGTTGAGTAAATAGGTAAGGTTGTTCGGGTTGCTTCCTATTTCATTGAGCACCACTAAATCCGGCTCAATGGCTTGGACGATGGTTTCAAGGGCAGCTTCCTTGTTGGAGGAGTTGTTATTGGACCCCGTGCAATACGAAGTGGTATTGCGGTAGTTCAAAATGTTGTAAGTCATTAGACGAACCGTGCGGTCTTGTGCCGCGAGAGTCTGACCTAAAAGGCAGATTATCAAGAGTATGACTCGGTTCTTCATTTTTTCTGACAGGAAGGTTAAAGTAACAAAAAAAGCCCGTAGAAATCCGGGCTTTGTAAGATTAAGATTGTGTCAATTTAACTCAGCAGTTCTCTGACGATTCCGCTGATGACTTTACCGTCGGCACGACCGGCCATTGCACCAGTAGCTTGACCCATGACCTTACCCATATCTGCCATCGAACTTGCACCTGTGGCTGCGATGATTTCCGCCACTTTAGCACGGATTTCATCTTCGCTCATCATGGCCGGAAGGTAGCGCTCGATGACTTCGATTTGTGCTTCTTCTGGTTCTGCCAAATCCAACCTGTTTTGCTCGCGGAAGATGGTGGCACTTTCCACGCGCTGCTTGCGAAGCTTAGTCAACAGCTTGAGCTCATCGGCTTCGGTCATTTCCTTTGCGCCCGCCGCGGTTTTCTCGTTTAGGATCGCAGTCTTGATGGCACGCAAGGCCTCAAGGGTAATTTTGTCTTTTGCTTTCATGGCCTCTTTGAGGTCGGCCATAATGGTTGCTTCTAAAGCCATATCAATCTACGTTGTCGTGTAAGAATGAATTATTAGTTCTGATGTTTCCTTCGGGATCTACTCCAAGGTTAGAAGGCTTTTCACCGCTCTTTTGATCAAGGTCAACGTCTAATCCTTGACGTTTGTAAGCAGGAGTGCGTTCTACCTCAGTGAGGTTTTCTTTGAATCTGTACCCGAACTTTTGCAATCTGTTCATGCGCTCTTGAATCTTATTGGGCAATTCTTGAGCGGCGCGCTTGGGCAATTGAGAGATGGGCTGGTCCATGGCTTGTTCCACAGTAGCATCGGCCTCTTCTTCTAATTCTTCCGCCACTTCAGAGGCCTTGATCTCAAATTTCAAATCTGGATCCTCTTCCATGGTGCTTACTTCCACAGCATCTACAGAGGCCTCTGGTTGCATATCGAACTCCGTCGAAGGAAGGGTGAAACTACTTTCCACAACTTCTAGATCAGCCTTGGCTTTGAGTTCGGGCATGTCGCTCAGGCTCATCTCAAAAGGGTCGTAGTCCCTCTCTTCTGGCGCCTCTTTGTCCTCCGCCCTCGGCGTATCTACTTCTTCGATTTCCAATGAAAACCCATCGCCGTCGATGTCGTCGAGGCTAAAGGTGGTTTCTTCTTCTTCTTCAATAGGCGCATCCATAGCCTCTGGCATGGCAGGTGCTGCTTGTGCCTCCACCATTCCGTGGTGGTTTTCGCGAGCTGCAGGTGCTGGCGCATCGAACGGTGTTTCTTCCTCTTCTTGAGTGTCCAATTCCATGCTTATCTCCCCATCATCTTCATCATCCACGAAGGTGAGTTCTATTTCTTCTTCCTCCGGCTCGTGCGCAGTTGAGAATAGGTCCCAACCGCCCGCAAGGGTTGGCTCGGCTGCTTCCTCTAC
>JAYPCB010000001.1:80069-86498 GCA_038124525.1 Cryomorphaceae bacterium
CTGCTTCCTCTACCACTGGTAAAATACTGGCTTCTTCGGCAGAAATAATGCTCTCGTGGGCCTCTTCAGCCTCATCCTCAAGATCCCATTCCAATACGTGTACTGTGGGTTCTTCATCAATATTTGTGTCCGAATTTATGGTGCCTTTAAAACGCTCTTCGTGATCTTCTTCCGGCATCTGAGGAAATCCCATCATAGGATCTTCCTCTTCCTCGGTGGCCTCCACCTCCGAAGTTTCCTCAAGTTCGATTGCAGCCTCCATCTCTGGCGCTTCGTCCATCTCAACCTCGTCCTCGACCTCTAGGGCCTCTTCCATGAGAGGTGCAGGCATGGCCACTTCCTCCTCCTCAGCCTCGCCGAGATCCATCACAATGCGTTCGCTTGTGTCTGCAACAGGAGCTGGAGCTTCTTCGATAATTTCTTGTGCCGTTACTACCTCTTGGGTGTGTACCTGAGATTCCTGCGTATCAAGATCGTATTTCACGACCTCCACTTTATCAGTAGGGAGCACGCGAGTTCCTGTAGGGAATCCTGTCGCGATGATGGTACAAGTGATCTTAGACCCTTCTTCTTCCGCAGCGCCAATACCCATGATGACGTTCGCATTACCTCCGGCTTCACGTTGAATATGATCCGTGATTTCGCCCATTTCATCGATGGTTACTTCATGCTCGCCACCTCCTGAGGTGAGTAGGAGCAAGACGTTTTGCGCACCCTTGATCTGGTTGTCGTTGAGGAGCGGTGAATCCAGTGCTGCCCCAATGGCAAGCTCTGCACGATTGCTTCCCGTGCCCTCACCGGTTCCAAACAAGGCGCTTCCGCTGTTTTCTAACACCGTCTTTGCATCGCGCAAGTCGATGTTTTGGGTGTAGTGGTTGGTGATGACCTCAGCAATGCCCTTGGCCGCACCGGCCAACACTTCATCCGCTTTCGCAAAAGCGTTGCGGAAACCTAGGTCACCATATACTTGGCGCAGTTTATCGTTGTTGATGACAATCAAGCTGTCCACAGCTTCGCGCATGGCCTTGATGCCTTCTTCTGCCTGAGCTTTGCGAATCTTTCCTTCGAAACCGAAAGGAGAGGTCACGATGCCTACAGTCAGAATACCCATATCTCGGGCAGCTTTGGCGATAATAGGAGCAGCACCGGTTCCGGTACCACCGCCCATCCCGGCGGTGATGAAACACATCTTGGTGCCGGTCTCGAGCATGTTTTGAATTTCGCCAATGCTTTCTTCGGCGGCCTGGCGTCCTATTTCTGGATCTGCGCCGGCACCCAGGCCCTCTGTCAACGAAGCACCGAGCTGAACCTTATTGGCCACCGGGCTGTGATAAAGGGCTTGCGCGTCGGTATTGAAGACCATGAAATCGACACCGTTCACGCCAACATTCTTCATGTGGTTCACCGCATTGGATCCACCGCCGCCTACTCCGATGACCTTAATCACAGAGCTGCGGTTTTTGGGGAGGTTGAATTGCAATCCGTCGTCCATCATATTATTCTACGTCTTCGTCGTTTTCTAACCAATCTTTAATGTTTGTGATAAAGCCTTTCCAGAAAGGGTCCTTGCGCGGAGGTGCCATAGTACTTCCGGTTTGCGTTGGGGATCCTTCCTCTTCTTGTACTTCTGGGGCTTCTGCCTCGGCCTCCACAATAGGGGTATCTGTTTCGGTGGGGTCGTATGCCATGGTATGTGGGGTGGTCTCCAAAGCCATGGAGAGCAAACCGATAGAGGTTGCATATACTGGGCTGGCCAATTCCTTAGCGTAGCCGCTGGCCAAATGCTCATTTGGATACCCTATACGAGTAGGCATTCCGGTGAGGTATTCGACCAATTGGCTCATGTGTTTTAATTGGGATCCACCTCCAGTCAACACAATCCCTGCAATCAAGCGTTTGCGCGGGTCGTTCTGTTGGTAGTTGCGGATCTCTGCGATAACACTCTCCATAATCTCGCGCACACGTGCGTTGATAATCTTGGAAAGGGTCTTTAGGCTGATTTCCTTTGGTGGTCTTCCACGAAGCCCGGGAATGCTCACTATTTCATTCTCTTTATTCTCTCCGGGCCACGCGGAACCAAATTTTACTTTGAGGGTCTCTGCCTGTTTTTCAATAATCTCACAGCCTTCCTTGATATCCTCGGTAATGACTTTGCCTCCGAACGGAATCACGGCAGTATGTCTGATGATGCTGTCCTTGAAAATGGCAATATCTGTAGTACCCCCACCGATGTCGACAAGGACAACACCCGCGTCTTTTTCTTCTTCTGCCAATACTGCGGCAGCGGAAGCTAGAGGCTCTAGGGTGATATCACCTACTTTGAGTTCGCTCTGCTCGACACAGCGTGCAATGTTCTTGATCGAAGCAATTTGCCCTACGACAATGTGGAAGTTTGCCTCCAAGCGCGAACCGTACATCCCTTGTGGGTTGATGATGTTGCTATCGCCATCGACTCTGTATTCTTGCGGTAAGGCATGAAGGATTTGCTCCCCAGGCATCATCACGAGGTTGTGTACGTTTTTGGCCAATTTGTCCAAATCTGTCACATCAATAATGGCCTCAGCGTCCTCACGCATGATGTAGTCGCTGTGCTGCATCGAACGGATGTGCTGCCCGGCGATACCCACCATTACTTCGGTGATCTTGAGCCCAGAGTTTTCTTCCGCCATTTTCACGGCCGCTTGAATACTCTCAATGGTCAAAGTGATGTTGGCGACAACACCGCGTTGCACGCCTAAGCTCTTGCTCTTTCCGATGCCAAGAACTTCTATTTTTCTATGCTCGTTCATGCGGCCGACTACGGCCACAATTTTGGTGGTACCGATGTCCAATCCTACGGCAAGTGGGGCTTGTTGTGTCATTGTACGGTGGTTACTACTTGGTTTTTAAATCGCAAATCGAGGTGGCGTAGGGTGGCCAATTCTTCGTCGCTTTTCGCAGCGTAGAAGGCCGCCAGTTTGGCCAGATCGTTTGCCAATCGTTCGTCTCTGTTGCTTGTTATGCTATGTCCGGCACCACGGGGAGTGATGCGGATTTGGTCTTGTCCGAAATGAACCTGTGCGAGCCCGGATGCATCGTAACATTTTGAGGCTTCGATGATGTCCAGGGTATGCGCGGCTTGTGCAGCTTCGGCACTATCGCGCAACCCAGTGCACACCATAAGGTCTATTTGGGCAGATTTTGGCGCCGGCAAAACAGCCCCTCCTTGGGTGAGGAGGTATTTGGATTGCTCCATGAAAACCTTGGCTCTCGCCTGTGTTGCGCGCAATTCCACGACCAATGTGCTGTTTAAATTCCAATATACTTGCGCTTCGGCCACGTATGGCAGGGCTTCCAAAGAGGTTTCTAACAAATGCAAGTCCATCGCCATCGCGGCACTATCGGCTTGTGAGGCTAGGAATTCTTGTACGGTTTTCTTGGCGGCCGATTCATTTACAATACGCTGGTTTTCAGGATATTCAAAGGATATTTCATGATCTGTGATGGTCCATAGATGCGCGCTTAATTGGGCCCCAATAAAGACCCAAATGACCAAGCTAAGTCCAATGACAATGCCGATGCGCTGTAATATTCTCATTTTTCTCATGCGAATTTGGCTTTAATCATGGGAACAAGGTCACCGATATCACCGGCGCCAACGACCAATACCACCCCCGATTCAGCGGCTTTTACAGCGCCTGCGAGCGCCTCTTTTTCTACCACTCGAGCCTTGCTCATCTTTGCTGCGAGCGCCTCAGAAGTGATACCTTCTATAGGCAGTTCTCGGGCAGGGTATATGGGCAGCAACAGGACTTCATCGGCGCGGTCTAGCGCTTGGGCAAATCCGTCTATGAAATCGCGTGTTCTGCTGAACAGGTGCGGCTGGAAACAAAGACAAATCTTTTCATTCGGATATAGTGCTTGCACACTTGTAATCAGCGCATTGATCTCAGTAGGGTGATGGGCATAATCCTCAATGAGGGCAAAGGGCTGGTGCAGGTGGTACTCGAATCGACGTCGTATGCCAGCAAAGCTTTGAATAGCCTCACCTATAGCACCCACCGAGACGCCGGCAAAATGTGCCAAGGAGGCTGCCAAAACAGCGTTCGACACATTGTGGTGACCCGGCATGTGCAGGGCGGTTTCCACGGACTCCCCAGCAAGGTGAAGGGTGAAGCGGAAGGCACCGTCTTTAGGTTGGATATCACTTGCCCAGGCATGGCTTCCGTCAGTGCCTACGGCGGTGGTGTTTTCCAATCCGCTAGGGGTGAAAACGGAAGCCGAGACTTGGTCCCTAAACGCAGTAAAAGCCTCCGCTAAGGCATCTTCATGCCCGTAAATATCTAAGTGATCAGCATCGATAGTAGTGATGCCCGCCGCTTCAGGGTGCAGGTGCAAGAAGGAGCGGTCGAACTCGTCGGCCTCCACGACGACCCAAGGGCCATTGCCCAACCTGTAATTCGTTTTGGTGCCGGACATGATGCCTCCAATAAAGGCCGTGGGGTCTTGGCCGGCTTCCGCGAGGATGTGGGTGAGTAGGGCGGAGGTGCTGGTCTTCCCATGGGTTCCTGCCACTGCCAAACACCGCTTTTCATTGGCAATTCCTGCCAACGCTTCCGCGCGCTTGATCGGTGAGAAGGTGCTAAAGAAGGACATCCAAGCATTGGTCTTTGGGATGGCCGGCGTAAATACTACCGTGGTATCCTCTGGTGCCCATCCCGGGTAGCTTTGGATATTTTCCTCGTAGGTAATGATGGCGCCTTCGGATTCCAATAAAGAGGTCAGCTCTGTACGTACCTTATCGTAGCCGAAAACGGGTTTGCCTTGGTGCAAGCAATGGCGCGCGAGGGCGCTCATGCCTATGCCGCCAATGCCAATGAAGACCATATGTGAGTTCAGGGTCGTCATTTCATCAAAGCTGCTATGTGGTCCACAATATCTTCCGTGGCGCGGGGTAGGGCCAATTTTTGGATGTTTTCACCCAGCCTGTCCCGGCGCGCTTTATTTCTCGCCAATGCTGCCAATTCTACTTCAAATCGCTGAGTTAGTTCTCTTTCAGGGATCAAGACCGCCGCACCCTTGTCGCTCAAAGCACGGGCATTGTGGGTCTGATGGTCTTCCGCCACATTTGGGCTAGGAATCAATACACTGGCTTTGCCTACCAAGCACAACTCGCTCAAAGTACCGGCTCCAGCACGGCTCACAATCGCATCCGCTGCTGCATATGCCGTAGCCATATCGTCTATGAAAGCTTGAATATGGGTTTGTGGTGTGGCCATGGGTGCGTATTCCTCTTCATAGAGCTTGCCGCACTGCCAAAGGATCTGCCAACCCTGCGCGTTGAGTGCCGACATGCTGGCCGCCATTTGAACGTTCATGGCGCGTGCCCCGAGGCTGCCTCCTAAAACCAGAAGTACTTTTTTTCGAGCATCGAAGCCAAGCGCCTGTTTACTCTCAGCGGCGTCCGGAAGGGCATTGGTAAAGGCCTTACGAATAGGGTTGCCGGTCAGACGTACTTTTCCAGTAGGGAAGAAACGCTCTGCATTTTTGTAGGCCGTACACACCAATGATGCTTTGGCACCTAGACGAATGTTGGTGATGCCGGCATAGGAATTTTGTTCTTGCACTAAGGTTGGAATGCCCATGCGTTGTGCAATGAATAAAGCGGGTCCGCTGGCATAACCACCGGTACCGATGACCACGCTTGGTTTGAGTTTTCTGATGATGGATCGGCAGCGCCACAAGGCATAAATGAGTTTGAAAGGCACGTTCCAACTCTTCCAAGGTTTTTGTCTGTTGATTCCGGCAATAGGTACTCCAAGAATGGGGAAGCCTGCTGCAGGAACTCGGTCCATTTCCATTTTGCCGCTGGCGCCAATGAATTGGATTTTAGCGTCCGGATAGCGTTGTTGCAATTCCCAGGCGATGCTAAGGGCCGGGAAGATGTGTCCCCCGGTTCCGCCGCCGCTTATGATGAAGGTCTTGCTCATGCGTTCAAGGGGGTTATGGGTTCATTTTCTTCCAATGCTTGGGCGTTCTCGCCCACGATTTTTTCCACATCTGTATGGCTCACACTCAAGATGATGCCTAGGGCGATGCAGGTCATCCAGATGGAGGAACCTCCAGCACTCAAAAACGGAAGGGTTTGGCCGGTGACCGGCATCAAATTCGTCGCAACACTCATGTTGACCAGGGTCTGAAGAATCATGCCCGAGGCTGCGGCAAGGACCAGTAGTGTACCAAATTTGGTATGTGCTTTTCTCGCAATGCGCACCATCCTTCGGAATAATGCCGCGTAAATCAATATGATGGCACTGGCGCCAAACAGACCGTATTCCTCGGTAATGATGGCAAATACGAAATCGCTATTACTTTGTGGGAGGAAGTTCTTTTGTACGCTCTTGCCTGGACCCTTGCCGAAAATTTGCCCTTCTGCGATGGCCATCTTGG
>JAYPCB010000002.1:0-19960 GCA_038124525.1 Cryomorphaceae bacterium
CTCTTGTAGTTCCTGCTATAGCGCTAACAATGGCGCGGTCCTCGCCAAGTAAAGCGTTTAGGAGGGTAGACTTTCCAGCGTTTGGGGCGCCAAGGATCGCAGTGGCAATACCTTTCTTGAGTGCATTTCCATACTTGAAACTATCAATCAACGCATTGACCTTGATTTTCAGAGAATGCAGCATGTCGAGTAGATCTTTCCTTGATGCGAATTCTACATCTTCCTCGCTAAAATCCAATTCTAACTCAATCATAGAGGCGAAGTGTACAAGGTCTTCTCTGAAGGTAGTGATTTCGTTGGAGAAGCCCCCTTTAAGTTGACGCAGAGCCACATCATGCATGGTTTTATTCTCTGCATGGATCAAATCTGCTACGGCCTCTGCTTGGGCAAGGTCCATGCGGCCGTTCATGAAGGCACGCATGGTGTATTCGCCTGGATCGGCTAGTCGGGCTCCTGCTTCGAGCAGGCTTTCCATGATGCGGGCCACGATATATGGGGAGCCGTGGCAACTGATTTCAAAGCTTTCCTCACCAGTGAAGCTCTTGCCTTCTTCAAAGAATGTAATCAGGACCTCGTCAATGTGTTCGCCTTTTATGCTGTAATCTCCAAAATAGGCTCGGTGTGATTCAAGGCCCAATTTCTGTGCGCGCTTCGAGATAAAATAAGGGGAGAGGAGTGCGGCGGAATTGGCCCCACTAACTCTAATAATCGCTAGCGCACCCACCCCCTGGGGCGTGGATAATGCACATATGATATCGTCTCTCAGCATGGCGCAAAGATACATCGATAAGTAATGAGCAAAGAAATTTGTATTCGAGGGAAAGCCATTGCGCCTTGGGTAGTACATTTGCCGAGTATTTCACAGAAAATCGATTTCCAATGAGCGTTTTAGTCAACAAAGACTCTAAGATTATTGTCCAAGGTTTTACCGGTAAAGAAGGCACGTTCCATGCCACTCAGATGATAGAGTACGGTACGAATGTCGTAGGTGGAGTGACTCCAGGAAAAGGAGGCATGACGCATCTTGACCGTCCGGTATTCAACACAGTAGCGGATGCCGTTGCGAAAGCGGGTGCTGACACTTCTATCATTTTCATTCCACCAGCATTTGCTGCTGATGGTATTATGGAGGCTGCTGAAGCGGGTATCAAAGTGATCATTTGTATTACTGAAGGTATTCCCGTAGCGGATATGGTGAAAGTGAAAGAGTACTTGAAAGACAAAGATTGTACGTTGATTGGCCCTAACTGTCCTGGTGTAATGACGGCTGGTGAAGCGAAAGTGGGTATTATGCCTGGTTTCATCTTCAAGAAGGGTACCGTGGGTATTGTGAGTAAATCAGGTACATTGACGTACGAAGCAGTAGACCAGTGTACGAAAGCTGGTTTGGGTCAGACTACGGCTATTGGTATCGGTGGTGATCCTATTATCGGAACAACCACGAAGCAAGCGGTGGAGTTGTTGATGAACGATCCGGAGACTGAAGGTATTATCATGATTGGTGAGATCGGCGGCCAGCTAGAAGCTGAAGCAGGTAAGTGGATCAAAGAGAACGGCACGAAGCCAGTGGTAGCGTTTATTGCGGGTGAAACTGCACCGGCAGGACGTACGATGGGCCACGCAGGTGCGATCGTAGGTGGGGCTGAAGATACAGCGGCTGCTAAGAAGGCGATTTTGCGCGACTGTGGCATTACTGTGGTTGATTCTCCAGCAGATTTGGGAACAGCTATGGCTGAATTGCTGGGTAAGTAATTAAGACTATTGATAAGTATAGAGCCGCTTCACATTGTGGGGCGGCTTTTTTGTTGCCTTTGGCCGTACCTTCGTTCTATGAAAGAAATCAAATGCCCTAAGTGTACCCAGTGGTATGAGGTAGATCCAGCCATGGACAAGTACTCGTACACGTGTAGCGGGTGCCAAGCGCCTTATACCGTGAAGACTGAAGTTCAGTTGGAGCGTGAGGAGGGAATGAAGGCCCCAGTGAGCAAGCCGCCGCTGACTTGGAAGCGCTTTGGGGAAATGCATTGGGCGTTGGTGATCTTGAACAACATTGGCTTCATTATTCAGACCATTTTGTTCATGATTGGCACAATCATCGGTATCTTAGTTGCACCACTATAGAACTATGGAATTTCTATCACCTAAAACGAAAGAGCGTATCGCGAAATTGGAGCAAGAAAATGCCCAGTTAAAAGCGGCTGCTCAATCCCAACAAGAGAAGTCTTCGGGTGCCCTTGCTTGGTTGCCATGGGGCTTGGTGGTCATTTCGAGTGCCATAGCGGTCTTTTTATTCCTTCGCCCTTCGGGACCTTCTGAGGAAGAAGTAGGGGCAATACAGGTTGAATTGTGGCGCGACGGAGCGGCGGTGGATACCGTTTTAAAGCCGAACACTGGTCTTGTTTTTTCAATTCAGGTTGGAGCTTATAAATACCTGGATATAAGTGATTTGAGTCATGGTCTTTCAGCTTTGTCATTTTCAGAAGACAGCGCATATACACGCATCAAATTAGGCCAATTTGCTTCCCTTCCGGAAGCACAGCAATTTTTGGAATTGGTCATAAATATGGGATTCGAACGTGCTTTTATTGTTGCGTATAAAGACGATAATGCCGTAGGTTTGCTCTCGAATAAAACCGCACTTAATTAAATCATATGGGTTTACTTTCAGGAAAAACGGCCATCATTACTGGGGCCTCGAAGGGTATTGGTAAAGGAATTGCCGAAACTTTCGCTAGAGAAGGCGCAAATGTTGCCTTCACCTATTTGAGTTCTGTAGAAAAAGGACAGGCTCTAGAAGAAGAATTAAAACAATACGGCACTACTGTCAAAGGATACCGCTCGGATGCTTCTAAGATGGAAGATGCAGAGGCATTAGTGGCCCAAGTCGTAGAGGACTTCGGTGGCGTGGATATTGTCGTAAACAATGCAGGAATCACTAAGGACATGCTATTGATGCGCATGACTGAGGAAGATTTTACTCGTGTGATCGAGGTGAATTTGAACTCTGTATTCAACATGACTAAAGCGGTGCAGCGTACGTTCTTAAAGCAACGCTCAGGTTCTATCGTTAACATCAGCTCAGTAGTAGGTGTGAAGGGAAATGCTGGACAGGCCAACTATGCAGCCTCTAAGGCAGGTATCATTGGCTTTACGAAGTCTGTGGCATTGGAATTAGGGTCACGCAACATTCGTTGTAATGCCATCGCACCTGGATTTATCGAAACAGAGATGACCGCTGTATTGGATGAAAAGACGGTTCAACAATGGCGCGACGGCATTCCATTGAAACGCGGCGGTAGCCCAGAAGATGTGGCTAATGCTTGTTTGTTCCTAGCGTCAGATATGAGCGGTTACATCACCGGTCAAGTCATGAACGTTTGTGGTGGAATGTTGACCTGATGACAAGTCTCGGCGCAGCTGGTATAGCCTTATTTGTAGGCGCTGCAGCAGCGTTCGTTTTATATTATACATCAAGTAAAAAGCCAGAGTCCGTATGGATTCTGGCTTTTCTTCGTTTTGGTTGGATGGCATTGCTGGTCTATGCCATTCTGGCTCCGGCACTCGAGAGGAAGCAGGAGGTAGATCGACCTCAGGTGCTTTGGATTTTAGCGGATACTTCTCGTTCCGTAAAGGGTGATGCGATGCGTCTTGCAGAGGAGATCCATGGTACACAGCAAGGGCAGGGGTTGCAGTGCATGATTGTACCGTATGCTAATGATGCCATTCCTGCTCAACAGCCTTGGATTTATGTAGGTGATGGGCATATTGAATCAATACATTCCTCGGTTACTGCGCCAGTAGGGATGTACATGATGCCGGCCAATCCGCTCGATGCACCGTCTTTGGTTCAGGGTATTTCCGTCCCACCGCGTGTCGTGGTCGGTTCTACCTTTCCTTTTAAGGTCCAATTATCTCGTGGAGAGGTTGATCTCACGGTTCAATGGAATGGCCAGCAATTGCAGGGCTTAGAAGGTTTGTTGAAGGCACCAGAGGAATTGGGCACGTATGCAGTAAAAGTTGTGGCAACCTCAGGCAGTCAAACAGATCAAAGGACTGTTTGGGTCCAAGTGGAGAAGGAGTACCGTAAAGTGGGGCTTTTGAGTGATGCTGCACATCCGCATGAATTGATGGTGCGCCGTTGGGCCAAAAAACGTCGCTACGGTATTGTGAATGAACGCACGGTTTCGAACATCATCACCATTGGTAAGGTGTCCGCCCCTGAGGATAAAGAAGTATTGAAGCTGAGTGGGGGATTGCCCAATGCATTTGATTTTGCTCAGGTGTACAAGCCTGGAAAATCCTCATTGCCGAATGCGGTAAAACTTTGGACTTCACAGGAGGGCTTGCTGGATTTATCTCAGGTGCACTGGTACCGTTCGGCGCTAGAGGATGAAAAAGTCATTGCTGTTTTTGAGGATTATTTGGACCAATTCATTGCACGTACCACACCGCCTCGCATCTCCTACAGTGGAAATTCACATCCACTCAAGGGACAACAAGCCTCTTGGACGCTCGCGCTCATAGGGTCAGATGGCTTGCCAACGCAGGCCAGTAGTAGGGTTGAGATTTGGAAAGGAGAGGAGCTCATAGATGTTCCTGTGGTTGAAGAAAGTGAATCTGGCATCTATGGCTTTACTACCCAATTCACTGCTACAGGCACCTTCGACATTAGCATGTCCATGACTCGTGATGGGGAAGATTTTGTCGCTCAAGAGCGCGTAGTGGTGGGCGAGGGCGATATTGAAGCCATCCGTCCGTTTAATCAAAGATTGATGAACGAGTGGAGGCAACAGGCGCAATGGGTCGCAAGCGATAGCAATACCGCAGCTTATGAAGCTTGGGAATTGGAGCGTCAGACGATGGAATTGGCCATAAAAAATCCCCAGCACTACACGTGGTGGTACTGGGGACTTGCATTGTTGCTTGCCGCATTAGAGTGGGTACTCCGCCGTCGTCAAGGCTTGATTTAAACGTTGTTCATCAAGAAGTTGTTCAACTCTTCTGGCGATAAGTTCTTTCCAACGATCACGCCATTATCGTCCAACAAGATGTTTTGAGGAATGTATTGAATTCCATAGTACACGGCGATTTCATTTTTCCAAAAGTTCAAGTCACTCACTTGTGGCCAAGGCAAACCGTCGGCTTCGATCCCTGCTTTCCACTTCTCAGCATCCTGGTCCAAGCTAATGCCGACAATGTTGAATCCTTTTTCATGGTAAGCGTTATATGCAGCTACTAACGCTGGGTTAGCGGCACGACAAGGACCGCACCATGAAGCCCAGAAATCTACTAATACGTAGGTTCCTTCGACGCTCAAAATGCTCAATAGCTCGCCTTCTGGGGTGGCTTGGGTGAAGTCTTTGAAGTTGGCGCCTATTTGGGAACGCTCAAGTTCTTCGATTTTGGCCTGTATTTTTTCGTAATCTGGACAAGCGTGGTATTCTTCAGAGATCTGGTCGCGTACTTGGATGAAGTCCTGGTATGTAATATCTGAGGTCGCTTGGCTTAGAATGATGGCTGCACCGAGCAAATTGTTGTTCTTGGCGAACTTCACTACTGATTTAGATTGGCTCGCGATGAGGTTCATCGCCTCTGCGCGAATTTGCTCTTGCGCGGCAGTATCGTTCATGGTCATGGCATCGCGGAACTTGATCTCAAGCATGCCCATGGTGTTATTGAAGATCTCGCCTCGTTGGTTGAAAGCGGTCACAGAATCTTGGAAGGCACCTGCTGTGATGTTGTACCCAACGATAGAATCGAAGGCAATACTAACATCTGTTCCCTCGTGGAAGTACATGCCTGGTGCGCCAAGTTGTTCGATTTGCACCATTACGTGTTGCGGCAGGATGTCGTCTATGTTTACATCGAGATTACCGCCATTTAGTTCACCTTCGAAAAGGATTTGGTTATCTTCTAAAGAGATGCGTACAGGGCTGTTTCCGGCCTCTGGTATATCTATGGAAAGATTGAATGTTCCTTCAGGAGCCGAACAAGCGGCCAAAAAAGCAGCACTTACCGCTGCTAGGAGAAATTTCTTCATTGCTAATGATTAAGTTTACACTCCGCAAATTACATAGAAGAGATGAAGAAAATCGTTACCCTAATCACAATCTTAGTTTTTAGTGTCCAATTATCTGCGAAGGAAGGCATGTGGATCCCCATGCTCCTGAACAATAACATCGCAGAAATGCAAGCGATGGGCTGCGAGCTCAGTGCCGAGGACATTTACAGCGTAAACCACAGCTCCCTGAAAGATGCCATCGTAAGTTTTGGCGGTTTCTGTACGGGCGAATTCATTTCTTCCAAAGGACTCGTATTGACCAACCACCACTGTGGATACGGTCAGATCCAAAAGCAGAGCTCGATGGAGCATAACTACCTAAAGAACGGTTTCTGGGCGCGTTCCATGGATGAGGAGTTGAAAAACCCGGGGTTGTTCGTAGAGCAATTGGTCTATATGGAAGATGTGACCAATTCCTTGGTGAACTCCGGCGATAAATTCAAAGAAATAGAGGCGGCCTTGATTGAAGCCAAAGAATTGGACAACCCAAACCTCACATACAAGGTCGTACCATTTTTCGGTAACAACCAATTCTTCCTGTTGGCCACCATCAAATACAACGACGTACGCCTGGTTGGTGCGCCTCCGAGCTCCATCGGTAAGTTCGGCGCGGATACGGACAACTGGGTGTTCCCGCGTCACACCGGGGATTTTAGCTTGTTCCGAGTATACGACGAGAACGGAAATGCCTTTACACCGGCGCAGCACTTGAAAGTGAACATTGCGCCGCGTACCCCGGGTGAATTCACCATGGTTTTCGGGTACCCTGGCCGCACTCAGGAATATCTAACTGCGGTTGAAATGGATCAACTGGTCAATGTTGAAAACGCCCGTCGTGTAGAAATCCGCGATGTTCTCTTATCTATCATGGACAGTGAAATGCGCGCGGATGCGGAGGTACAGCTGAAGTATGCTTCAAAATATGCTCGTATTGCCAACGGATGGAAAAAATGGATAGGGCAGATTGAAGGGGTCCAATTCTCCAAAGGCCTTGACCGTAAACGCAAAATCGAAGCCGAATTCACGGCCCGCATTGCGGCTGATGCCAACCTTTGGGACAAATACAGCGGCCTGTTGGACGAAATTGCCGTGAACAATACGCAGATTGCAGATGGTCAATTCAAGCGCAACGAATTCATCGAAACCATCTACTACGGAATGGAGTGGTTCTCATTGATGATCCAACTGCAACGCGCGAAATCCGATGTTGATATGGACGTGGCCCTAGTTGAGTTCAATCAGAACTACAGCCGCACGGTCAGTGAAAAAACCACCGCGACAATGCTTTCTATGGCGTTGGCAACCTTCCCAGACCTATTGGGGGATATGGACGAGGCGACGTTTGTAAGTACGGTTCATGATGAGATTGATGCGTTGGTAGAATTGGCCACTAAAGATGAGCCTATTGAATTAACAGCAGTTGCACCTACAGCCAGCAACTTCAACACATCGGCATTCCAAGCATTTTACGCAGTATCACCCGACAACGCCTTGTTGCAAAAGGCGACCGAACTCTCGGCCGAATACATGCGTGCATTGATGGAAGTATTTTCAGAGCGCAATTTTTACCCGGATGCCAATAGCACGCTGCGTGTGACCTACGGAAAGCTAGAAGGAGTAAGCCCTCGCGATGCCGTGTCGTATGGAACCACAACGTACCTCGACGGAGCGATGGCGAAATACAAGCCTGGCGATTACGAATTTGATATGCCTGCGAAATTGATCGAGTTGTACGACAACAAGGACTACGGTCAATATTCAGAAAATGGCAAGCTTCCGGTATGTAATATCGCTTCGAATCACACCACTGGAGGGAACAGCGGATCTCCGGTGTTGAACGCTCGTGGAGAGCTCATTGGCTTGAATTTCGACCGTATCTGGGAAGGGACGATGAGTGATGTGAACTTTGATGCCAACATCTGTCGTAACATCATGGTGGACAGCCGTTATGTACTTTTTATCATAGATAAGTTCGCTGGACAGCAGTGGTTGATTGAAGAAATGGATTTGATAACGCTTTAAACCTTTTCCATTCTAAGGCGTCATAGTAGAAACACAGCCTATGAAATCAACCCTCATTCTTGTCGCCATCGCCGCTGGAGCCTTATTCGCCACCTCTTGTGGTAAAAACAAGCCTACGCCGGCGGAGCCTTTCGAAGCCGTTTATGCGGCCTTTGGAACGAGCGTGCCAGTGGAACCTCCATATTCATATGAAAGCCAAGCGCCGGCCTATTTTCAAAAAGACAATAGAGGTGGGGTAGCCATAGACGATAAGAAAGCAACCTTGGGACGCGTGTTGTTCTACGATAAGGCGTTGAGCGACAATCAAACCATAGCCTGTGGTTCTTGCCATCAGCAAGCTTTTGCATTTTCGGATACTGCGCAGCGCAGTGTAGGGTTAAATGGCGGTCTGACTGGACGACACAGTATGCGCCTTGTGAATAACAGGTTTGCTGTAGAGCAAAAAATGTTTTGGGACGAGCGCGCCATCGACCTTGAGGCCCAAGTAGTACAGCCCATCCAAGACCACATTGAGATGGGATTCAGTGGGACTAACGGTCAGCCTGGCGTAAGCGAATTGGTCACACGTCTTCAAAACCTTGACTATTATCGAGAACTGTTCGCTTGGGTCTATGATGGTGATAGCACCGTGACTTTGGGAAAAATGGGAGAGGCGTTGACAGATTTTGTCAATTCAATTGAGAGTTACGATGCCAAGTTTGATGATGGATATACCAATCAAGCAGCATTGCCTCAGCCTTTTTCAAACTTCACCCCGCAGGAGAATCAAGGTAAAGCCTTGTTCCTAGCTGTGCCAAATGTAGATATCAACGGAATTCGAACCGGTGGTGGTGCAGGATGTGCGGGCTGTCATCAACCTCCTGAATTTGATATCGATCCAAATTCTGGTAACAATGGCGTTGATCATGTCGCTGGTGATCCGGCAATTGCGGATTTCACCAACACCCGCTCTCCATCTTTGAGAGATGTAATTGGGTCCAATGGTCAACCCAACGGTCCCATGATGCATACCGGTGATTTTATTGAATTTCAAACGGTCATAGAACACTACAATGAAGTCATCCCTGATGTGAATAACAACACCTTAGACATGCGCCTAAGACGTGGGCCTAATAGATTGCAATTAGAGCTCACAGCCACTGAACGCGGGGCTTTAGAAGCGTTTGTAAAGACTTTGACAGGTTCAAATGTCTACACGGACGCTCGTTGGTCGGACCCCTTCTAATGTGTATAAATAGGGTGGTTTAATTCGTTAGTCCGCAGTACTTTTGGTGCTTCAAGTAAAAGTACTATGAGAGATACAACCATCTTTGACTTAATCGCCCAAGAAAAACAACGCCAGATCAACGGTATTGAGTTGATCGCTTCTGAGAATTTTGCTTCCCCTCAAGTGATGGAGGCGCAAGGTTCTGTATTGACTAACAAATATGCGGAAGGCTATCCTGGCAAGCGTTACTACGGCGGTTGTGAAATCGTGGATGTCGTTGAGGATTTGGCGCGTGATCGTGCGAAGGAGCTATACGGCGCTGCATATGTGAACGTTCAGCCTCACTCAGGCTCTCAGGCTAATGCTGCGGTATATCTAGCGGTGATGAAGCCTGGTGATACAGTATTGGGCTTTGATTTGAGCCACGGAGGTCACTTGACACACGGTTCACCTGTGAACTTCTCCGGAAAGACCTACAACGCGGAATTCTACGGTGTAGAGAAGGAAACGGGATTGTTGAACTACGATGCTATCGAGGCCAAAGCGAAGGAGTCTAAGCCACGCATGATCATCGCGGGTGCTTCTGCATACAGCCGCGATATTGATTTCGCTCGTTTCCGTGAAATCGCTGATGAGGTAGGTGCCATCCTTTTAGCAGATATTTCTCACCCTTCAGGTATGATTGCCAAAGGAATCTTGAACGATCCTATGCCGCATTGTCACATAGTTACTACAACCACACACAAAACCTTGCGTGGTCCACGTGGTGGTATGATCATGATGGGCGAAGATTTCCCTAACCCATGGGGTGAAACCAATAACAAGGGTGAGGTGAAAATGATGTCAAACA
This sequence comes from Cryomorphaceae bacterium, assembly GCA_038124525.1. Classification (GTDB taxonomy): domain Bacteria; phylum Bacteroidota; class Bacteroidia; order Flavobacteriales; family Schleiferiaceae; genus UBA10364. The sequence continues at coordinate 10,141 of JAYPCB010000002.1, forward strand.
TCTTGGACATGGCGATTTTCCCAGGGATCCAAGGTGGTCCGTTGGAGCACGTTATTGCGGCAAAAGCGGTTGCCTACGGCGAAGCATTGACCGACGAGTTCTTCCACTACCAGCTCCAAGTAAAGAAAAATGCTGCAGCTATGGCAAAGGCTTTCGTAGACCGCGGTTATGATATTATTTCAGGAGGTACAGATAACCACTTGATGTTGATTGATTTGCGCAACAAAGGCGTTACGGGAAAGGCTACAGAGCAAGCCCTCGTGCGTGCGCACATCACGGCGAACAAAAACATGGTACCGTTTGACGACAAGAGTCCTTTCACGACATCGGGTATTCGTTTGGGAGCACCTGCAATCACTACGCGTGGTTTGAAAGAAGGAGATATGGACACCATTGCTGATTTGATTGATCGTGTGGTCATGAACATTGATTCTGATGCACACATCAAGACAGTAGGCGAGGAAGTGGTTAAAATGATGCAAGACCGTCCATTGTTTACTTGGGAATAAGTAAATTCGAGGAGCAACCAAACCTCTGAAAATGAAACATCATATGGAGCGCTATGGCTGGTTAGCTGTAGCGCTTTTTTTATCGCTTGCCGTGAAGGCGCAGATCCAGTTTGAACCGGATCGCAGCATCAAAGAAACCCGCTTGGGTATTATTCGCAATACCATCATGACCATCGATGATGATGCGAAGGCGATCATACAACGCCCTTGGAATAATCCCAACAGAACGGCAAATGCTATTAAGCTCTTTGCCTTAGTGGCCACAGATTACCAAACCACGAAGTTTTTTCAAGAGAACATTGAGCCGCTGGATCGATATGTAAACCCATACCTTTCATTTCCCCCAATATTAAACCAGACACCATTTTTGAGATCAGCAACTAGAGGAGAGGATGGGTACTTATACTTCGGTTTTGCTTCTATGTATGCCGCAGGATTATTGACCGGAAATGAAAAACTTCAGGAGGCTGGGATATTAACAACCAAAGCGGTTATCGAATCATATATCGTTTCACACCTGATTTTGAAAAGTGTTTTAGGAAGACATCGGCCCCAAAGGCCTTTAGGTGAATATGGGGGGAGTACTAGAGAGAGTTCTTTTCCTTTTGTAGAAAGCCCGTATGATTTCTTTAATTGGCATTTAAATATACTGGGTTCGAAAGCCTATGGAACGGGATTTCCTTCCTATCACGCCACCATGTACTATGCTATGGCAAGTGTAACAAGTAGGGTATTTGATAACTATTGGATTCCACATACGGTCGTTACTCTTTTATGGTGCTACAATATGGAAGGGCATAACCACTGGGTAAGTGAAGTGGTAGCAGGTATAGTCATCGGTGAATTCATCGGAAAGGTGGTCTATGAGAACTATCACGAAGCCCGTCAAAATTCAACGACTACACGGGCTAAAACAAAGCGTTGGAAGAGTGATGTGAGTTTGGGACAAACCTTTGGAGTAATTGGCCCAAAATTTGCTCTTTCATGGTAACTTTGAACACACTCAATCTACAACCAGTGAAACAACTTTTATTGTTCACCTTCGCAGCAGCATTGATGCTGTCGTGCGAGCCTCAGGAGTCGACGAATACCAATACAGAGCGCTTCTATCGCAGTGGATGGAACGTGGAAGTTCACCGTGAACATGCCGCTGTAGGCCAATTACCGGCTGCGAATGAGGATTATTCCACTACATGTACGTTAGAGAAAGGTGGTCGGTTCATCATCAATGAAAATGCGTTGAACGATCATATGTACCAGTATTGGGGATATTCTTGGTCTACGGACCAATTCTTCATGAACTGGGAGCTCTGTGTGAATTGGCACATCAATGAAGCGGAGGATTCCATGTACTTGCAGTACAATCATTATGATTACGATCCCAATACGGGCAACAGTTTCTACTGGTTGTATGAACTAGAAATGACGAGATAAAAAAAAGCCGGCAGAAGCCGACTTTTTTCATTGATTGAGTTTCTTTTTTAATTCGGCCAATTCCTTTGCCAGCGCGTCAATCACACGAAAAGTGATCAGGGTTGTGGCAAGAAAACCGACGGTCAAGATGTAAATCAAAGTTTCCATGGAATACAAAGTGCTTTACCCTATAACTCATCTACCACCTTCTTGTTTTTAAAATCTAAAAAAAGACTTTCAAATATGTTGTCGGTGTTTATATTTGCACCCCACCAAATGGCGAGGTAGCTCAGCTGGTTAGAGCGTCGGATTCATAACCCGGAGGCCGAGAGTTCAAGTCTCTCTCTCGCTACAACAAGAAAGTCTTGATGCACAGCATCAAGGCTTTTTTTATGCCTGCACTTGTGCTTGCACAAAAGTGCATAGGCATGAAAAAAGACCAGAAGCGTTGAAGGCGCTTCAAGGCTTGTTGGTGTAAAGCTCCCCACCGGAGTCCGCAAGTCTTTTGCGCAGCAAAAGCTTGCAATCTCGAACGAGCGTGCTACTCTTCAATAAAATCCAAATCCCTTCCGAAGGTTTCATCAAGCCCTGAAATGGCCCAATAGGTAATGGCCATGACAATCACGGCTGTCGCTATACCACTTCCCACGTAAGTCATGTAGCTGCCGAGGCCGATGAAGAGGGCTGAGATGCCGTTTAGAGATCCACGGACCATGTTTGGGATGGTGGTGGCGGCGGTGGCGCGCAAATTGGTCCCAAAATTTTCGGCTCCAATAGTGACAAATACGGCCCAAAATCCAGTTCCAAAGCCCATGATGCCCGTGGAAATGTACAATTGAAGTGGGGTGGTGGCTGTGAAGAAAACGACCATGCCTATGATGGTAATGCCATAGAATACATGCATGGCTTGCTTGCGGGATTGGAGACGTTGTGAGAGAAGTCCAATCACTACGTCCCCAACGGCGATGGCGGAATACGAGATCATAATCCCTATGCCTGGATCGATAGTGCCCTCGATGCCTAATTGGCGTGCAAACTCTGGAGAGAAGCTGATTAGGATGCCGACGACGAACCAAGTTGGTAGGCCGATCAAAATGCTGCGCAGGTAGCGCATAAATCGTTCACGTTTATTAAAGAGCATGAAGAAGTTGCCTCGGACCACTGCCGTATTCTGTTCCATCTTCTCGAACAAGCCGCTTTCAAAGACACTTAATCGCAACAAGAGTAGGGCGAGGCCTAATCCACCGCCGATGAAGTAACAGGTGCGCCAATCAAACCATTGGGCGATGAAGAACGCTAGAACGGCACCTGTCAGGCCGACCCCCGCGACTACAGAAGTACCTATGCCGCGCTTTTCTTTTGGCAGTAGCTCAGAGACCAGGGTAATGCCTGCACCTAGTTCGCCTGCGAGGCCGATGCCCGCAATGAATCGGATGATGGCGTATTGCGTGCCCGTTTGAACGAAGCCATTCATGATGTTTCCAATGGAATACAATGCGATGGAAAGGAATAGGACCTTAGTACGTCCTAATTTATCTCCCAAAACTCCCCAAAGGATCCCACCGAGCAATAAACCGAACATCTGTGTGTTTAGGATCAATAGCCCCACATCAGAGACGTTGTCCACGCCTATGGACTGAAGGGAAGGAATTCTTATGATGCTGAATAACAGCAAGTCATAGATGTCAACGAAATAACCAAGAGCGGCCACCCAGATTATGGCTTGGGTGAAGATGGAGGAGTTTTGTTTCATGCGAGTGTGTGAATAGCGGTTTGAAATTAACAAAATCCGCTAAACTCTTGGAATTTTGCCCCACCGTGTTATATTGCAAACACGATACAACAACCATGGAAAAACAAAAATTTGAACTAGAATTCCCCTTACGCGCCTCCCCAAAAATGCTCTTTCCATTCTTGAGCACTCCTTCGGGATTGAGCGAATGGTTTTGCGATGATGTAAATTCTCGTACGGAAATGTTCACTTTCTTTTGGGACGGATCTGAGGAGCAAGCAAAACTGTTGAAAAAGCAACAGGATAAAATGGTCCGGTTCCGTTGGTTGAGTGACGAAGAGGATGGTCTGGATTGCTATTTCGAGTTCCGTATCGAGGTAGATGCCATTACGCATGATACGTCAATCATTGTAACGGACTTCGCCGAAGATGATGAGGTAGAAGAGGCTAAACAATTGTGGGAAAGCCAGATTCACGAATTGCAGCACATTCTCGGCGCATAATGAAGCACATTCCGTATTTCAGCATACCCGCAGTCCTATTTGTTATGGCCTGCGGGATTTTTTTATCCTTTTTTCCAAATAAGATTGAGGCCCAATTAGCCTTGCACAACCATTGGTATTCCCCTCGAGGCTACACTTGGATGGGCTTCATCACAGGGTGGGGCGAGGGTCCCATGTTTGTACTGGTGATCATAGCCTATGCCTTACAGAAGGCGTGGTGGCGTGCCGGAGAGTTTGTGGCCGCTGGAATCTCATCAAGTTTGTTGGTCCAATTATTAAAGAAGTTCGTCTTTGCGCCGTCACCGCGACCTATGGGGGTTATTGAGTGGAGCCAAACACAATTGGCCACAGATCTAGAACTCCCGCTACAATTCGCTTTTCCGAGCGGTCATACAACCACGGCTTTCGTGTTCTTCACCCTTATATCCATGCATTGGCGCCGTCCTGCGATCCAAGTATTTGCCGCTTTCTGTGCCATTGCCGTGGCCGTTTCCAGGGTGTACTTAATGGCACATTGGATCACCGATGTGATGGCCGGAGCAGTACTGGGGATGAGTATTGCCTTGGTGGTGAGTGCTGTTTCTCAACGGATACAAAAAAAGCCGCTCACCCAAGGGTAAGCGGCTCAATACTAGAGTGGTACGGGTTTAGAGTTCCAATTTCTTTTTCATTGACTTCGCAATAGAATCTTTGTGCATCATCACGCTGATGGTTTTTAAGCGCACGTAGCTTTCTGACGCATACAAATATCCTGGACGGTAATCATTAGGGATATCACCCCAAGAGTTCTTGATGATGTAGAAAAGGTTGCCCTCTTGATCTTTTACCATTCCTTGAATGACCATACCGTGGTCGTCTTGGGTGAGGTAGTTGTCGTATTGCTCCTGACGCATTTCTTGGTCAACCACTGCCTCCTCGTGTGGTGCACTGTACACCGCCTGCGCTTCTTCCGCAGACATGTCGCTCCAGCTCTGGTTAGGCATTACGGCGATACCGTTTTTAATAGAGAAGCCTTTGTCGCTCACATCACAAGCCCAAGCCACAGGGTAGCCTGCCTCAAGAGAGGTGTTGATGGCTTCCATCATTCCGTCGAGGGGAAGATTGTAAGAAGTACCCCAAGTCCAGTTGTCTGGTACTTGGATTTGGCATGGTGCATACATCTCGTGGTGCGTCCAAGAGGTGAGTTGTACGTAGTCATCCGGGTTGATGCCGATCACCTCATCCGCAAAGGTGCGTGGGGTGTAGGTCTTCCCGTTGTATCCGAACTGCGCAGGATCGTCACCAAGGTAGGCGTCCAATACGCCGTTGAAGCCTTTCTGCCAGCTTGGGCTCAGCTTGCCATTCTTGTTTTCAATCACGGCATCAAGGATCCCTTTCAGTGAGGCTTCCATTTCGCCGTGGCGGTTGATCTCAGTACCGTAGTTCAAACCGCTGTAGACTTCTTGCGGTACTGCCCCATAGTGCTTGATGACATAGAGTACATCCGGCAAGGCACCGCCTTGTGCGAAGTTCAAATAGCCGTGTAGACGAACGTACTTTTCACCTTTGTCTTCGTATACCTTACGCACGGTATACATTTCTGAGATATCGATAGGCTCTTTGCCCATGCGGATCATCTCACTTTCCACAAAAGAGGTCGTGGCGTAAGACCAACAAGTTCCTGAGGCACCTTGATTTTTTACCGGGGTTGCTTCAATATCTACGATGGTTTCCCATTCGTAGCCTAGGGGTGCATCGGCACCGTTGTCTTTGACCTTGTTGATCAAATCTACTTGGGCAAAGGCTGCCGTTGAGAACAGTAGGGCAGCGGCAATAGCGTGTAGTTTCATAGTGAGGGTATTAAATAAATTGTTGACTGACTTTGGCATTTTTCACGCCTTCTGAATAATCGTAGAATCCTTCGCCGGATTTCACCCCTTTCTTACCTGCGGTCACCATATTGACGAGCAATGGGCAAGGGGCGTATTTGGTATTTCCTAGGCCGTCGTAGAGCACATTCAAAATGCTTAAGCATACGTCGAGGCCAATGAAATCGGCCAATTGCAATGGACCCATAGGGTGCGCCATACCTAATTTCATAATGGTATCGATCTCTTCCACGCCGGCCACACTTTCGTGCAGGGCGATGATGGCTTCATTGATCATCGGCATCAAAATGCGGTTGGCGACGAAGCCGGGATAGTCGTTACAGCTCACAGGAACTTTGCCTAGAGAAGCGCTCATCTGAACTACCGCATCGGTGGTTTCCTTCGAAGTACTGTATCCATTGATGATTTCGACGAGTTTCATCACCGGAACAGGATTCATGAAGTGCATGCCAATCACTTTGTCCGGGCGCGAAGTTTGTGCTGCAATCTTGGTGATGGAAATGGAAGAGGTATTGGAGGCAAGGATACAATTCGCTGGGGCCAATTCGTCCAAATCCTTGAACAATTGGAACTTAATAGCGGTATTCTCAGTGGCTGCTTCAACTACTAGATCAGCGGCTGCCACGGCGGCACCAAGGTCAGTGCCCGTTTGTAATCTGTCCAACGCCGTTGCCTTATCAGCTTCGCTGAGCAGTTCTTTGGCGATTTGGCGGTCCATGTTCTTGCCAATGGTGGCTACGGCGCGCTGCAAGGCGTCTTCGCTAATATCAAAGAGTTGAACGTTGAATCCGCTTTGGGCGAAAACATGCGCTATGCCATTGCCCATGGTTCCTGCTCCGATTACTGTGATGTTCTTCATGTATTTGGGTTTGTGTGGTTCTTATTTGCCTCGTCCTTGTAAGACAATGACTAAGGTATAGAAGAGGATTTTGATATCGTTAAGAAGGGTAATGTTTTCGGTGTAGATCAAGTCGTATCTCGCGCGCTCGAGCATTTCTTCCACGTTCTCCGCATAGCCAAACTTCACCATCCCCCAGGAAGTAATGCCAGGCTTTACCCTAAGCAGGTAGCGGTATTGCGGGGCCGATTCTATGATTTGGTCGAAATAAAATTTGCGCTCGGGACGCGGTCCCACGATGCTCATGTCGCCGCGCAGTACATTGTAAAATTGAGGCAATTCATCGAGTCGGAACTTGCGCATGGTGCGTCCCCAAGGGGTGATACGTGGATCGTCTTCACTGCTGAGCTTAGGACCTTGGGCTTCGGCATCTTGATACATCGAGCGTAGTTTGATGATGCGGAAGGTGCGCCCGTGTTTTCCTAAGCGTTCTTGAGTGAAGAAAATTGGACCCTTAGAACCCACAGCAATCATGGCCATGGAAAACAATACGAACGGGGAGGAAAGAACCAAAAGAATGGCAGCCACCACGATATCAAAGATGCGCTTGATGAACGCGACGTGCGGCTTGATCAGCTCGCGCTTGACTTCGATGAGGGACCGGCCCAAACTCTCCATGCGGACTTGGCCAGAAATGATACTGAAGACGTTCGGCAAGACGTGAATCCGCACATTGACGTTTTCAATGGTACTGATCATTCGAGCGATGAGATCGCTGTTGCCGGAAGGGATGGCAATGATGACGTCGTCAATGATATTGTCGTTGAGCAGGTCGGTTAATTGGGACGCGGTACCTAAATAAGGAATGGCCTTCATCCGCTCGTCAGAGGTTTTACCGTCTAGGGATAAGTATCCTTTGAAGTCGTAACCCTTACTGCGATCCTTAGTAAAAGTGGTCAACAGATCCGCTGCTTCCTTGCCCGAACCTATAATTAGGGTGGGGAAGGTGAGCTTCTTTTTATCGATGAGAATGCGGACTCTGGTGCTCCAAATTAATCGGAAACTCATGCTGATGAACAACAACACGCCCACATAGGTCCCCAAGGTGAGGTAGTATTGGCTGTAGTTTTTGACGAAATCATCCAGGAAAATGGCGAAGAAGAGTAAGACCGCAGTAATCATCACGCCGCCTACGGTATTGAATACGAGGGCGAGTCTTGATTTACGTGCCAAATCTCTGTAGATCCCGCTCAGTCCGCTGATGCCTAGAAATACCAAAGTGGTCAATAGTAGTCCTAGGAAGAACTTACCGTCAAACTTGATGGCCACCTCTTGTCCAAATTTAATAGGCTCAACATAGACCTTTCGCACAATGTGCAAGGCGGTATATGCAAGGGCACCGCTGAGGGAATCGGTCAGTAGGTATGCCCAGAATTGGACCCTTTCTATGCGCTTAGAATAACTCAATACAACAGTTTAATGTTATCAATATACGTTGTAGTCGTGTCCTGAGAAGTGTTGATGCTTCCGAAGAACAGGTGGTAATCTTGGGCGGCGGGGTACGCACTTACTTCAGTAACGAGGTTGATATATACTTTATTCCATTCATCGTTCGGAAATAACGTAACCACAGGGGCTTGAATGCTTTGCAGCGGTTCGTTTGCGAAAATTCCGAAGGTCAGGGACACGTCGGTTTTATAGTCAATTTCCATCCAAACATTTGCGCCGTATTTCGGCAAATCAAAGGCCTGCAAGGTCTTGAACTCCCCACGAGTCATAGGAGGCAGGACATATTTCCCGCTCTTATTGGGCCATTCACCATCAATATTCAACGCTTCGTCGATTGCAGCGGTCAATTGCAATGTAGTATCACTCTTGATGGTTTGCACATAATTCAAGCCGACGTCGTCGAAGTCTTCCAAAACTTCCAAGGTATAAGCCGTATTATATTCGAAGGTGGTCCTGGTAGTGGCTACATTTTTAGTGCTTTGCGGCACCAAGTCCCACGTTACGCTATTTGGAGATAGCATCTCGTATTGATTGCGCTGTGCGTACGAACCATTGAGGTTAACGCCTGGGATGAACCGGATGGTGGTGTTCTCTCGGGCAAAGACCGGAATGGTGCACGGTGGAGTGAATGCGCCCATTTGCTCTCCATCTTGTTCGATCCAAAGTGTGGTCAATTTTGAAGAAGCGGTGCCTTGGTTTGCCTTGGGCGCAACCATGAGGGTATCTACGGTGAGGTAAGCGACTTCAGGTGCAGGTTGGACGTCGCAGCTTTGTAGGTGCAATGCGAGGACGGCGATGGCCAAGACGAGGCTGTTTCTCATGGAATTCAAAGGTAATGATTGGGGTCCAATTCTATTTTGTTAAAAACAACCCTTATTTAGTTCGGAGAATCCCTATCCGAGCGCGTAATTTAAACCTTGTGAAAATGACCGATTCCTCCATTCATCAAGGCCAGCGCGCCATTTTATGCAATACCTTAAAAGAGAAGGGTATAGCTGGGGATCACGTATTACAGGCGATGAATAAAATCCCAAGGCATTGGTTTTTGGAAAGTGGTTTTCACCAGCATGCCTATCAAGATAAAGCCTTTCCCATCGCTGCAAATCAGACCATTTCTCACCCGTCCACGGTGGCTTGGCAAAGCGAATTATTAGAAGTGGAACGGGGGCAAAAAATCCTAGAAATAGGCACGGGAAGTGGTTATCAGGCCGCGGTCTTGTGTGAGTTAGGCGTGAAGCTCTTCACCATTGAACGTCAGAAGGAGCTCTTTGACTTTTCTCAGCACATGCTGGAAATCTTAGGGTACCGAGCGGAACAAAAGTTTGGCGATGGATTCAAAGGCATGCCTGTTTTTGCGCCATTTGATCGCATCATCGTTACCTGCGGCGCTCCCTATGTGCCCAAAGAACTGCTCAAGCAATTAAAGCCCGGTGGAATTATGATCATTC
>JAYPCB010000002.1:19970-29292 GCA_038124525.1 Cryomorphaceae bacterium
AGGTTAAACAAAAGATGGTGCGAATTCAGAAAAAAACCGACGGCACCTTTGTTCAAAAGGTTTTGGGAGATGCAGCCTTCGTTCCGATGCTCAAAGACCGCGAGTAACGTACCTTTGCGGTATGAAATCTGTGGAGATCAAAAATAAACGCGCCAAGTTCGATTACGAATGGTTGGACACTTACACCGCGGGACTACAACTGGTAGGCACCGAAGTGAAGAGTATTCGCATGGGCAAGGCATCCATTGCGGAAGCGTATTGCTATCTGACCGGTGGTGAACTTTTCATCAAGGGCATGAATGTGACGGAATGGTCCCACGGAAACATCTTCAACCACGATCCCATCCGCGAACGCAAGCTGCTCTTGAGCAAGAGGGAGCTCGATAAAATCGATAAAGCGCTCAAAGATCAAGGCACTACAGTTGTTCCTACAAAGCTCTTTATCAGTGAAAAAGGCTGGATTAAGCTCAACATTGCGGTGGCCAAAGGGAAGAAGAACTACGACAAGCGTCAGTCATTAAAAGAGAAGGATGCCAAGAGAGATTTGGCCCGATTGAAATCATATTAATATGTACAAGAGTCTCATCCGACCCATTTTGTTCCTCATTAACGCCGAGCAGGCCCACCATTTCACGTTTAAGACATTGAAATGGGCCTTCCGAATTCCAGGAGTAGCATCATTGGTCAATGTGTTCTTTGGTTCTATCAAAGGTCATGAAAAACAGGTGATGGGATTGAATTTCAAGAATCCCGTAGGACTCGCCGCCGGATTTGACAAGGATGCCAAGCTCTACAATGAGTTGGCCAGTTTCGGTTTTGGCTTCATCGAAGTAGGAACCTTAACGCCGAAGCCACAAGCCGGAAACCCAAAACCGAGGTTGTTCCGCTTAGTAGAAGATGAATCAGTGATCAACCGCATGGGCTTCAATAATGGCGGTCTAGATGAAGCGGTATTGCGACTGATGAAGCGCAAAACGGATCTGATCATTGGCGGAAATATTGGCAAAAACAAGGTGACTCCTAATGAGGAGGCGTTGAATGATTACCTCTTGGGCGTGGAAGCCTTGCATCCTGTAGTAGATTATTTTGTGGTCAACGTAAGTTCTCCTAACACTCCGAATTTAAGGGAGTTACAGGAAAAAGAACCCTTGACAAAACTGCTTAAAGCAGTGCAGGAAAGGAATAATGCCTTGGGTAAAAAGCCGTTGCTTTTGAAAATCGCCCCAGATTTAACGGAAGGTCAGTTAGACGATATTATCGACATCATCAATAGCTTGGAGCTAGACGGTATTGTCGCTACAAATACGACCGTCTCTCGCGATGGCCTGCGTACGCCTGCATCTAAGGTGGAGGCCATTGGTGCCGGTGGATTGAGCGGAAAAGTATTGCGCGAACGCAGTACGGAAGTCATTGCTTATTTGCGTTCAAGACTTAAAAGTTCTATTGCCATTATTGCAGTAGGTGGGATCTTCACCGGCGAAGATGCCAAGGAGAAGTTGAACGCCGGGGCAGATCTAGTACAAGTTTGGACAGGATTTTTATACGAAGGTCCTGCGATGGTGCGTAGAATGCTCCGCAATTTGTAATTTCGGGGGAGAACCTATCCAACCCTCAGAAATGAACCAAATCTCTATTGTAGAGTGTCCTCGCGATGCCTGGCAAGGCATACATGAATTTATTCCTACTTCGGAAAAAGTAGCCTACCTCAAGCAATTATTGCAATGCGGGTTCCATACCCTAGACGCGGGTAGTTTCGTCAGCCCCCGTGCCATGCCGCAAATGGCCGATGCTTATGAGCTATTTGGGGCGCTAGAGGAAGCCAAATCAAAGAGCCCGACTAAGCTGCTGGCAATCGTTGCCAACGAAGGCGGAGCAAGACGCGCTGCACAATATGATTTCATTGACGCTTGGGGTTACCCCTTTAGTGTGAGTGAAATATTTCAACAACGCAATTCTAGAAAGGACATAGCTTCGGCCATTGAAGATTTGAAGCGAGTAAAAGATTTAGCTTCCGCACACCATGTAGAACTCGTCGTATACCTCAGCATGGCCTTTGGAAATCCCTATGGGGAAGCCTATGATGTAGATATGGTCATGGAAAGATTGCATCAAGCCGTGGAATGTGGCGCTGATATTGTGTCTTTGAGCGATACCACAGGGCAAGGCACCTTAGAGAAGGTGGGAATCTTGAGTGCATTGATGAATACGGAGTCGACAGTGCCCTGGGGTGCGCACATGCACAGTATCTACGGGGAAGCAGCTGCGAAGGCCCAAGAGGCCATAAAGCAAGGTTGTAGAAGAATAGATACAGCGCTGCGTGGCTTTGGCGGTTGTCCCTTTGCCAGTGATGCCTTGATCGGCAACATGCCTACAGAAAAGGTTTTGAGCGTCGTTACCGCTGGTGGCTTCGACTGTACCGTGGATCCTTTACAATTAGAAAGTTCATATAATAGTGCGCTCAAGCTCTTTGGGCGTTATTCATAAGCGTACCTTTATACCATAGGTTGTTCAGCGGAAGTTGAACCGAAGAAGGAACCCGGTGGGAGTCCGGGGCTTTGCCAGAAGCTGTAATTCGTGTGGAAAGCACCAATAGCCACTGCCATAGGCGGGAAGGAAGGTGTGGGAGCGAAGAGCCAGAAGACTTGGCCTATGAAGAATATTTAATGGTGCTCTGGGTCAAGCACTGGAATAGGATGAAAAACAAAACGCTTCTTTTTCTAGCCGTAGCGTGCCCTACGTTGATGTGGGGCCAAGTAGATACGCTCTGGACCGCCGATATCATTGGCCAGGTCTCCAAAGGCAGTGAATACCGTACCTCAGCAGATTCCTTGGCCACGGATGTGGAAAGCGCCTCGGATTATCTACAAAAGGATTCGCGATTCAATCTCAAGCAATATACTCCGGGCAGTGTGGTGGCTTCAAGTTTTGGCGGTGCTTCAAGTGAGCAAAGTCGGGTACTTTGGGACGGCATAGATATCAGCAGTATGGCCACAGGGGTGTTGGATTTAAGCTTAGTTCCCGCCTTGATGCTGAGTACCACTTCCATCGTGGATGGTATTAATGGCGGCGCTTCATCCAATATGGGCTCCATGGGGGCGTTAGATTTGAATTTAAGCCCGAAAACTGGACGGGGAACAACGACCACCGTGGGCTTAACGAGCTTAGGTGAACGTACGCTAAACGCCCATTCGTGGGGAAGTTTCTCCAAGATTCGCTATCAAAGCATCGTACGATTTACCAGTAGCGAGAATGAATATGATTATCGATTAGGGGCATTAGCAGGAAGAATGGTCGGCAACGGATATGGCGACCTTACGTATCTACAACGCTTTAGCGGAGCAATGGGTAAAACGTATTGGAGTTCCGATCTGTGGTATACGCAGAGCGAAAAAAACAACAGCGGATCTATCCTAAGCACAGAATACATCAACCATCTTGAGGACGAGGTGTTGCGGTTCAAATACAAATTAAAAAGGGGACACAGCGAGATTAAGCTGTTTGCTTCGCAAGAATGGCAGGCCTATACCGATACCATGTCCTCTTGGACGCTGCGCGATACCAATACCTTTGGCCAATTTACTGCTCAATACACTCGCACGGAAAAACGTTACCATGCACACCTGTCGTTGAACCGATACACGGCAGGGGGGACGAACAGAACAGCAACGGTTTGGATGCCACAGGTACAGCTGAACCTAAGGCCGAGCCAAGACTGGAATGTCGTACTGAAAGCCGCGCAGTACCACAACCAGTTGTATTGGAGTGCCTATGCCCTGTATTCGCGTTCAAAAAAACCATGGCTGCAGCAATGGTCGGTGGGGAGCTATTATCGATTGCCCACGCTTAACGAGATGTATTGGAACCCTGGAGGCAATGCAGGAGTGAGCGCAGAACGTTCGTATGGGGCTAAATATTCTTTGGAACATGAGGGTACGTGGACCATTCGTTTCACATCGGACCAATTGTATTACGACCAGATGATTCAATGGGCGCCGGGAAGCGATGGAAATTGGACCCCGCAAAACTATTATTCCGTCTACACCAGCACCACTTACTTAGGGGTGCAGCGGAAAATATGGCATCAACAACATGCCTTTAACACCACCCATCAATACAGCCGTATCCTAGATGTAGCCTCGAATAACGCCAATATTATCGGGAAGCAGTTGATCTATAGACCGGCCTTACAAGCGGTATATACCATAGAGCAAGAATTGCCCGTAGGGACCTTGATGTTGCGCGGCTATTACACGGGACTTCGGCACACGCTTCGCGACAATGCTCGAACGGGAGAGTTGCCGGCCCAATCTTGGGTGGATTTGGCATATTCTTTGAGCAGTAAGAGCAAGCGTTGGCAATGGGTATTCCGCATTGAGAACATTACGGGAGCTCAGCGCCAATTCTACCAATATTATCCTATGCCGGGCAGAACCTATTTATTGAACATTAAACTACATTCATAACACATGAGAATTTCATCATCCCTGGCCATCATTGCAGCATTAGCCCTAGCATCTTGTGGCAAAACGCCACCCACCTCAGGTCCTTCAGGATTCTACACAGATTTGCACCTTATCCTCAACGAAGGACCTTTTGGTGCGGGTACAGGTACTATTACCGCATATGATGCGGACACCATCATTGAATCTGCCTTCGCTTTAGAGAACGGCTTTCCATTGGGCAACGTTGCTCAGCACATGCTGGAGAGCGACTCTTTGCTATTTATCACAATCAACAACAGCAATAAGGTGCGCGCAATAAACAGAAATACATTGCAGCACAAGTGGACTGTGGATCTAGAGCAACCTCGTTATTTGGCGGCTCACGGCAGCAATATTTTTGTATCTAACTGGAAGGATAGCGCGGTATACGTGCTTTCTAAGGAAACTGGCGCCCAAGTAGATAGTATCTACGTAGGAAATTTCTCGGAGCAGATGATGGTCTTTGAAAATAAGCTGTTTGTTGGCGTAGGAACCTATGAAGGTCCCTACAAGGTGGCCGAGATCAATGTATATACTTACGAAGTGACCTTGCACAACACCGGTGATGTACCCAACTCCTTTGCAGTCATTGGCAACGAACTATTTGTAATGAACTCTGGAGAGCAGAACTGGGGCGTTAGTCCTGATACGAAATCCAGCATCTGGAAATACACAGGTTCAGGGTTCTCAGAGCAAGCCGTCGCTCCGAATACCAACAAGCACGCAATTTCTTTGGCAAGTGATGGTACGAACGGCTATTTCTTGAACAACAGCTACGACGGGGCCATTGTAAAATGGACTCCAGGTCAGAACTGGCAAACGTCTACCATGACCTTGCCCGGTGGCTACAAATTGAATGCACACGCGGGCAATCTATATTTCTTGGACGCCAAAGATTACGCGAGCAACGGTGAATTGCGCGTGTATTCGACTTCAGGTGATTTGTTGGAAACAGTTCCTGCGGGTGTCATTCCCCGCCAGGTCATCTATTAAGCTTTAACCTTACTGAATTTGGTCTCTGCAGCATACGCCATCGCGCTAAACAATGCTGTGGAGATCAACTCAGGTGCGTAGAAAGGAACGGCCGCGGCATAAGTGGCCATCAATCCTCCCCAAGTCATAGGGAACAAGCTGTAGGCACTTAGGAAAACACCAAGATTACTGAGCAAGAAGAACGCTACAGAACCACTAACGAGCAGCGCCGAACCATTTCTCATGTTCGTTGCGTTGCGGCCGAGCAGTACATAGGCAGCGAATCCGGCGTAGGTAAAGAGCGATCCTGAATACATTAGAACGAATTCACCAGTAGGGTAGATAAGATTGTTGATGACCAAATCACTGATCATCATGGTAGCCACCACCAACGCTAGAGATCCCCATAAGCTCTTGATGCGGGAAGCACCGAAGAAGGCTAGGGCTCCCATGGCAGTGAAGTTAGGGTAATGTGGGGCGATGCGAGATGCCAACGCCACAATAATCAATCCTAGTAGTACTTTATTCTTTGTCATCATAGTCCTGTGAATTCCCTACAAATATACGCGGATTACGCTTCTTTGGTATAGGTATTCCACGTCCCGTTTGGATTTAATACCAACAGTTTCTCTGAGGATTTTGTTGCGGGAGGCTCTGATGGAGTAGGAGGCAGCTCTGTGTTAACCTCTAGAGACGGTTCTTCTGTGCGATGATCTCCCGTCAGGAGGTGGCGAATATCTAAGGAAGTATCAAAGAGGGCCAATTGTTGGAGCAATTGAAGATTCGGCTTATTACGGCCGTTGAGAATATGTACAAGGGTAGGACGGTTCATGCCAATGGCCTTCGCCAGCGATGTGGCATTGTGGCCGCTTTGGTCCATATACTCCTGAATTCGACGTACTACATCCTCCATAGTTACAAATGTAATACAATTGAAATTCCCCTCAAACGTATTCCAAATGAAATTTTCAATGAAAATGGGGGCGGGTTTTTACGGAGTTCTTCGTGAAGTGTGTTAGTTTAATTCAACGTGTTCAATGCATTGATAAACAATGATTTGAGTTTAAACTAGTGTGTGTTTCACACCTCGTATTCGTATTGAAACAGTGCTTCGCCCGATGCATCAATCAGTGAAACCACAATGTGCCACTGGTCTTTCGAATGATTCAACCGTAGTGTTCCAAAATGTTGCGTGTCCGTGGTGCCCTCGTGCACTCTGGTGGTGTTTTCCTCGTCGTGATGGGGGTGAGCATTGGCTGTAATTGGCGAAGCACAAGCTTCTACGATGGCTTTACCATTGAGTTCTAACAGGTTGATTTCACCGCTGTGACGGTCTCCAGTGAGTACAATAGGTGCGCCAGGGGCCCCAGAAAGCCATTGCAGCAGCGTTTTACGCTCTGCTGGGTAGTTACTCATGTTCTCGAAGACTTGGGCCGTATTGAGCAGTTGACCGCCCATACAGATCAAATGCACCTCAGCCGATGATTGTTGAAGGGTTTTATGGAACCAATTCAGTTGTTCCGTCCCAAAGACAGTAGCATTTGCGCTGTCTTTGTGGGTGCGAAAGCTTCTATTGTCGAGCAGGTAGATATCTATCTTACCCTCCGCTAAGAACGTACGGCCGTAGTAACTCGTAGAATCTGGTTGGGGGTAGGAGGGCTGCCAGAAGTCTTTAAAGGCCTGCATGGTGGTCGCGAAACCACTAAACGTAGTGAGGTCACAATCGTTAGGACCGGCATCGTGATCATCCCAAATGGCCAGATGCTGACTCTTACCTAGGATTTCCTGGAAAGCATCACCCCCAAAAACCTCGTTGTAGCGCCCCATGGTGGCCGCATAGGTATTCCATTGACCGTCCACGAGATATACGTTATCTCCCAGCCATATGTACTGGTCGAGTGTATCTAATGCTTTACTTAAGGTGGGGAGAAGGTCTTGTGTTTGTGAGGGTTCGTTACAGCTGCCGAAGCCAATAGTTACAGTTGTTTCATTTGTAACACATGATGTTCCAATGGCGAACAACGAAGCGTAGATCAAGTTTCTGGCGATCATAATGTTTGTATTTGGGAGAATGTCACAGTTGTGATGTAACTTTCCCTATAAATCTACGAGAATGTCTACGAATTTCGATTCGACATATTTAACTGATAAACAGTGGTATATCCCATATTCAGGGCTGCAATCAGCACATAATTGGGAAATTATCGGGTATTCCAGTGAAGAACGCCCCTTACTCTACACCACCTTAGGCCATGGCCCGCGTTCTATTTGTATTTGGGCCGGTATGCACGGCAACGAAACCACGGGAGTATTTATCATCCTGTCGCTCATTGAACTGTTTCAAAAGAAACAAATTGATTTAGAGGGGTTTACCCTTCATCTCATGCCGGTAGTGAATCCCGATGCCTATGTACGTTATAGTCGCCGTAATGGATTAGGCATAGACCTGAACAGAGACTTTAATAGCTTTCAGACCATTGAAAGTGCCAAACTGGTAGGTTGGATCAAGATGCATGAACCTGAATTGTGCTTCAACCTGCACGATCAGCGAACCATATTCCACGTCGGTGGTCATTCAGCATATACCTCCCTTTTGGTGCCAAGCGCCGAAATTACTCGTACTATCACGCCTATGCGTCGTGCCCTGATGAATAGATTGGGTAATGCGCTATCCTCCATGCAGGTTGATTTAACTGGTGTTGGAAGGTATACAGATGAATATTATCCCACTGCCATCGGGGATTACCTCATGGCCAATGGCATTGCCAATATCCTCATTGAAAGTGGCGTAAAAGAAGGTGATCTCGAACGTCGTGCGGCGCGCGAGTTCGGATTACGTACCATTTTGGCCACCATCAGCGCTGATGAGAGTCCTTCGAAGGTCTATGATCAGTTGCCTTTGAACGAACAAGGCCAGTTAGAATGGGTATTTACTAATGTACTTTACGCTCACATGCGTGTGGATGTGGCTATTAAGCGATTCCATTTTATTAATGGTCATGCAGCCGACTATGTATATCTCGTGGACGATATTGGCGATTTAAAGGCCAAACCACGTATGAAGGAAGTCGATGGTAGCGCCATCGCTTTGGTGCAGCCCCTGGAGCTTGAGAAGCCCGTCAATGGCCACTTTGGGGACTATCTGTTTGAGGAAGGAAAAATTTTGAGTTTGTAAGGACCACACCAGGCCGGAGGCCTGGTGTGGGTCCAGGCATCAATTTTCGCCGGACTTTTTGTTGCCGAGTAAGAGCATGTCTCGAGCAATTACTTCCGTAAAATACTTCTTGTTGCCCTTCTCGTCTTCGTAGGAGCGAGTGACTAATCGGCCCGAGATCCCAATTTTATCGCCCTTTTTGACGTACTGCTCGATGGTTTGAGCCAATCCGCCCCAAGCGACAATATTGTGCCAGTCGGTCATGGTTTTCTTGTTGCCATCACTGTCTCTATACACAGTATTGGTGGCGAGGGTGAAGGTGGCCTTCACCGTGTCATTGATGTCTTTGGCTTCCGGGTTCATGCCCAGGTTGCCAATAAGTTGGACTTGATTTTCCATACGTATAACATTAAAGGTTAGTCCCAAGAAATTGGACCCAAAGAATAACGTATGCAAAAAAGGTGGAAAACTCGTGGTTATCAACACCCTACTGGGCGCGCTTGATGGTGTTTATGGTGGCGAAAGCGGCATTGACGTCGTCGTTGTGGACAATGAATGTCGCCTCGTTAGTGGTGGAGATGATTTCCTTGATGGGCACACCAGCTGAGGCAATGTGCTTGAAGAAAAAGTAATAGAGACCGATGACTTCCGAGCTGCTGTTGGGCAGGCGTAAGGTGATGGAAGAGAGGTCTTTGGTAATGCCGAGCTGGGTTTC
>JAYPCB010000002.1:29392-48701 GCA_038124525.1 Cryomorphaceae bacterium
GCACTTTCCTTGATTTCTTTACCGATAAGGTATTCGATGTCCGGCTTGATGGCGCGGGCCAAGGAACTGAGGTTGATCAAATCGTCTTGAAGGGCTTCCTCTACGAAAGGACGTTTGCGGAGGCATTCCTCCAAAGCTTCACGTAAATTCATTTTTTCTATGCTTTGCGTTGCAAAATTACATCATTGTTAGTTTTTAAACACTCATGTTACGACCAAAATTGCCTTAATTTTGCGCTATGAGTGAACGCGTCATCATTGTCGGAGGAGGGGCTGCAGGTTATTTTGCAGCCATCGCATGTGCCGAGGCTAATCCAGCAGCCAACATTACCTTATTAGAAAAGGGTAAGGATGTATTAGGCAAGGTTTTGATCAGTGGTGGCGGGCGCTGCAACGTGACGCACGCATGTTTTGATCCAAGGGAATTGGTCCAATTCTATCCTCGTGGTAGCCGTGAGCTCCTGGGGCCCTTCCACAAATTTCAGCCCGGCGATACCATGGAATGGTTTGCTGATCGGGGTGTAGAGCTCAAGATTGAATCCGATAACCGCGTTTTTCCGGTGACCGATTCTTCTCAAACCATCATCGACTGCCTGAAAGAAATGGCATCAACCAACGGCATTGAAGTGCTGACTTCTTCTGGGGTCAAGTCCTTCCAGCCTTTAGACGGCGACCGATGGGAGGTAGTGACCAATGCAGGTCAAACCTATGATTGCGATGCTTTGATGATTGCTCCAGGATCGTCCAAAGCGATGTGGGACGGGCTGAAAAAATTGGGCCATAAGATCATTGAACCCGTGCCTTCGCTCTTCACGTTTAATATCAAAGACCCAAGAATCAAGGGTTTGAGTGGCATTAGTATGCCAAATGCAAGCGTTCAAATTGCGGCTTCAGATTTGGAAGCCGAGGGACCGCTGCTCATTACCCACTGGGGGCTCTCAGGGCCCGCTATTCTTCGCTTGAGCGCTTGGGGCGCCCGAGAACTGAGCGATAGATTTTACCGATTCCCCATCCTGATCAATTGGCTAGGGCGCGATGAAGAGGAGGTGCTCGACCTCTTATCAGATGAGAAAAAGTCCAACGGTAAAAAGCGATTGGGCAACCACGCGATGTTTGGCATTCCGTTGCGCCTGTGGAAATCTATGGTGGAGGCTGCGGGTATTAAGAGCACTGCGACTTGGGGCGATGTTTCAGGTAAGCAACTGAAAGATTTATGTAGCGAGCTCACCGGCGCTGTATTCCAAGTCACCGGTAAGAGCACCTTCAAGGAAGAGTTTGTCACTGCGGGTGGGGTAGATTTAAAGGAGATTGATTTTAAATCCTTCCAAAGTCGAATTTGCCCGAATCTATATTTGGCAGGAGAGATCCTAAACATTGACGGCATCACCGGTGGATTCAACTTCCAGGCCGCATGGACCGGTGGATTTTTGGCGGGCAATGCCATGGCCGGTTATCCGCTAGAGTAGGCCGTCTTTACGCAGCCATTTCAAGATTTTATCCCCGCGATTTTTCATTCCGGCGCTGCCGTATTCTATAATGGTTTCTAAGGTCTGTGCCAGTTCTGGGGCCAATTCCGGATACGCCCGAACCATCCTATAGGCTATGGTCATCCCGTACACGCGCGGGGCTACTGCAGCTTGCATGTCCATCATGCATTTCCAGCTGTAATCCAGCAGCCTGCCTTGCGCCTCTTCGCCTTGTGGAAGCTCATATTTGGAGAAATACCGAAGAATAAACCGCACTTCGGCATCTGTTTTCGCATGGTCCAATTGGTCCATCATCCTCCCCACAAACCCCAATAAAAGCTCGGGCTTACGGTCGCCCACATGGTGCAAAATCCAGCATGCCCTGGTACGCTCCTTATCCGTCCCTTCAAAGGCAAACTTTACCGTTTCCTCGAGCACATCGGCTTCCACCAAAGCCTCCTGAATCCAGTAGGCATAGGCCTCGTCCTTAGCGACAGTACACGTATTTAGAACTTCTTTCAGGGCCACCTTAAAAAATTATTGCACAAATGATGAAAATATTAGAATTCTAACTAAATTAGCATTGTATTCATCTTTTAAAGATACGCTGTATGAACTACGTAAAGAACAACTTGAAATTTCTTCGCAAGAAAGAGGCGCTGACTCAAGAGCAGTTGGCGGTAAAGATTGGTGTAAAGCGCGCCATGATAGGCGCTTACGAAGAAGGTAGGGCTGAGCCTAGGTTGCACACTTTGCAGCATTTGGCGGCGTACTTTCAGGTGCGACTCGATGATTTCGTGAACAAGGACCTCTCTGGTGGGGGATCCATTCCCAAGGCCGATGTTAGTGGTGCGCAGTTGCGCATTCTCCCGGTAGTGGTAGACGGCACGGACGAAAGAGAGTTGGGGACATTGGTACCGGTAAAGGCCTCTGCGGGATACCTCGCGGGGTATGGCGACGCAGATTACATTGGTGCCTTGCCGCGTTTTTCAATGCCCTTCCCAGAATTGCCGCAAGACCGTACGTACCGCGTATTCCAAATCCGTGGGGAAAGCATGCTGCCCATTAAACCGGGTGCCTACGTCATTACAGAATATGTACAAGATTGGAAGTCCATCCGCAATGACGATTGTTATGTGCTTATTACCAAGGACGAGGGCGTGGTCTACAAGCGCGTGATCAACAACTTGCACGTCGGCGAGCTGATGCTCAAATCTGATAACCCACAGTTTGCACCCTATACCGTCCCTGTGGACCGATTAGTGGAGGCATGGAAAGCCGTAGGATATACCAGCTTTGAGCTTCCTGCAGCGGGAACCAACCAGGAGATGTCACAGTTGATGCACATGGTGGCAGACCTGCGTAAGGAGATGAGTACGTTGAAAGACAACTAAGCATTTTTAACATAATAGATCCTTTGTTTGAGCGGCCTTAGTGCCGCTCGAATAGGCTGTAAACACCCCTAAAACAAACCTGTAGGAACATGGACCGCTCCATATTACATCTGGATTTGGACACCTTTTTTGTCTCTGTTGAGCGCCTGATGGACAGCCGTTTGAGCGGTAAGCCCATTATCATCGGCGGCACAGGCGACCGTGGGGTCGTTGCGGCCTGTAGCTATGAAACCCGAAAGTTCGGGGTACACTCTGCCATGCCCATGCGAATGGCGCGTGAGCTCTGTCCGGAAGCCATTGTGATCCGTGGCAACTCCGCGAATTACAGCAAATACTCCAACCTCGTGACGGACGTCATCAAGGAAGATGTGCCCGTGTACGAGAAGACCTCGGTAGATGAGTTTTATGTCGATCTCACGGGCATGGACCGCTTCTTTGGCAACTTCAAATTTGCCAGTGAACTCCGCGATAAGGTCATACGAGAGACCGGTCTTCCCATCAGCTTTGGTCTGTCCATCAATAAAACGGTTAGTAAGGTGGCCACCGGGGAAGCCAAGCCCAACAACAAGATCTACGTCCAAAAAGGATTAGAGCGTCCCTTTCTTGCCCCCTTATCCGTACGCAAGATCCCAATGGTAGGAGAGAAGACCTACCAAACCCTTCGCAACCTTGGGGTACGCAGGATACAGACCCTACAAGAGATGCCGCTAGAGATGATGCAAAGCGTCATGGGCAAGCACGGATCCATTATCTGGCACAAGGCCCAGGGAGTGGATCAAAGCCCTGTGCTGCCTTACCAAGAGCGCAAGAGCATTTCTACCGAGCGCACCTTTGCTAAGGATACCATCGACATGGTCAAGCTAGAAGGCATCATCGTCGCCATGACGGAGAACCTAGCCTACCAGCTGCGTCGTGGGGATAAACTCACTTCCTGCATCACAGTGAAGATTCGTTATTCGGACTTCAATACACACACCCTTCAAGCGCGAATTCCTTACACTGCGGCGGACCATATCCTCATCCCCAAGGTGAAGGAGCTCTTCAAGCGACTCTATGACCGCCGCTTATTGGTGCGTTTAATAGGAGTGCGCTGTTCACATTTGGTGGGCGGCGGCTACCAGATGAATCTTTTTGAGGAGAGCGAAGAGCTGAGCAACCTCTACAGCGCCATGGACCATATTCGCCAGCGTTTTGGCGACCGTTCCGTACTCCGGGCGGTTTCACTCGGGGCCAAAACCATCGGGCGAACGAACCCTTTTAATGGGGAACCGCCGCCGTTATTGGCCAATAGACATCAGTAAAAAGAACTTAACTTAGAGAGAGGAAGTACCATGTGCGGTAGATACGTCAACATCAGTAAAATCAAAGCGGTAGAGAAACGCTTTAGCGCCCTTGTCGAGCGCCCAGACCTTTATGCCCCTAATACCAACACGAGCATAGGGGACTTAGGTGCCGTTATTACTCAGGAACACCCCGGCGTAATTAAGCATTACCGCTTCGGCTTTACCCCGTATTGGGCGAAGAAGCCCTTCCACTTGTTCAATGCCCGCTCCGAAGGCGATCACAACTCGGAGAATGACCCTTCTTACCGCGGCGCCAAGGGCATTACCACCAAGCCTGCCTTCCGTCAAAGTATTCGCTCCAAACGCTGCCTAGTCTTGGCCGACGCCTTTATTGAAGGTCCGCAAAAAGAGCGCTTGTCCAAACCCTATGTAGTCTACAAGAGGGACGGGGCGCCCTTTGCTTTTGCGGGAATCTATGATACTTGGGTCAATCCAGATACAGGAGAGATGGTCGATAGCTTCGCCATCATCACCACCGTACAGAACAAGATTACCGCAGCCATAAATCACCACCGTTCGCCCGTCATCCTGCATGAGGAAGATGAGCAGGTGTGGTTGAATAGTGAAATGCCGCTGGCGGAGGTGACCGGTCTATTGGAGCCCTATCCCTCGGAAGAGCTCAATGCTTATCCCATCTCAGCGGCCATTAAGAGCCCTAAAGCCAATGGTCCTGAGCTCCTCAAGCCCATCGGCCAGCGCCTGGTCCCCGAATACGATTATGAAATCTATTCGCACCTATCTCTGCAGGGCATGGGCATGACCCAAGCACGTCAACGAAAATTGGACCTAGGATTTTAGAACGCAGCTGCACTCATGCTACTGAATACGCACAGTTACTACAGCTTGCGCTATGGCATTCTATCGCCTAAAGAATGGATGGCCTTCTTAGAGGACCAGCCCTGGCCAACCATGGCCCTGACCGACATCAACAATACCTCGGCGTGCATGACGGTGCTCTATCTCATGCGAAAACATCCCACCAAGCGCCCTGCCGTGGGGGTCGACTTTCGTAACGGCATCCAGCAATGCTACATCCTCCTGGCGAAGAATTGGGAAGGCATGCGCCAAATCAATGACCACCTTTCTTGGCATCTTCATCATAAAGTGCGTTTTCCCGATCGTCCACCACTACAAGCCTTAAGCCAAGCATGGGTCATATATCCTTCCACCACCGAGGTCCCGCTTGACCAACTCCAAAATAACGAGCTTGTCGGCATTCCTCCACAGGAAGTTGCCTCCATTCCTTTTCGAAAGTGGAAGACCCACCTGCACAAATTAGTAGCCCTTCCTACCGCCACCTTCCGAGGAAAGCGCGATCACAACGCACACCGCCTCCTTAGAGCCATCGACGAGAACACCTTGCTCAGCAAACTCCCGCAGGAAGAGCAGGGGAGTCCACAGGACCTCTACCTAAACGATGAGGCCCTTCGCAATGCCTATGCCGCCATGCCCCAGCTTCTGCGCAATGCAGCACAAATCCTAGTGGATTGCCGTATCACACTGCCCGAGGAATCAGAACTACTCAACCTACAGACCTATTCAGGCTCTGCAGAAAAAGACATTAAACTCCTGCGCAAACTCTGCTTCGACGGCCTCCCATATCGATACCCCCACGCCGATTTCCGAGTTCGCGAGCGCATTGAAAAGGAACTCGACCTCATCGAAAAGAAGCACTTCGTAGCTTATTTCTTGATTAATTGGGACATCGTAAACTACGCACAGAAACGCGGTTACTTCTATGTAGGGCGGGGGAGCGGTGCCAATAGTATCGTTGCCTACCTGCTAAAAATCACCGACGTAGACCCCATCGAACTGGACCTCTACTTCGAACGGTTCATCAACTTGCACCGCTCGTCGCCACCGGATTTCGACCTCGATTTCTCCTGGCGCGATCGGGAGGACATCACCCAATACATCTTCAAACGCTTTCCCCACACCGCACTCCTGGCGACCTACAACACCTTTCAATACCGCTCTGTGGTGCGAGAGTTGGGGAAGGTTTTCGGCCTGCCCAAACACGAAATCGACAAACTCAGCAAGGGCGCCATCTCCTCCTCAAACCTGGACCAACTCTCGCACTTAGTCCTTCGCTACAGCACCTACATACAAGGGTTTCCCAGCCACTTGAGCATTCATGCAGGCGGGATATTGATTGCCGAGCGCAGCCTGCATCACCACAGCGCCACCTTCCTGCCGCCCAAAGGCTTTCCCACTGTCCAATTTGATATGATTGTCGCGGAAGATATTGGGCTGCATAAGTTTGATATCCTCAGCCAACGCGGGCTCTCCAAGATTCAGGATACCCTTGCCATTGTTGCGAAGAATAGGCCCCAGCATCCGAACATCGATATACGAGACCTGCAGCGTTTTAAGGCCGATGAGCAGATCAAACACTTATTGCGCAATGGATTAGCCATAGGTTGCTTTTATGTGGAATCCCCAGCAATGCGGATGTTGCTGAAGAAGTTGAAGGTAGATACCTATTTGGGACTAGTGGCGGCAAGCTCCATCATACGGCCGGGCGTGAGTAATAGTGGTATGATGCGCGAGTATATTCTGCGCTTCACAGATCCGGAGCGTCGAAAAGAAGCACACCCTGTGATGTTGGAGATCATGCCTGATACCTTCGGGGTAATGGTCTATCAGGAAGATGTGATTAAGGTGGCCCATCACTTCGCGGGGTTATCCTTAGGAGAGGCCGATGTATTAAGGCGGGGGATGTCGGGAAAATATCGTTCAAGAAGAGAGTTTCAAAATATTGAAAATCAATACTTTGAGAATTGTCGGGAGCGTGGGTATAGTGAGGAGTTGAGCCGTGAAATTTGGCGGCAAATAGAGAGTTTTGCCGGCTACGCCTTCGCCAAGGGACACAGTGCTTCCTATGCGGTGGAGAGCTATCAAAGCCTCTTCCTAAAAGCACATTTCCCGTTGGAGTACATGGTGGCGGTGATCAATAATTTCGGTGGGTTTTATAGGACCGAGTTTTACGTGCATGAAGCGCGTAGGAGTGGGGGGCGAATAGAAGCACCCTGTGTGCAGCACGGCGATTATCCTACGGTCATTGATGGAACCACCATTTATTTGGGGTTTGTGCTGCTGCGCAGTTTAGACGAAAAAATAGGGGTACGCATCGGCCAAGAGCGTGAGGAGGGAGGCCCTTATGAAGATTTGGCGGATTTCTTAAACCGCGTGCCTATTGGGATAGAGCAAGTTTCGTTACTCATTCGCATAGGAGCCTTACGATTTACGGGAAAGGAAAAACAAACCTTGTTGTGGGAAGCCCATCATATGTTGCGTGGACGTAATACCAAAGAGGTGTTGGCGGCTCCGCCCAGTCTGTTCAAAGGCAACCAACAAGCCCATGATTACAAGGTTCCCGTACTCCGCCAAAGCAGGCTGGAAGAGGCCTTTGACCAAATAGAGTTGCTGGGATTTCCGTTGCGTGATCCCTTTGAATTGGCCGATGAACCCTTAGAAAACGGTACAAGAGCACGTGAACTGCCAGATAAACTAGGACATTTCGTGGTGGCCTACGGTTATTTGATCACTGTGAAGGATACGAAGACGATCAAGGGCGACCGCATGAATTTCGCCACATTTATTGATCAGGACGGCGAATTCCTCGATAGCGTACATTTTCCAAACATCGCTGCGCAGTTTCCATTTCGCGGCAAAGGCATTTATCGAGTACAAGGTCGCGTTGTCGAAGAATTTGGTTTTTACAGCATAGAGGCTTCTGCATTGTATAAGGTGGCCATGGTGCCAGATCCTCGTTATGAGGATACCATGGCTCGAGAAAAGGACAACTACAGCAAAACCAGCAATACTATGAAGCGTGGACGTAAATCTGCAGAATCAGCGTAAACTGCCATATTCCCTGGATAGAGTAGTTCTATGAAAATACTATTTAACATAATATATATTATAGCAAAAAAGAATAAAGTCAAAAGAAAAGCCCAAATACCGAAATACCTGGGCTTTTTATAATTCTAAAGAACTGTGATTATTCGCCAGCTTCGTCTAGGATCGCTTTCATATCCATTGACTTCTGGTAATCACCAACCTTGCGATATACTTCCATGAGTGCACGAACGATGTCCATGTCCTCAGGCTTCATTTCGTAAGCGCTCTCAAAGTATCCTAGTGATTCACCGAATACTTCCTTTTGCTTATCTTTTAATTGGTTGTACTTACGAGTTTCGTTCAAACTAAGCTTGTTCATTTGCTCAGTGATGTCGTTTGCACGATCAATGTATACCAAACCACACATGTACATTGCGTCGCTCATATCAGGCTCAACTTCAAGCGCGGCTTTGTATTCTGCCAATGCACCATCCAAATCCTTCATTTCAGTTTGCATGATGTTTCCTTTTACGAAATGGTAAATACCTTTCTCAGGATTTTTAGCAATGGCCTCGTTCAAGTTGTTCATAGCACCTTCGTAATCTTTTACATCTAAGAATGCCTGCAACTGGATGTCCAACAAGTCTTTGTTCTCTGGATACGCTTCACGCGCCTCAGTCAACCACTTGTTGTAATTGTCCATCTTGTCCATTTTCCTTGCGTTGTTGATCAAGCTGATGTACACACTTGGACGAACATCTTCACCAACTACAGGATCAGTAGCTAAACCACCTTTGATATCTTTTTCCATGGCAGCTTTATTCGGGTATTGCTTAGGATTCCCTAAAACATCCGTAGCGCTGTACGTAATTCCCTTGTAGCCCATTTCCAAACATTGAGCGAAGGCTGCGCTGCTCTTCTCAAGATCACCTGCAGAACCTGCGATAATCCCAGCGTTGAACAACAAACCTGTATCAACACTAGCAAACATTCCGAGCAATTCATTTTGCTTGAATTCAAACGCAGACATGTACCCTTCGTAGGCCGTTTGGTAATCTCCCGCCTCGTATGCTGAACCTGCATCTACTAGGTAGTTGTATGCAATATTCATTGATTCACGTTGCGCTTCCTCCGTGTACAATTGCTTCTTCGCAGTAGTTTCAAATTGCAACAAATCCAACAAGCTCTGCGCTGCGACTACATTTGCATCGGCTGCCAATGCTTTTGTTGCTGCATCAGGAGAAGCAGCGATTTTAGAGTAAATCAACGCTTTGTTGTAGTAGAACTTAGACATGATTTTCTCTTTAATATCTGCCTGGTTCTTACCGTCGATAATGGTTGTTGCTTCATCGATAAAGCCTTTCGCTTCAACGAGTTCATTGCCTCTCAATGCGATAATTGCGCTAGTTACTTTTGGAGCTTCTTGCGCCGTTGCCATAAAAGTAGCAGCGGTTAGGACTGCGACTAGTAGCTTTTTCATAATTCTAATCTCTTCGTTTTTAAGTGGCTACAAATGTAGTTTTCATAGTTAAAACAAACATTGCGCCAAGATTACTTATTCTTCAGTAGTAGTTTCCTCCCCTCCTTCTGCTGCTGCAGCCGGAGCGTCGCCGTCAGCGATGTTTTCTACGCCTTCTGCATCCATTACTTCATCTTCCTCTTCCTCAGAAGCAGGAACCTTAGCAATGGAAGCAATCTCGTCGCCTTTGCGTAAGGTGATCAAACGAACACCTTGTGTTGCTCTACCCATGACGCGCAGGGTATCAACTCCCATACGGATCATCGTTCCCTTCTTGGTGATGATCATCAAATCATCTTCATCTGTAACAGCTTTTAGGCTGACCAGTTCACCAGTCTTGTCGGTTACGGTAATGGTTTTAACACCTTTACCACCACGGTTTGTGATGCGGTAGTCCTCTAGTGCAGATCGCTTTCCATAACCTTGCTCACTGACTACCATTACATCGAATCCGTCGCCTTCTTTTACGACAATCATACCAACCACTTCGTCATTTTCACTGTCCACAGTGATGGCACGCACACCTGAGGCGTTTCGCCCCATACTACGCACCTTGCTCTCTGGGAAGCGAATGGCTTTACCACTCTTTACTGCAAGCATGATATCCTGCTCGCCATTGGTCAACTTCGCCTCTAGCAACGTATCTCCTTCCCTTACAGTGATGGCATTGATACCATTAACACGTGGACGAGAATATGCTTCTAAGCTGGTCTTCTTGATGATACCTTGCTTCGTACACATCACGATGTAGTGATTATTAATGTACTCCTCGTCTTTGAGGTTCAATACATTAATGAAGGCCAATACCTTATCATCCTGTGGAAGGTTGATCAAGTTTTGAATGGCCCTACCCTTGCTCTGACGTGTTCCTTCTGGAATTTCAAATACGCGCATCCAGAAACAACGTCCTTGCTCAGTGAAGAACAACATGTACTGGTGGTTCGTAGCGACGAAGACGTGCTCAATGAAATCTTGGTCTCGGGTGCTTGCGGCTTTAGCGCCTACTCCCCCACGATTCTGCTTCTTGTACTCCGTCAATGCAGTGCGCTTGATGTATCCTGCATGAGAAATAGTAATGACTACCTCTGAATCTGGGATCATATCTTCAATGCTGACATCACCGCCCGAGTATTCAATATCCGTTCTTCGGTCATCACCAAACTTATCTTTAACCTCTTCGAGTTCTTCTTTGATGATAGACATACGCAATGCTCTATCATTCAAGATGCTCTTTAAGTATTCGATAGTTTTCATCAACTCTTCGTACTCGGCTTTGATCTTATCACGCTCAAGACCAGTAAGCTTTTGGAGACGCATGTCCAAGATGGCTTTGGCTTGAATCTCACTGAGTTTGAATTCAGTCATTAACCCAGTCTTCGCATCTTCAGGTGTAGATGAAGCGCGGATGAGCTTGATGACAGCATCCAGGTTATCAATGGCGATGAGCAACCCTTCTAGAACGTGAGCACGCTTTTCGGCTTGCTTCAGTTCATATTCGGTACGACGCACAACAACTTCGTGTCTGTGGTCCACGAAATGACGAATCATGTCCTTGAGATTCAATAACTCTGGACGGCCATTGACTAGTGCGATGTTGTTGACAGAGAATGAGCTCTGAAGCTGCGTGTATTTGTACAGCTTATTGAGGACTACGTTAGGTACTGCATCACGTTTCAAAACGTATACTATACGCATTCCCTTACGGTCACTCTCGTCGCGGATATCTGAAATGCCTTCAAGCTTTTTATCATTGACCAATTCCGCTGTCTTCTTGATCATATCCGCTTTGTTCACCAAATACGGAATCTCAGTAACGATAATACATTCACGGCCTTTGACCTCTTCAATTACAGCTTTACCACGCAACACGATACGTCCACGTCCTGTATGGAAAGCATCGCGAACACCTTCATAACCATAGATGGTTCCTCCAGTCGGGAAATCTGGTGCACTGATGTGCTGCATCAACCCATCTACTTCGATTTCGTTGTCGTCGATGTAGGCATTGATGGCATTTATACTCTCTGTCAAGTTGTGAGGCGGCATGTTTGTCGCCATACCTACGGCGATACCTGAAGCACCATTGACCAACAATCCTGGAATACGTGTTGGTAGAACAGTAGGTTCTTTGAGGGAATCGTCAAAGTTTAGCTGCCAGTCGACGGTATCCTTATCAATGTCGGATAGCATGTCCTCTGCAATCTTGCGCATACGAACCTCCGTATAACGCATTGCCGCTGGACTATCACCATCTACAGATCCAAAGTTCCCCTGGCCATCTACCAACATGTAACGCAACGACCAATCTTGAGCCATACGGACCATGGTATCATAAACAGAGCTATCGCCATGCGGGTGGTACTTACCCAATACGTCCCCTACTACCCTCGCAGATTTCTTATACGCTTTGGTACTGGTCACCCCCATGTCGTGCATGCCGTAAAGCACACGTCTGTGAACGGGTTTCAAACCATCGCGAACATCTGGTAAAGCACGAGAAACGATCACCGACATAGAGTAGTCGATGTAGGAGCTTTTCATCTGCTCCTCAATATTTATGGGGATAATTTTTTCTCCCTGCGCCATATTGTCAGTATTTAGAGCGGCGAGTGCCGCGTTTTTTCGTAATTTTCAAATATACCTTTTCAGCCCCCGTTAATTCCTTGTAAGCGCTGTGAACTTGCGCCTTTTTTCCACATGCGAATGTTAACAAATCGTTCTGTGAGCAGGGGTACATCGGGTCGAATCTGCCATTAGATTTGAAAAGAAAGGTTGGCACGCTATGTGCAATGACTAAGACGGTAAAAGAACCAGCACAATATGGAAGAGAATTTTAGCCCCAGAGTTCGCGATGTGATTACGTTCAGCAAGGAAGAAGCCTTACGATTAGGTCACGACTATATTGGTACGGAGCACCTTTTACTCGGTATTATCCGAGAAGGTGAAGGAACGGCCATTCAAATTTTGAAAGACTTGGGATTGGACCTAAAACAGGTACGCTCCAAGATTGAAGGGTTGAGTACGCCTTATGCGACAAACAATCCAGCCAACGGTAAAAACCTACCCTTGACCCGTCAAGCAGAAAAGGCCTTGAAGACTACGTTCCTCGAGGCTAAACTGTTCCAGAGCCCTATTATTCGTACGCCTCATCTATTGTTGTGTATTCTTAGAAATGACAATGATCCAATCTCCGGTATTATGGCACAGTTCGGCGCATCATACGATGCGGTGAAAAGTGAATACCAGAGCAATTACATTGAGACCGAAACGGAAGAGCCTAAGGACGATTTGATTTCTCCTTCCATGAGTTACGACGATGCCGATCCAGAAGAAGGTAGTGCACCATCTAGCGGGCGTAGAAGCTCTCCTGTGGGCGGTAGAAAGGAAAAGTCAAAGACACCTGTACTGGATAATTTCGGTAAGGATCTAACCCGTTCTGCCGAGCAAGGAAAACTCGATCCTGTGGTCGGTCGCTCTAAGGAAATTGAGCGCGTTAGTCAGATTCTTAGCCGAAGAAAGAAGAACAATCCATTGCTTATTGGTGAGCCTGGTGTGGGTAAGAGCGCTATAGCAGAGGGATTGGCCCTTCGTATAGTGAATAAGGAAGTTAGCCGAGTGTTATTCAACAAAAGAGTGATCAGCTTGGACTTGGCGAGCCTTGTGGCAGGAACGAAATACCGCGGGCAATTTGAAGAGCGTATGAAAGCGCTTATGAATGAGCTCGAGAAGAACGACGATATTATCCTATTCATCGACGAACTACATACCATCGTAGGGGCCGGTGGCGCAACGGGGTCGTTGGATGCCTCAAACATGTTCAAACCTGCACTAGCACGTGGAGAGATTCAATGTATCGGTGCTACTACCCTAGACGAATACCGTCAGTTCATCGAGAAGGACGGTGCCCTGGAGCGTCGGTTCCAGAAAGTGACGGTGGATCCAACCAGCATGGAGGAAACTGTACAGATTTTGAACAACATCAAGGATAAATACGAAGAACACCATAATGTGAGTTATACTCCCGAAGCCATCCAGGCTTGTGTGAGATTGACTCAGCGTTACATGACCGACAGACACCTCCCCGATAAGGCCATTGATGCCTTGGATGAGGCCGGTTCGCGTGTTCACATCACAAATATTGAAGTACCTGCCACCATTACCGAGCTTGAAGCTGAATTACAGCATATCAAGGAGGAAAAGGTTCGTGTGGTCAAGAGTCAGCGCTATGAAGAAGCTGCTCGCCTACGTGATGATGAGAAGAAACTCGAAGCAAAATTGGCCAATGCAAAAGAAGCATGGGAAGATTCTATCAAGCTTAACAAGAAGATTGTAGATGAGCCTGAAGTTGCGGAGGTTGTGGCGATGATGACCGGGGTTCCTGTTCAGCGCGTGGCTGCCCAAGAAATGGATAAGCTGGCTAAGATGGACGAAGCCTTGCAAGGCACGGTTATCGGTCAGGACGAGGCGGTTAAAAAGATTGTGCGTGCCATTCAGCGCAACCGCGCTGGTTTGAAAGATCCAAAGAAGCCTATTGGTTCCTTTATTTTCTTAGGTCCTACTGGAGTTGGAAAAACCCAATTAGCCAAGGAATTGACCAAACTGCTGTTCGACAGCGAGGACAACATGATTCGCATCGATATGAGCGAGTACATGGAGAAGTTCGCGATCAGTCGACTAGTAGGTGCGCCTCCGGGATATGTAGGATATGAAGAAGGTGGCCAATTAACCGAGCGCGTGCGCCGTAAACCCTACTCTGTCATCTTGCTTGATGAGATTGAAAAAGCGCACCCTGATGTATTCAATTTGCTGCTACAAGCCCTTGACGACGGTCAGATCACCGATAGTTTGGGCCGAAAGGTGGATTTCAAGAATACCATCATCATTATGACCTCGAATCTTGGCTCACGCCAATTGAAAGATTTCGGTACTGGTGTAGGTTTTGGAACCAATGCGCGCGAGCAAAACAAAGGAGATATAGAGAAGAGCGTCATTCAAAGCGCATTGAAGAAGGCTTTTGCCCCTGAATTCTTGAATCGTATTGACGATGTTGTGCTGTTCAACAGTTTGACTCGTGAGGACATCCACAAGATCATTGATATCGAGCTCAAAGGCCTCTTCCACCGTATTGAAGATTTGGGATATGCCATTTCTATGAGCCAAGAAGCCAAAGATCACATTGCCGATGAAGGCTTTGATGAAGCCTTCGGAGCCCGTCCGTTGGCGCGCGCCTTGCAGAAATTGGTCGAAGATCCTTTAGCAGAGAAAATCATTGGTAAAGAGATCGCGGAAGGCGATGCCATTGAGATTACGCTGAACGAGAAGGAATTAGAGTTCAAGGTGACCAAGCCTAAAAAGGTGAAAGCACCGAAGAAAAAGCCGAAACTTGAGGAAGGCTCGGAGGAAACCCCTGCGGAAGAACCTTCTGAAACCAAAGATTAAACTGGGATAATGGAGCCTGGTCGGTCCTCGACCAGCTTCATTCCTATGGCATTAATCGTGGGAGACGGCTGGACGGCAATGAAATGTTCCCGTATCCACTGTTCGTTGTGCAAAAAGTCATCGTCGGTATAGATTCCGGTGATACTCCCATTTTCAATAAAAAGCGCTCCTTGTTCTGGGCTTAAATCAATGAGGAATTTCATGGCCTGTTGTTCTTGAATACGTTCTAGCGCCTCGGAAAAGGTGATTTCCTCTCGTGCGGCTTGGTCCTGAAGGGCTGCGAGCCACTGTTGCCCGGCGAGGTAGGATCCAAACCTAACCAATGCCCCATCCCCTATGACTTTCTGTACCACACATTTGAGCTCTCCTCTCCCATTTTTGTAGGTGTAGAGTCCAAATTTCAACGCTTGCTTTTTCTGCGCCTTATTCAGCGGTGGCCAATGTTGACGTATTAAATGATCCTCGTATACCAGCGCGAGTGTTTCATTCGGCAAGGTGGTGTAGCTAAGGGAATAACACTCTTTCATGAGGCGCTGGTACTTGGTACTGCCCTGCTGTGTGCTGAAGTGCTGGGTGATACGGGATTTTATGTTGTTTGCCTTACCGATATAAAGCGGAAGTCCCATTTGATCGAGGAATTGGTACACCCCGTGGGATTTTGGTAAGGTGTCGTAGTAATGCGCCGGCATGTTGTCGGGCATTTGAATACGGTTTAATAGGCCCAATTTCGGGTCGTTCAGCCGCTGCTCGTCATAATCGCCGTGCAAGCAATGAATCAATACCTCTGCGGCACAAAGGGCATCGCTCAACGCCCGGTGCGGATTGTCGTTCTCCACCGCTAAGGCTCTGGACAAGTGCGCCAAAGAATAGCGACCAAATTCAGGAAACACCGCTTTACTGTACTTCACGGTACACAGCTTCGGCATTCGCCAAGATTGACCCGCTTCACGGAAGGCGGCATCGATAAAACTGTAGTCAAAATTGACCGAATGGGCCACGAAAATATCTCCTTCCAAATGCTTCAATAGCTCCGGTATGGCTTCCCCAAATGTGGGCGCATCGGCCACCATATCATCGTTGATGCCCGTGAGCATTTGGATGTTGTAGGGAATGGATTGCAACGGGTTGATGAAGGTCGACCATTGGTGGGTGATCTTCTTGTGCTCGACATGTACGATACCGATCTCCGTAATCCCATTGCCATTGGGCTTTCCGCCGGTTGTTTCGATATCTACGACCACATACTTCATAGGGGTAAATCTATTGTATATTTAGCCTCATGGAACTGCTCATCATCATCTTATTTCTCACAGGTATCGTAGGCGCAGTATTGCCCGTTTTACCAGGTTCCTTGATCACTGCCGCAGCTCTTGTAGCAGGCATGTACGAAGCTGAAAGTTTTACCCTCAACACTTGGATTTGGGTAATTGTTGGAGTTGCAGTTTTTGTGGCCGATTATTTCCTGCCTTCCCTCCTCACCAAACTCGGGGGTGGTTCAAAGCGAGCCGCCATTGGTGCGGGCATCGGTTTGGTGGTTGGATTGATTACCGGACCCTTTATGATTGTAGGAGCACTTTTGGGAGCCTTTATCGGTGAGTATACGGAACAAAAGGATGCTGGTCAGAGCTTGAAAAGTGCCTTTATGGCCGTCCTGGGTTTGTTTACAGGGATCGTTATAAAATTGGTCTATACCATTGCGATGCCCATCCTATATTATTGGAATGTAATGTAATGTCATGATCGTCACATTCGAAGAACATAGCATCTCCTACCCTTCACTTGACCTTAGTACAGGCCTACACTTGATTACAGGGGCATCAGGTACGGGAAAAACCACCTTACTTCGGGTGCTTCACGGGGCTCAAGAAGCTCAGAATAAACCAAATTTAGATGGAGCGACAGCGCTCATGCCGCAACATCCGCAATGGATTGAATACGCCACGATGAAGGAGCAATTGTCCATGAAGGCGGGAGATGGTTTTGAGCGGGATGCGGTTGCTTTGGGAATTGGACCCTTATTACACAGATTTCCACATCAGCTCAGCATAGGTCAGTTGCAACGGTTCGCCCTCGTGCTCGCCATGAACCAAGGCGCTTCGACCCTATTATTGGACGAACCTACCAGTGCACTAGATGACGATTGGGCCGAGAAGGCATGTGAACTCTTAGACCAATGGTTGAGCGCTCATCCTCAAGGCAGGATTTATGCGGTCACGCACGACCAGCGTATGAAAGATAGATTCAACCACGTAAATACGCTTGCCTTATGAGTTTGTGGTTGATGCAATGGAAACGCAAATGGGCTACGCTGCTGATTGTTGGAGTGCTTGCGTTTATTACCGGTATATTCATTAAAGCTCCTCGTGCGATGAAGCATTATATCTTCCACCAATGGGAAGAGAGTGCGTCCCAGGTAGATTTGATTGTTGGGTACAAGGGAAGTCCTATTCAAATTGTTGCGAGCTCTTTGTATAGACTCGAAAACCCTACGGGAAATATTACAGCGGCTACCTACGAGTTTTGGGAGACACATCCTCTTGTGGCAACGGCGACTCCTATTGCCTTAGGAGATAATGTGCAAGGCCATCCATTAGTGGGTACGGACAGTTCCTACTATCCCTGGTTCGGTCTAATATTGAAGGAAGGACATTTGCCGGCTGCTTCAGGCGAGGTAGTCTTGGATGCAGCCTTGGCTGATCAGCTTCAAGTGGGTATAGGTTCAAGTCTCACATCAGCACACGGCAGCGATTCGCGGGGCGAATCGCATGAGCATCCACTACAAGTAGTTGGGATTGTGGAAGCCAAACGCAGTGCTGATAAAAGCGCCTTATTCACAGTACCTCAAACCTATTGGACCTTGCACCATAGTGCGGAACCATCCTACACCTCCGTGATGTTGAAACTAAAGTCCAAAGCGGCCATGCTCATGCTGCCAAATATTATCAGTCAGCGTAAGGACGAACAAGGGGCTTTCCCGGTATTCATTTTTGGTCAGTTGCAGAAACAATGGCAACCCACCATTGATCAGGCAACTCGCTGGTATTGGATCATCGCCGCTGGAGTAATGCTTTTGTTTCTCGCCTTCATCTCAAACCTCTACCATTCGGAACGCAATACCATTGCCTTTTTGCGAAACCACCACGGAAGTACCGCATCAATATTTGTAGAGGTCTTTGGCAATGTAGTGGCGCTTATGATTTTGGGATTGTTAGGCTCAGAATTGATTATTCAAGGGATGATCGGTGTGGCGCCAATAGTTGAGGAATGGTTGGCAATGTTGGTGACCGTGACTTTAGGTGTGGGATTGTTATGGATTAAACTGAGAAAGTCATGAGAAGTACGGCTTGGGTCATCGTGATTGCTGCCGGCCTTCAAGTCACGGCTTGGGGACAGAAGGTGGTGTCTTGGGATTTGTTGGCCGTGCCCTACAGCACGACTCCAGAAGGATTGTATGCACCCCAATTCCCTTCTTGGCTGGACAGTTATAAGAATCAGGAGGTAGTACTACAAGGGTATTTGGTGCCTGTAGATGTGGCGACCAAGCAATATGCGTTGAGCCGTTACGCGTTCTCGAGCTGTTTTTTCTGCGGAAATGCGGCGCCGAATACCGTAGTGGAATTGGTCTTTAAAGATCAGCCGGATCATTTAGTCACGGACCAATTCGTCGTGATTAAGGGCATCCTCGTGTTCAACGATAACGACCCCTACCGATTGTTTTTCATCATTCAACAAGCTGAATTCCACGGATGAGAACAGGTATTATCATAGCGCTATTCTTCTTTAGTTTCTGCGGTGTAGCGCAAGAGCGACTGTCCTGGAGTGCCCTCGAGCAAATCGATTTCACTGAAGTGTACGATGAAGGCACGGCCTCTTGGGTCCAAGTCCCTCAATGGACGGCAGAACAAAGAACGAATTGGGACGGAAGTCAAATGAAAATCACGGGATACGCCATCGTTCTAGACCCTGTCGACCAAATTTATGCATTGAGCGCCTTTCCCTTTTCAAGCTGCTTTTTCTGCGGTGCTGCGGGACCTGAGAGCGTGATGGAATTGGAGTTTGAACGCCCAGTGGATCTTATCACGGACCAAGTCATTACGGTCATCGGAACCTTGGATTTGAATACTTCACCAGAGCATTTGCCCATAACCCTTGTGGGGGCCAAACTCAAAGAATGATTTTCGAATCTCCTGCCATATTATGGGCCCTGCCCCTTGCCCTGCTCCCCACCCTTATTCATTTGTTGGGCAAGCGACCTCGAAAACCTACGCCCATTCCGTCCTTAATGTGGCTTAACACATTTAAGACC
>JAYPCB010000003.1:0-20120 GCA_038124525.1 Cryomorphaceae bacterium
ACGATATACACATAGGGATATTCCAATCCCTTGGCCAAGTGAATGGTCATCATGCTCACCTTAGGCTGTCCATCGTCTACCTCATTATCTCTATCTGTCAACAAAGCAACATCAGCCATAAAGCCGGCCAACGACGGATCGCCACCGTCCAATTCTTTTTGCTGTTCAGAAAAGTCTTTGATTCCGTTCAGCAATTCCTGGACGTTCTCATATCTCGTCACGCCCTCTGGCGTTTTATCCTCTCCCAGCACCTTAATAAGTCCCACGCTCTTCGCAACGTGGGCAACCATATCAAAGGCATCATATTCTTTCGCCAACACAGCAAAACTGTTGATCAATGTCGTGAAATCAACCAGCTTCTTCACCGCTGCGCCTCCGATACCACTTGGGATGGTATTCAGCTTCTCACACGTTTGCCACAACGACCATTTCTGTTGTTCTGCCGCAAGTGTGAGTTTGGCTAATGTAGTAGCGCCAATTCCCCTAGCCGGGTAATTCACCACCCTGCGAAACGCTTCCTCGTCATTGGGATTAATGACCAGCCTCAAATAAGCTAGCACATCCTTGATTTCTTTGCGCTGGTAAAAACTCAGCCCACCGTAAATCTTGTAGGGTATGTTCTTCTTTCGCAGCGCATCTTCAAACGAACGGCTCTGCGCATTGGTCCTGTAGAGAATACAAAAATCATCGTGCGACGCCCCTTGATTCATGGCCGTTTGCCAAACATTGGTCGCCACATAATTTCCCTCGTCCGAATCAGAAACGCTCTTGTGCACTACAATTTTTTCACCACTGCCATTTTCCGTCCAGACATTCTTTTCAATCTGATCCTTGTTCTTGGCGATGATGCTATTGGCCGCCTGTACAATGGTTTTTGTCGAACGGTAATTCTGTTCCAATTTGAATAACCTTATATCCGGATAGTCTTTTTGGAAGTTGAGAATATTGCGAATGTTTGCCCCTCGGAAAGCATAGATGGATTGGGCATCGTCTCCCACAATACAAATGTTCTCGTACTTCGCAGCCAAAGCCTTCACAATCAAGTATTGGCTATGATTGGTATCCTGATACTCGTCCACCAAAATGTACTGGAAGCGCTCCTGGTATTTGGCTAAAACCTCCGGAAACCTATAGAGCAACTCATTGGTTTTCAGAAGTAAATCGTCAAAATCCATTGCCCCGGCACGAAAGCAGCGTTCCGTATAGGCCTGATAAATTTCCCCAAACATGGGCAGCTTTGCGGCACTGTCCTGAGCTTGCAATTCTCCGTTTTGGAAGTAGGCCTTTGGGGTAATGAGATTGTTCTTCAACGAACTGATTCGCGACGCAACCGTCTTGGCCTTGTAAATGTCTTTGTCGAGGTTTTTCTCCTTAATAATGTTGGAGATGACTTTTTTGCTATCATCTGCATCGTAAATAGTGAAGTTCGTCGGATACCCCAAACGCTCTGCCTCAATCCGTAAGATCCTCGCGAAAATGCTATGGAAAGTTCCCATCCATAAATTCTTCGCTTCTGATTCACCGACAATCGTACCAATACGCTCCTTCATCTCGCGCGCGGCCTTGTTGGTAAAGGTCAAGGACAAGATATTAAAGGCATCGACCCCTTTGCTCAGTAGATAGGCGATGCGGTACGTCAGCACACGCGTTTTTCCGGAACCCGCGCCAGCAATGACCATTACTGGTCCGCTAGTGTGTTCCACAGCCTTGCGCTGCGCATCATTTAATTGGTTGAGAAACTGAGCCAATGGGGGGATAAATTTCCGTTCGACAAGATGCCAAAGTTAATAGTATAGTCGGATTTTTGGGGACCAATTCCAACTCGAGATTTCACAAGATTTCCACCTCGAATTAAGAACCCCACTTAATTAATTCAGAACGAGCCGATTATTTTCCCTTAGCACCGCTTGTATGTGCGAATATTTCCCCTACATTTGCAGTCCCCAAAAAATGGGGTAACTGATTATTGGAATAAACTAGAAATCAAAAGGTACGTATGCCAACGATTCAACAGCTTGTAAGAAAAGGTCGCAAACAGATCAAACAAAAGAGTAAATCTGCTGCGCTGGATTCCTGCCCACAACGCAGGGGTGTATGTACTCGTGTCTACACAACGACGCCGAAAAAACCAAACTCGGCGATGCGTAAAGTGGCAAGGGTGCGTCTATCTAACGGAAACGAAGTAAACGCCTACATCGGCGGTGAAGGTCACAACCTACAAGAGCACAGTATTGTGCTTGTACGTGGTGGTCGTGTAAAGGACCTTCCAGGGGTTCGTTACCACATCGTTCGTGGTGCACTCGATACAGCAGGTGTAAATGGTAGAACTCAGCGTCGCTCTAAGTACGGTGCTAAGAGACCAAAGAAATAACACACTTTAGACATTAAGAACTCATGAGAAAAGCAAGAGCTAAAAAACGTCCGTTACTACCGGATCCAAAGTTCAACGATACGCTAGTAACTCGTTTTGTAAACAACTTGATGTTGGACGGCAAGAAATCAATTGCCTTCAGCATATTCTATGATGCCATTGACATTGTTTCTGAAAAAACAGAAGGCAATGGTCTAGAGGTTTGGAAAGAAGCATTGAACAACGTAATGCCACATGTAGAAGTACGTAGCCGTCGTGTAGGTGGTGCGAACTTCCAAATTCCTATGCAGGTTCGTCCAGATCGCAAAGTGACTTTGGGTATGAAGTGGTTGATCACTTACGCTCGTGGTCGTAACGAGCGTTCTATGGCGCAAAAATTGGCTGCAGAAATCATCGCTGCTTCGAAAGAAGAAGGTGCTGCAGTTAAAAAGCGTACAGAGGTTCACCGCATGGCGGAAGCGAACAAAGCATTCTCACACTTTAGATTCTAATTGACAAGATATCATGGCAAAAGGAAACAGAGACTTAACGTACACTCGTAATATTGGTATTGCTGCACACATTGATGCTGGTAAAACC
This sequence comes from Cryomorphaceae bacterium, assembly GCA_038124525.1. Lineage (GTDB taxonomy): Bacteria > Bacteroidota > Bacteroidia > Flavobacteriales > Schleiferiaceae > UBA10364. Next base: position 2,951 of record JAYPCB010000003.1, read on the forward strand.
ACTACTACTGAGCGTATTCTTTATTATACAGGTGTGAGCCACAAGATTGGTGAGGTACACGACGGTGCTGCAACCATGGACTGGATGGAGCAAGAGCAAGAGCGTGGTATTACTATTACTTCTGCAGCTACACACTGTAACTGGATATACAGCGGTCAAACATATGCGATCAATATCATCGATACTCCTGGACACGTTGACTTTACCGTTGAGGTAGAGCGTTCATTGCGCGTTTTGGACGGTGTGGTTGCATTGTTCTCAGCGGTTGATGGTGTTGAGCCACAATCTGAAACAGTTTGGCGTCAAGCTGATAAGTACCGCGTCCCTCGTCTAGGCTTCGTGAACAAGATGGACCGTCAAGGTGCAGACTTCTTCAATGTATGTAACCAGGTAAAAGACATGTTGGGTGGTAACCCGGTGGCTCTTCAAGTACCTATTGGTGATGAAGCAGAATTCAAAGGTGTAGTTGACTTGATTAGCACGAAGGCTATGGTTTGGAACGAAGAGGATATGGGGATGACTTACGAGGAAATCGAAATCCCTGCAGACTTGGTTGATACAGTTGACGAGAAGCGCGCTGAACTTATCGAAGCAGTTGCTGAATACGACGAGAACTTGATGGAGAAATTCTTCGAGGACGAGGATAGCATCACTGAAGATGAAATTATTGCTGCACTTCGTGCTGCAACTATTGATATGAGCATCATTCCTATGATGTGTGGTTCTGCTTTCAAAAACAAAGGTGTTCAGGCTATGTTGGACGCAGTTATGCGTTACATGCCATCTCCACTTGATGTAGAAGCTATTGAAGGTACTAACCCTGATACAGGTGATGCGGATACACGCAAGCCTTCTGTAGACGAGCCATTCTCAGCACTAGCGTTTAAGATCGCAACTGACCCATTCGTTGGTCGTTTGTGTTTCTTCCGTGTGTACTCAGGTTCATTGGATGCAGGTTCTTACGTTAAGAACACTCGTTCTGGTAAGAAAGAGCGTATCTCACGTATCTTCCAGATGCACTCAAATAAGCAAGAGCCAATTGATCAAATCAACGCTGGTGATATTGGTGCAGGTGTAGGTTTCAAGGATATCCGTACAGGTGATACTCTTTGTGATGAGAAAGCGCCTATCATCCTTGAATCAATGACCTTCCCAGAGCCGGTAATTGGTATCGCCGTAGAGCCTAAGTCTAAGGCTGACGTTGATAAGATGGGTACTGCTTTGGCAAAACTATCTGAAGAGGATCCAACCTTCCGTGTTCAAACGGACGAGGCTTCAGGTCAAACGATTATCTCAGGTATGGGTGAGCTTCACTTGGACATCTTGATCGACCGTATGAAGCGTGAATTCAAGGTTGAAGTGAATGTAGGTGAGCCACAAGTAGAATACAAAGAAGCACTAACAAATTCTGCAAGCCACCGTGAAGTATACAAGAAGCAAACGGGTGGTCGCGGTAAGTTCGCCGATATCATTTTTGAAATCTCTCCAGCGGATAACGATTTCGAAGGCGAAGGCTTGCAATTTGTCAATGAGGTTAAAGGTGGTAACGTACCTAAAGAATTTGTTCCTTCTGTAGAGAACGGATTCAAGGCTGCGATGTCAAACGGACCATTGGCAGGCTTTAAAGTAGATCGCATGAAGGTTGTCTTGAAGGACGGTTCTTTCCACCCTGTGGATTCTGACCAGTTGTCTTTCGAATTGGCAGCTAAGATTGGTTTCAAAGAGAGCGCACGTAAAGCAACTCCTGTAGTTATGGAGCCAATTATGAAGCTTGAAGCGGTTACTCCAGAAGAATACATGGGGGATATCGTTGGTGATTTGAACCGTCGTCGTGGTCAAGTGAATGACATGTCTGACCGCAACAACGCCAAGGTAATCAAGGCGGATGTACCACTATCAGAAATGTTCGGGTATGTAACAACACTACGTACTCTTAGCTCTGGTCGTGCGACTTCATCTATGGTGTTTTCACACTATGCTGAATGTCCATCGAACATCGCTGAAAAAGTAATCGAAGAATCAAAAGCTTAATAAAGACGACAATGAGTCAAAAAATTCGCATCAAGCTTAAGTCTTACGACCACAACTTAGTAGATAAGTCTGCTGAGAAGATCGTAAAGACTGTGAAGAGTACTGGCGCTGTTGTTAATGGTCCTATTCCATTGCCAACAAACAAGCGCATTTACACGGTGCTCCGCTCACCTCACGTAAATAAAAAATCACGCGAGCAGTTCCAACTTAGCAATTACAAGCGTTTGTTGGATATCTACTCTTCTTCTTCAAAGACTATTGACGCTTTGATGAAGTTAGAGTTGCCAAGTGGTGTAGAAGTAGAAATCAAAGTCTAATAGACGTTTAAATTCCAGAAGAGATGCCAGGATTGATTGGTAAAAAAATCGGAATGACCAGCATTTTCAGCCCAGAGGGTAAGAACTTGCCATGTACTGTCCTAGAGGTAGGTCCATGTGTAGTTACTCAGGTGAAATCTGAAGATGTCGATGGTTACAATGCTATCCAACTAGGTTGGGGCGAGGCGAAAGATAAAAACACCTCAAAAGCATTGAAAGGGCACGTATCTAAAGCGGGTACCTCTGCTAAGAGAAAATTTGTTGAATTCACGGACTTCGAAGGCGAGTTCGCATTAGGTCAAGTGATCGGTGTGGATTTGTTTGAAGAAGGTGATTTCGTAGACGTAGTCGGTACCTCTAAGGGTAAAGGCTTCCAGGGCGTTGTAAAGCGTCACGGTTTTGGTGGTGTGGGTCAAGCGACTCACGGTCAGCACAACCGTCTACGTGCACCAGGTTCTATCGGTGCGGGTTCAGATCCATCACGTGTATTTAAAGGTATGCGTATGGCTGGCCGTATGGGTGGCAAACGCGCGAAGGTTCAAAACTTGGTGGTTTTGAAAGTAGATGCTGAAAAGAATCTATTGGTCGTGAAAGGTTCTGTACCAGGAGCTAAGAATTCAACTGTAATTATTGAGAAGTAATGGAATTGAAGGTATTAGACATCAAGGGTAAGGAAACAAAGAAGAGCATCACGTTAGATGCTTCAGTTTTCGGAGTAGAGCCAAATGATCACGTGATCTATTTGGACGTTAAGCAATACTTGGCGAACGCTCGTCAGGGTACGCACAAGTCTAAAGAGCGCGGAGAGGTTAACCGCACGACTAAGAAGCACCACAAGCAGAAAGGTACTGGTGGCGCTCGTGCAGGATCTTTGAAATCTCCAGTTCAAAGAGGTGGTGGTACTGTTTTCGGTCCACGTCCGCGTACGTACGGCTTTAAGTTGAACAAAAAGGTAAAGCAATTGGCACGTAAATCTGCGTTGTCGATGAAGGCAAAATCAGACAATTTGAAGGTTGTAGAGAACTTCACATTTGAGGCTCCAAAAACGAAGAGCTTCATGGATGTGTTGGCTGCATTGGGATTGGACAAGAAAAAATCCCTCTTCATCATTGGCGATTACGATAAAAACCTATATTTGTCATCCCGCAATTTAGAAGGGGTTAAAGTTGTAAACGCTTCAGAATTAAGCACTTACGAAATCATGAACGCTTCAGAAGTGGTTCTTTCGGAAGGTGCAGTTGAAAAAGTTACAGCGATTTTAAGCTAAGAGCAATGGATATTTTAATTAAACCCATCATTACAGAGAAGGCAACCGCGCAAAGCGAAGATCAAAATGTCTATGCTTTTGAGGTAGCTCGTTCTGCTAACAAGGTGGAAATAAAAAAGGCCGTAGAAGCATTCTACGGTGTTAATGTAGAAAGTGTTCGCACTGCTATCGTTCCTGCAAAATTCCAGACTAAGTATACTAAGGCTGGTTTAGTAAGAGGACGCAAATCAGCGTATAAAAAGGCGTTGGTTAAAGTTGCAGGTGGGGAGACCATTGATTTATACGGTAATATCTAATAACAATGGGTGTTAAGAAATTAAAACCAATTACTCCCGGTCAGCGTTTCCGCGTAGTCAACGACTTTGAGCAAGTCACGGCAGCGAAACCAGAAAAGAGCCTTGTAAAAGGCAAGACCAAGAGTGGTGGTCGTAACAACAGCGGACGCATGACAATGCGTTATGTTGGAGGTGGCCACAAGCAAAAAGTACGTGCAGTTGATTTCAAACGCGACAAGTTTGGCATTCCTGCAACAGTAAAATCTATCGAATACGATCCGCTACGCTCAGCGTATCTCATGTTATTGGTTTATGCTGACGGTGAGAAGCGTTACTCAGTAGCTGTAAATGGTGTTAAAGTTGGCCAGACTCTTGTGAGTGGTTCAGGCAGTGCTCCAGAAGTGGGTAATGCGTTGTTCCTTGGCGACATTCCACTAGGTACGATTATCTCTAACATTGAGATGCGTCCAGGTCAAGGTGCGATCATTGCACGTTCAGCTGGTACGTTTGCTCAGTTGTTGGCTCGTGAGGGTAAATATGCCATCATCAAGTTGCCTTCAGGTGAGACTCGTATGATTTTGACCACATGTATGGCAACTATCGGTACCGTAAGTAACTCAGAGCACATGCTTCAAGTTAGCGGTAAAGCTGGTCGCAGCAGATGGCAAGGTCGTCGTCCTAGAGTACGTGGTGTAGTTATGAACCCAGTTGATCACCCAATGGGTGGTGGTGAAGGTCGTGCGTCAGGTGGTCACCCACGTTCACGTAACGGTATTCCAGCGAAAGGTTACAAGACTCGTGCTCCTAAGAAGGCTACGAATAAGTATATCATCGAACGTAGAAAGAAATAATCTGAAAGTATATGGCACGTTCGCTTAAAAAAGGTCCTTACATCCACTACAAACTAGAGAAGAAAGTTTTGGCTAATGTGGAAAGTGGTAAGACAACGGTGATCAAAACTTGGTCACGCGCGTCAATGATTTCACCAGATTTTGTTGGTCAGACTATCGGTGTACACAACGGAAAGACATTTGTTCCTGTGTATGTAACTGAGAACATGGTAGGTCACAAACTCGGTGAATTTTCTCCAACCCGTAACTTCCGTGGTCACGGTAAGGATAAAAAGAAATAAGTAAGAGATGGGAGCTAGAAAGAAACAAACAGCTGATGCGCTCAAGGCAGCGAAGAAAGCTATCGCAATCGCTAAGCTTAACGATTGTCCTACTTCTCCACGTAAGATGCGTCTTGTGGCGGATCAGATTCGTGGTGTAGAGGTAGAGAAGGCGTTGGCCATCCTAAAATACAGCCCGAAAGAAGCTTCTAACCGTTTGGAGAAATTGTTGCTAAGCGCTTTGGCGAATTGGCAGGCTAAAAACGAAGGAGCAAACCTAGAAGAGGCGGGTTTGATAGTTAAAGAAATCAGTGTAGACAGCGGCCGTATGCTAAAGCGTATTCAAGCTGCTCCACAGGGTCGTGCGCACCGCATCCGCAAGCGTAGCAACCACGTGACATTGATTGTAGGTAATAAAGAATCTTAAGAAAGGGAAGAATGGGACAAAAAACCAACCCTATTGGCAATAGACTAGGTATCATTCGTGGCTGGGACAGCCAATGGTACGGTGGTCGTAAGTACGGCGAGAAAATCGCTGAAGACGCCAAGATTAGAAAGTATTTGTACGCTCGTCTATCTAAGGCTAGCATCAGCCGTATCATTATTGAGCGCACTTTGCGTTTGGTAACAGTTACCATCACAACTGCACGTCCAGGTGTGATTATCGGTAAAGGTGGTCAAGAGGTAGATAAGTTGAAAGAAGAGTTGAAAAAACTCACTGGCAAAGAGGTTCAAATCAACATCTACGAGATCAAACGTCCAGAGTTGGATGCGAAGCTTGTAGCTGATTCTATCGCTCGTCAAATCGAAGGTCGTGTAAGCCACCGTCGTGCCATTAAAATGGCTATTTCAGCTGCAATGCGCATGGGTGCAGAAGGTATTAAAGTCATGATCTCAGGTCGTGTGAATGGTGCAGAGATGGCACGCTCAGAAATGTATAAAGATGGTCGTACACCGTTGAGTACATTCCGTGCAGATATCGATTACCATTTGAGCGAAGCACACACTACTTACGGCCGCTTAGGTATTAAGGTGTGGATCATGAAAGGTGAAGTATATGGTAAGCGCGACTTGAGCAACCAGCTTGGTACTACTAAGAGTGGAGGAAAAGGTGGTCGTGGTAAGCGTAACCGTAAATAATAAGAAGAGATGTTACAGCCAAAACGCACAAAGCATAGAAAAGTCTTCAAGGGTAAGATGAAAGGTGTTTCACAACGTGGTGCACAACTTACTTACGGTGCTTACGGACTTAAGTCATTGGATTCTAAATGGATCACAGCGCGCCAAATTGAAGCAGCTCGTATCGCGGCAACTCGTTACATGAAGCGTGAAGGTCAGATGTGGATTCGCATTTTCCCTGACAAGCCAATCACGAAGAAGCCACTAGAGGTACGTATGGGTAAAGGTAAAGGTGGTGTAGAATACTACGCTGCAGTTGTTAAGCCAGGTCGTATCATGTTTGAGATGGACGGTATTCCACTAGAAGTAGCTCAAGAGGCATTGCGTCTTGCGGCTCAAAAGCTTCCAGTTCGTACCAAGTTCGTAGTACGTAGAGATTTGCAAGAGTAAGAGTCATGAAGTACACAGAAATTAAAGAGTTGACTACTGCTGAGTTGGCAGAGCGTTTGGCTGAAGAAAAAGCCAACTACACGAATATGAAATTAACTCATGCATTGAGTCCAGTTGAGAATCCAATGCAGATTCGTGAGGCTAGAAAAACAATTGCTCGTTTGAGCACTGAATTGAGTACTCGCTCAGAAGAATAAGAGTATCATGGAAAAAACAAGAAACTTGCGTAAAGAGCGTATCGGCGTAGTATCGAGCAACAAGATGGATAAGTCTGTTGTCGTTAGCGTTGAGCGTAAAGTAAAGCACCCTAAGTACGGAAAGTTTGTAAAGTTCACGAGCAAATTCCATGCTCATGACGAGACGAACGATTGTAACGAAGGTGATACAGTAAGAATTATGGAAACCCGTCCACTTTCTAAGTCTAAGAACTGGAGAGTGATTGAGGTGATCGAAAGAGCTAAGTAATCATGGTACAGACAGAATCAAGATTAAGAGTTGCCGATAACACTGGAGCCAAAGAAGTTTTGGTCATCCGTGTGTTGGGTGGTACCAAAAGAAGATACGCTAGCGTAGGAGATAAGATTGTTGTAACCGTTAAGGAGGCTACGCCTGCTGGAAACGTTAAGAAAGGACAAGTATCGACTGCTGTAGTAGTACGTGTAAAGAAAGAAGTACGTCGTCCAGATGGATCATACATCCGTTTTGATGATAATGCTTGTGTATTGTTAAATACCACTGGTGAAATGAGAGGAACTCGTGTATTCGGTCCTGTTGCGCGTGAATTGCGTGACAAGCAGTACATGAAGATCGTATCTCTAGCGCCTGAGGTACTTTAATCTTAAACGACAATCGATTAAGATGGGAAAGCTTAAAATTAAAAAGGGAGATAACGTAAAGGTATTGGCCGGAACCAGCAAAGGTGAAGTAGGTCGTATCGTTCGCGTTATTCCTAAGATGAACCGCGTCGTTGTGGAAGGTGTGAATATGATTAAGAAACACCAAAAGCCTAGCGCTGCGAATCCACAAGGTGGTATTGTAGAGATGGAAGCTCCAATTCACATTTCAAATGTTGCTTTGGTAGATCCTTCTACAAACGAAGCAACACGTGTAGGTAGAAAATTGGACGATAACGGTAACATTGTACGTTACGCTAAAAAATCCGGTGAGGTATTATCATAATGAGTATGACACCTAGACTTAAAACAAAGTACAGCGAAGAAATCGTACCGAAGTTGAAAGAAGAATTCAACTACGCTAACATTATGATGGTTCCTAAATTGGAGAAAATCGTAGTAAGCCAAGGTATTGGAGCTGCTGTAGCAGATAAGAAACTAGTAGACCAGGCAGTTACAGAGATGTCAACCATCACTGGACAGAAGGCGGTACCTACTAAATCTAAGAAAGACGTGAGTAACTTCAAGTTGCGTAAAGGTATGCCTATCGGCGCCCGCGTAACATTGAGAGGTGAGCGTATGTACGAATTCTTGGATCGTTTGGTAAGTGCTTCTTTACCTCGTATCCGTGATTTCCAAGGCATCAAGGCCTCTGGATTCGATGGACGTGGTAACTATACTTTTGGTATTACTGAGCAGATCATCTTCCCTGAAATCGATATCGATAAGGTAAATCGCATTTCAGGTATGGATATCACATTCGTAACCTCGGCACCAACTGATAAGGAAGCCAAGGCATTGTTAACCGCATTTGGTTTACCATTTAAAAAGTAAGATACGATGGCAAAAGAATCAATGAAGGCCCGTGAGGTCAAGCGTGCGAAACTCGCAGCCAAGTATGCTGCAAAGCGTGAAGCTTTGAAAGCAGCTGGTGATTACGAAGGCTTGCAAAAGCTTCCGAAGAATGCTTCTCCAGTGCGTGGCAGAAACCGTTGTAAGTTGACAGGTCGTCCTCGTGGCTACATGCGTCAATTTGGAATCTCTCGTGTAACATTCCGTGAAATGGCCAATCAAGGCTTGATCCCAGGGGTGAAGAAAGCGAGCTGGTAATTTTATAATAAGTAGTATGTATACAGATCCAATTGCTGATTTCCTAACGCGCATTAGAAATGGTCAAAGTGCTGGCCTACGCGTAGTTGAAATTCCTTCAAGCAAAACAAAGGTTGCCATTGCTGAAATTTTGAAAGATCAAGGATTCATCCATGATTACAAAGTTGAAGAGGTAGCACCGCAAAATGTATTGAAGGTTGCATTGAAATACGATAAGTTGACTAAGGTTCCGGCAATCCGCGAAATCAAGCGTATTAGCAAACCAGGTCTTCGTCAGTATAAGTCAAGTAATGATATCCCACGCGTTAAGAACGGTTTGGGTATCGCAGTAGTAAGTACTTCAAAAGGAGTAATGACTGATAAGCAAGCCCGCAAAGAAAATGTTGGGGGTGAGGTTATTTGTACAGTCAGCTAATAATTTAAATATGTCTAGAATAGGTCAAGCCCCAATTGCCGTGCCTGCAGGCGTAGAAGTTGCCATTAATGGTGATAGCGTTACTGTAAAAGGTAAATTGGGTGAATTAACTCAAGTTTTGGAAGGTGGTATCACCGCTAAGTTGGAAGATGGCATTATCACTGTTGAGCGTCCTTCTGAAGCCAAAGATCACAAAGCAAAACACGGATTGTACCGTGCACTAATTAATAATATGGTTGTAGGTGTTAGCGAAGGCTTCTCTCACACTCTTGAATTGATTGGTGTTGGTTACCGTGCTAGTAACCAAGGACAAGTATTGGATTTGTCATTGGGATATTCACACAACTTTTTGTTTGCAATTCCTAGTGAAGTAAAAGTTGAAACTACCATGGAAAAAGGTAAGGCACCAACTGTAACGCTTACATCTCACGATAAGCAACTATTAGGTGCTATTACTGCAAAAATTCGCTCACTTCGTAAGCCTGAACCATATAAAGGAAAAGGTGTGAAATTCAAGGGTGAAGTAATTCGTAGAAAAGCAGGTAAATCTGCAGCTAAATAATAGATAAGAGATGGCATTAACTAAAGCAGAAAGAAGACTTCGCATTCGCAGAAGAATTCGTAAGGTAGTTACCGGTACAGCACAAAAGCCTCGTCTATCTGTATTCAGAAGTAACAAGGAAATTTACGCTCAATTGATTGACGATGTTAATCAAACTACATTGTTGTCTTACTCATCTCGTAACAAGGAGATGGAAGCATCAACAGGTACAAAGAGCGACAAGAGCTACCAAGTAGGCCAGGGATTGGCAAAATTGGCAGCTGAAAAAGGTATCACTGAAGTTTGTTTCGATCGTGGTGGATACTTGTACCACGGACGTGTTAAACAATTGGCTGAAGGCGCTCGTGAAGGCGGCTTGAAATTCTAAAATGGCGAATACAATGCATAACGCACGAAAAGTAAAGCCTACGGGTATTGAATTGGTTGATCGCTTGGTAGCGGTAAACCGAGTAACTAAAGTAAATAAGGGTGGTCGTACTTTTAGTTTCTCTGCAATTGTTGTTGTAGGTGATGAAAAGGGCACTGCAGGTTACGGAACAGGAAAGTCTAAAGAAGTTAGTGAGGCTATTGCTAAGGCGGTAGAGGATGCTAAAAAGAACTTATACCGTTTCCCGTTGGTGAAATCAACGATCCCTCACGAAGAGTATGGTAAGTTTGCCGGTTCTCGCGTATTCTTGAGACCAGCATCTAGCGGTACCGGTGTAATCGCTGGTGGTGCAATGCGTGCGGTACTTGAGAGTGTTGGGGTACATGATGTTCTTGCTAAAAGTAAAGGATCTTCAAATCCACAAAACGTAGTTAAGGCAACATTTGATGCATTGGGTAAAATGCGTGATGTAAAAGCAGTTGCTAAAACTCGTGGTATTTCAGTGGACAAAGTGTTCAACGGTTAATTTTTGAGCAATGGGAAAAATTAAGATTACACAGAAGCGTAGCGTAATTAATCGTCCAGCTCGTCAAAAAGCAACTATGGATGCCTTGGGCTTACGTAAAATGAATGCATCGGTAGAGGTTGAGGCAACTCCTCAAGTTCTAGGTATGGTGCGCAAGGTTAGCCACCTTGTAGAAGTTGTAGAACTTTAATAACAATAGATAAAAATGGATTTATCAAATCTCAAACCTGCGAAGGGTGCTACCCACAGCCGTAAGCGAGTAGGTAGAGGTGAAGGCTCCGGACACGGAGGTACCTCTACGCGCGGTCACAAGGGTGCGCAGTCGCGTTCTGGTTACAGCCGTAAGATCGGTTTTGAAGGTGGTCAAATGCCACTTCAGCGTCGTGTTCCTAAGTTCGGATTCACTAATCCAAACCGTGTTGAATATAAGGGGATTAATTTGGACACAATTCAAGCCCTTGTAGATGCGAAAAAAGTAAAAGCTACCATCACTCACGAAGATTTCGTGAATAACGGATTGGTAAGCAAGAAAGAGTTGGTTAAGATTCTAGGTCGTGGTGAATTGACCGCGAAAGTATCTGTTACAGCTCACGCATTTAGTAAATCAGCAATCGCCGCCATTGAAGCACAAGGCGGTACAGCTACGACACTATAATCGCAATGAAAAGATTCGTAGAGACCATAAAAAATATCTGGGGTATCGAAGAGTTGAAGGATAAGATTCTAACTACTCTTGGATTGCTTTTGATATACAGAATTGGTTCGACGGTTCTACTTCCTGGTGTGGATCCAGAGAGTTTGACGCAGCTTCAGGCGCAAACTTCTGAGGGTCTTCTTGGTGTACTTAATGCCTTTACGGGTGGAGCGTTTTCTCGCGCCTCTGTCATGGCTTTGGGTATTATGCCTTACATCTCTGCTTCGATCATCATTCAATTGATGGGAATGGCACTACCTGCTGTTCAAAAGATGCAGAAAGATGGGGAAAGTGGTCGTCGTAAATTGAATCAGATTACACGTTACTTGACTATTCTGATTGCTGGTGTACAAGCTCCATCATACCTCGCAAACTTGAGTGCTCAAGGTGTTGAACTAACTCTTAGTCCTGGAACTTTCTGGTTCCTAGCTTGGGTAACGCTCACTACCGGTACCATTTTCGCAATGTGGTTGGGTGAACGTATTACTGATAAAGGAATTGGTAATGGTATTTCACTACTTATTATGGTAGGTATCATCGCGACACTTCCACAGGCATTCTTCCAAGAGATGTTATCTCAGGTGAATCAAGGTGCTGGTTGGGTTGCCTTTATCATTGAGTTGTTTGCACTATTCGTAATTACGATGTTCTGTGTGGCATTGACTCAAGCGGTTCGTCAGATTCCAGTTCAATACGCTAAGCAGGTTGCTGCTGGTGGTCGTATGGCAGGTACTCCGAGTGCCCGTCAATACTTGCCGCTCAAAGTAAATGCTGCTGGTGTGATGCCTATTATCTTCGCTCAAGCTATTATGTTCATTCCTATTACCATTTTGACTGGTATTGGTGCTGATGGTGAAGGTGCGAGCTGGATGATTACCGTATTTGGTAATATTCAAGGATTCTGGTACAACTTTACATTCGCTGTTTTGATCATCGTTTTCACGTATTTCTACACAGCGATTCAAGTAAACACTAATAATATCGCTGATGATCTGAAGAGAAACGGTGGTTTTGTTCCGGGTATTAAGCCAGGCGCACCTACTGCTGAATTTTTGGATACAGTATTGAGTAGAATTACATTCCCTGGTTCATTGTTGCTAGCGGTAGTTGCAATTCTACCTGCATTGGCGATGGTTGTCGGTTTGAATACGCAATGGGCATATTTCTACGGCGGTACGTCGTTGTTGATTACCGTTGGTGTTATTCTAGATACGCTGCAACAAGTTGAAAGCTACTTGTTGAATAGACACTATGATGGACTCATGAAGTCTGGTAAGTTGAGAGGTAGAAACACACAAAGTACATTTAGTTAATATGGCGAAGCAAAGCGCAATAGAACAAGATGGTACAGTAACAGAAGCATTGTCAAATGCAATGTTCCGTGTGGAGCTTGAAAACGGCCATGTTGTTACGGCGCACATCTCAGGAAAGATGAGAATGCACTATATCAAGCTTCTACCAGGAGATAAAGTAAAACTAGAAATGAGTCCTTATGATTTAACTAAGGCTCGTATAACGTACAGATACTAAAGAAATGAAAGTAAGAGCATCAGTAAAAAAGCGTAGCGCGGATTGTAAGATCGTTCGCCGTAAAGGACGCTTATATGTTATTAACAAAAAGAACCCCAAGTTCAAGCAACGTCAGGGTTAACCAATAATAGAATAGAAAGACTATGGCAAGGATTGCAGGTGTAGACTTACCAAGAACCAAACGTGGTGTTATTGGCCTGACATATATCTTCGGAATCGGTTTGAGCCGTTCAAAGGAGATTCTCGAGAAGGCTGGGGTAAGTGAAGATGTTAAGGTTCAAGATTGGACCGATGACCAATTGACTACTATTCGTGGTGTCATCGCAGATGAGTACCGCGTAGAAGGTGAGTTGCGTTCAGAAGTTCAGCTTAATATCAAGCGTATGATGGATATCGGTTGTAACCGTGGTATTCGTCACCGTTTGGGATTGCCTTTGCGTGGACAGCGTACTAAGAACAACTCTCGTACAAGAAAGGGTAAGAGAAAAACAGTTGCTAACAAGAAGAAAGCAACTAAATAATAGTTAGTTATGGCTAAGAAGCAAACGAAGCAAGTTAAGAAGCGCAAGGTGCGTGTGGAAGCAATGGGCGAAGCGCACATCGGATCTTCATTTAACAATATCATCATCTCTTTAACTAATGCACAAGGTCAGGTTATCTCTTGGTCTTCTGCTGGTAAAATGGGATTCCGCGGATCTAAGAAAAACACTCCTTATGCAGCTCAAATGGCAGCAGAGGATTGTGGAAAGGTTGCGTTAGAAGCAGGTTTGAAGAAAGTAAAAGCATACGTGAAGGGTCCAGGTAACGGTCGTGAGAGCGCTATCCGTACACTACACAACCTAGGAATTGAAGTAGTAGAGATCATCGATATTACTCCAACACCACACAACGGTTGTCGTGCACCTAAGAAGCGTCGCGTATAATTTTAATAGGAAGAACGAATTATGGCAAGATATACAGGACCAAAAACAAAGATCGCTCGCCGCATGGGAGAGCCAATCTTTGGCCCAGATAGCTCTTTTGAAAAGCGTAAATACCCTCCAGGGCAACACGGTAACAACCGTCGTCGTGGTAAGAAAAGTGAATACGCTGTTCAGTTAGAGGAAAAGCAAAAAGCAAAATACACTTACGGTATTTTGGAGCGTCAATTTGCAAACATGTTCGACAAGGCATCTCGTAGTAAAGACAAGACTGGGGATGTGTTGTTGCAACTTTGTGAGAGCCGCTTGGATAATGTAGTTTACCGCTTAGGATTGGGTAGAACGCGTGATGCGGCCCGTCAATTGGTAGGCCACCGTCACATTACCTTGAATGGTGAAGTGGCAAACATTCCATCTATCACGGTGAAGCCGGGTGATGTTATTGCAGTACGTGAAAAGTCAAAATCAATGACTGTTATCGCGGATGCATTGGCGGGTCACTCAGGTCAATACCCATGGTTGGAGTGGAACGAGAGTAAAATGGAAGGTACTTTCCTAAATGTTCCTTCACGTGATGCAATCCCTGAAAACATCAAGGAGCAGTTAATCGTCGAATTGTACTCTAAGTAATAATCACCTTATACTCAATTATATGGCTATCCTTAATTTCCAAAAGCCCGATAAAGTAATTATGAACGCGTCCACTGATACTAGTGGCCAGTTCGAATTCAGACCTTTGGAGCCCGGTTACGGACTCACAGTAGGTAATGCGCTTCGCAGAGTATTGCTATCAGGTTTGGAGGGTTTTGCCTTGACTTCCTTGAGAATTGAAGGTGTAGACCACGAATTCAGCACAATCGATGGCGTTGTAGAAGACGTTACAGAGATCGTATTGAATTTGAAACAAGTTCGTTTCAAACAGCAGATTGATGGAATGGATACAGAAACAGTTAAGTTTTCTGTAACCGGTAAAGAGCAATTGTTGGCTGGTGATTTGGCTTCGCACATTAGCGCTTTCCAAGTGTTGAATCCGGATTTGGTAATCTGTAATATGGACGCAGGTGTGAACCTAACTCTAGAAGTGGTTATCGAAAAGGGACGCGGATACGTTGGTGCTGAGTCAAACAAAAAAGCTGATGCTCCAGTAGGCACTATCGCTTTGGATAGCATCTACACTCCAATCAAGAATGTTAAGTACGCTGTAGAAAACTACCGTGTTGAGCAAAAAACTGACTTTGAGAAATTAGTCCTTGAAATTGAAACTGATGGTTCAATTCATCCTAAGGACGCTTTGACTGAAGCAGCTAAAATCTTGATCCACCACTTCATGTTGTTCAGTGACGAACGTATCAGTCTAGAAGATGAAGAAACTTCTGAAGCTGAATCATACGATGAAGAGGCATTGCACATGCGTCAGTTGTTGAAGACTAAACTTCACGACATGGACCTAAGTGTACGCGCATTGAACTGTTTGAAAGCTGCTGAAGTAGATACATTGGGTGATTTGGTCACTTACTCTAAGGCAGATTTGATGAAGTTCCGCAACTTCGGTAAGAAATCATTGACTGAACTAGAAGAATTAGTTGATAGTAAAAACTTGAGCTTCGGAATGGATATTTCTAAGTACAAGCTCGATAAAGAATAAGCATGAGACACGGTAAGAAAGTAAATCACCTAGGTAGAAAGTCTGCGCACAGAAAGGCTATGTTGAGCAACATGGCTTGCTCACTAATCGAGCACAAGCGCATCAACACTACTGTACAAAAGGCTAAAGAATTGCGTAAGGTGGTTGAGCCATTAATTACGCGTTCAAAAGAAAACTCTACACACAACCGTCGTGTAGCTTTCTCTGTACTTCGTCAAAAAGAAGCGGTAACTGAGCTATTCGCTGTAGTCGCTCCTAAAGTTGGGGATCGTCCAGGAGGGTACACTCGTATCATCAAAACTGGAAACCGTTTGGGTGATAACGCAGAGATGTGTATGGTCGAATTAGTAGACTTCAATGAAATCTACGGTCAAGATGAGAAGAAGAAAACTACTCGTCGTAGCCGTCGCGCTAAAGCTACCACAACTGAGGCTCCTGTTGCTGAAGCAGTAGTAGAAGAAGTTGCTGAAGAAGCTCCTGCAGTAGAAGCAAAAGAGGAATCTGCTGAATAAGAAGATATAATGCACCAAATAGGTCATTGTTAATTAACTTTGGGGGGAATAAGGCGCGGCCTTATTCCCCTTTTTTTTGAACACAACTACACACATGAAAGAAGCCACGAAAAAAGCGATTTTATTACTTGAAGACGGTACGGTATTCTATGGGGCATCTACTGGATTGGATGGAACGGCCTATGGTGAGATTTGTTTCAATACAGGTATGACCGGTTACCAGGAGATTTTTACTGACCCTTCCTATTTTGGTCAATTGATGGTGATGGCAACATCGCACATTGGTAATTATGGTGTTCATGCGGACGAAGTGGAGAGTGGGAATATTCAAATCGCAGGCTTGATAACAAAGAACTTTAGTGATGTTGCTTCGCGCGCGGGCAAAAGCGATAGCCTTTATGGTTATTTCGAGAAGCAAAATAAAGTAGCCATTGCGGATATCGATACACGCGCGCTTGTGCGTCATATTAGAGATGCCGGTGCGATGAACGCAATTATTTCAACAGAAATTGATGATGTGGATGCATTGAAAGCGGAATTGGCCAATTGTCCATCAATGGAAGGTCTTGCGCTTGCACCAGTGGTAAGTACCAAGGAGTCTTATGAAGTAGGCCCTGAGGATAGTGAGGTCCGCATTGCAGCATTGGATTTGGGTATTAAAAACAACATCGTTCGTTGCATGACTAATCGTGGTGCGCGTGTGAAGGTATTCCCTTACGATACTACTACGGAAGAGATGATGGCGTGGAACCCTAATGGCTTGTTTTATTCAAATGGCCCTGGTGATCCGGCAGCTTCCCCTGAGGTTGTATCAGAAGTAGCTAAGGGAATTGCCTCTGGTCTTCCAGTGTTTGGGATTTGTCTTGGGCACCAAATGATTGCCTTGGCAAGTGGCTTGAGCACGTATAAAATGTTTAATGGCCACCGAGGGATTAATCACCCTGTAAAAAATGTGGAGACTGGTTTGGGGGAGATCACCTCTCAGAATCATGGCTTTGTAGTGAAAATGGAGGATGTTGAAGGCGCAGAGAATGTCGCTTTGACTCACATTCATTTGAACGACCAGACAGTGGCTGGAATTAAGAGAACAGATGCTAAATGTTTCTCGGTACAGTACCACCCTGAGGCTTCGCCGGGTCCGCACGATAGTAGATATTTATTTGACCAATTCATCGAAGATATTAAGAACCACACTTCCGCGAATTAACTCTGAACTAACACTCTAAACTGAAAACTTATGTCTGTTATTACGCATGTTCATGCAAGACAAATTTTAGATTCTCGTGGTAACCCAACTGTTGAAGTTGATGTAATCACTTCTTCCGGTGCTATGGGGCGTGCAGCTGTGCCTTCTGGTGCATCTACAGGTATTCATGAAGCTGTTGAATTGCGTGACGAAGACCCTACTTATTACATGGGTAAAAGC
>JAYPCB010000003.1:20130-31150 GCA_038124525.1 Cryomorphaceae bacterium
AAAAGCGTATTGAAGGCTGTTGATAATGTGAACGATATCATCGGACCGGAATTGGAAGGTGAAATCGTTACTGAACAAGCTGCCATCGATCAAATCATGTTGGATCTTGATGGGACTGAAAATAAAGGTAAACTAGGTGCTAATGCTATCCTAGCGGTGTCTTTGGCTGTAGCTAAAGCAGCTGCAGAGAGCACAGGGCAGCCTTTGTATCGCTACATTGGTGGTGTGAATGCTCGTACGTTGCCAGTTCCGATGATGAACATCTTGAACGGTGGGTCACATGCGGATAACTCTATCGACTTCCAAGAGTTTATGGTAATGCCGTTTGGTGCTGAGTCTTTCAGCCAAGCATTGCGTATGGGTACTGAGGTATTCCACAACTTGAAGAAGGTATTGAAGAGTAAAGGATATTCTACCAATGTTGGTGATGAAGGAGGTTTTGCACCTTCTATCGGATCGAACGAAGAGGCACTTGAAATCATACTTGAGAGTATTGAGAAGGCGGGTTATACGCCAGGTAAGGATATTTGGATTGCCATGGATGCGGCTGCTTCAGAATTCTACAATGAAGAGAAAGGTAAATATGTATTCCACAAGAGCGATGGTCGTGAATTGACGTCGGATGAAATGGTGGACTACTGGGCTACTTGGATCGAAAAATACCCTATTGCATCTATTGAGGATGGACTTCATGAAGATGATTGGGCAGGATGGGCAAAGCTTCACGCGAAGATTGGTGATAAGGTCCAATTAGTAGGTGATGATTTGTTCGTGACCAATGAGAAGCGTGTAGCTCGTGGTATTGAGGAGGGAAGTGCCAATTCAGTGCTGGTTAAAGTGAATCAAATTGGTACACTAACAGAGACCATTAACACTGTAACCTTGGCTAACCGTCACCAGATGACAGCCGTAATGTCACACCGCAGCGGTGAGACTGAAGATGCTACCATCGCTGACTTAGCCGTGGCATTGAATACTGGTCAAATTAAGACTGGTTCAGCTTCTCGTTCAGACCGTATGGCGAAGTACAACCAATTGTTGAGAATTGAAGAGGAATTGGGCGATAGAGCAGTGTTCTTGGGCACCAACTTCCCGTATTTGAAATAATACCCTAAAACCACCTATCATGGATAAGATTAAAGAGCAGTTTCGGGACACCTTCCCAGGCATTGTAGCCGACACCAAGGCATTTTTGAAAGAGAATGCAGATAAAACCATTGGTGAGATTAAGGTGGGCCAATTATATGGTGGTATGCGCGGCATGCCGGCGTTGATTTGTGAAACGTCAAAATTGGACCCCGAAGAAGGAATTCGTTTCCGTGGGTACAGTATTCCTGAATTACAGCAGAAACTTCCAAAGTATCCCGGTGGTGAGCAGCCTTTGCCAGAAGGATTGTTCCACTTGATGTTGATGAATGAGATTCCTACGGAAGATCAGGCTCGCCGTTTGAGTAACAACTGGGTGCGTAGAAATAATGTCCCAGTACATGTTTTTAAGGCCATTGATGCATTGCCAAACCGTACACACCCAATGACGCAGTTTTCAATTGCGATTATGGCGATGCGTACAGAAAGCGAATATGCAAAGGCTTACCAAGCAGGTGTACACAAGAGTGAGTATTGGGATGCGACATACGAGGACAGTATGAACTTGATTGCTCGTTTGCCGCGCGTTGCTGCTTACATCTACCGTAGAATGTACCACAACGACCAGCATATTGAACCAGATCCGAAGCTGGATTGGGCGGGTAACTTCGCGCACATTTTAGGGTTTGATAATGATGAGTTCAAGGAATTGATGCGTTTGTATATGACCATTAATGCCTACCACGAAGTCGGTAACGTGAGTGCTCATACGGTGCATTTGGTGGGCTCCGCGTTGAGTGATGCCTACTTGAGCTTTGCCGCGGGTATGAACGGTTTGGCGGGTCCGTTGCACGGATTGGCGAATCAGGAGGTCATTCGTTGGATTAACAACATGCGTCAGGAATTGGGCGGTGGATTGCCGACGAAAGAGCAGATTGCGAATTACTGTAAGAAGACTTTGGCGGATGGAAAAGTGATTCCAGGTTTTGGTCATGCGGTGTTGCGTAAAACGGATCCTCGATACACTGCGCAGCGCGAGTTCGCACAAGCTAAAATGCCAAATTCTGAATTGTTTAAGATTGTGAGCATGATCTACGAGGTGGTGCCAGATATCTTAAACTCTACAGGTAAGGTGAAGAATCCATGGCCAAATGTGGATGCGCATAGTGGTCAGTTGTTGACGCACTACGGCTTGGTAGAATATGAGTTCTACACTGTATTATTTGGTGTTGCTCGTTCTTTGGGAACCTTGTCAAACTTGATTTGGGATCGTGCGATGGGTATGCCTATTGAGCGTCCAGGAAGTACGACGACAGAATTGTTGAAAGCGAAATTAGGGTAAGATTCTAATTTTGAGAGATATAGGCCCTGCAGCATTTTAAGTGTTGCAGGGCTTTTTGTTTGATTTTCAGTGGTTTTATGTTTGAGATTGACGTATATTTGCAGCCCTTTTCGGACATGAAGCGTACAGCCGAGGGGAAAACGAAACAACAATAACCACTTTCGGACCAATGGGAAGTGTACGCTAGGATCCGAAATACAACAATTTTTCTCTCATGTCAGAAGAGAATCAAGTACCACAAGAAGAGGTACAACAAGAGGCGCCTGTTCAGGAGGCCGTTGCAACTGAAGAAACTGTAGACGAAACTGTTGAGGAAACAACTGAAGAGGTTGTTGGGGATGCACCGTTTAGCTGGGACGATGTAGAAGGTAGCGCTGCTGCTGGAAACAAAGATCGTGAGGCATTGACTGCTTTGTACGAAGAGACCCTAGGTTCTTCAATTGAACACCAAGTAGTGGAAGGTAAGGTTACTGCTAAAACCGACCGCGAAGTAATTATCGACATCAACTCTAAGAGTGAAGGTGTAGTGAGCTTGAACGAGTTCCGTTACAATCCAGAGCTTGCAGTAGGTGATGCCGTTGAGGTATTGGTTGACCGTCAAGAAGACAAGAATGGTCAATTAGTCCTTTCACACAGAAAAGCACGTTCTATCAAAGCTTGGGACCGTGTTAACGAAGCACACGAAAACGATGAGATCGTTAAGGGTTACGTTAAGGCACGTACTAAGGGTGGTATGATCGTAGACGTATTCGGTCTAGAAGCGTTCTTGCCAGGTTCACAAATCGATGTGAAGCCTATCCGTGATTACGACCAGTACGTAGATAAGACAATGGAATTCAAAGTGGTTAAAATCAACCACGAATTCAAAAACGTTGTGGTTTCTCACAAAGCACTTATCGAAGCTGATCTTGAAGAGCAGAAGAAGGAGATTATCTCTAAATTGGAGAAAGGTCAAGTTCTTGAAGGTGTGGTTAAGAACATCACCTCTTATGGGGTATTCATCGACTTAGGCGGTGTAGATGGTTTGGTACACATCACTGATTTGAGCTGGAGCCGTATCAATCACCCATCTGAGGTAGTTGAATTGGATCAGAAAATCAACGTTGTAATTCTTGACTTCGATGAAGGTAAGACTCGTATCCAACTAGGTCTTAAGCAACTAGAGAAGCACCCATGGGATGCTTTGGATGCTAACTTGGCGGTAGGCGACACTGTTAAAGGTAAAGTCGTTGTATTGGCTGATTACGGTGCATTCGTTGAGGTATTGCCAGGTGTTGAAGGTTTGATTCACGTCAGCGAAATGAGCTGGTCTGCACACTTGCGCAGTGCTGGTGATTTCATGAAAGTTGGTGACGAAGTAGATGCACAGGTATTGACTTTGGATCGTGAGGAGCGTAAGATGAGCTTGGGTATTAAGCAAATGACTACTGATCCTTGGACTGATATTACTACTAAGTACCCACAAGGTTCACAACACAAAGGAACCGTTCGCAACTTTACGAACTTCGGTATCTTCCTAGAGCTTGAAGAAGGAATTGATGGTTTGATCCACATTTCAGACTTGAGCTGGACGAAGAAAGTGAAGCACCCATCTGAATTCACTTCTATCGGTGCAACATTAGAAGTAGTCGTTTTGGACATCGACGCGGAAAACCGTCGTTTGAGCTTGGGTCACAAGCAATTGGAAAACAACCCTTGGGACGATTACGCGAAAGCGTTCGAAGTAGGTTCTACACACACCGGTACCATGATCAACTCTGGTGATAAAGGTGGTGATGTTAGCTTTGCTAGCCACGAAGGTGTAGAAGCATACTGTCCTGCTCGTCACATTACTAAGGAAGACGGTGGTAAGCTTGAGAAAGGCGAAACTGCTGAATTCAAAGTGATCGAGTTCAACAAAGACAACCGTCGTATTGTAGTATCTCACGTAGGTACTTACAAAGAGGTTGAAGTGAAGAAAGGTCGTTCGGCTTCTTCTAACAAAGGTGGCGGTAACATGGTCAGCGCAAGTACTTCTACTGAGCGCGCGACAATGGGGGACTTGGATGCCCTAGCTGCTTTGAAAGAGCAAATGGATAACGAGAACAAGTAATTGTTCTTCCATTGAATATTGAGTCCCCGGGCCTTCGGCCCGGGGATTTTTTTTGCCCGCTGCGCGCGGCTCGCTTGAATGGTGTAAATTCGAGATATGAGAATAGGTCAAATAATTGAAGCATTGGAGCAGTGGGCTCCTCCCGCACTTCAAGAATCTTACGATAATAGCGGTCTCATCGTCGGGAACAAAAACTGGGAATCATCCGGTGTTTTGGTGGCCTTGGACTGTTTGGAAAGCGTGGTGGATGAAGCCATCGCGAAGAATATCAACCTGATTGTTGCACATCATCCCATTGTGTTTTCCGGTCTGAAGCGTTTCAACGGCCGCTCTTATATCGAGCGTGTGGTGATGAAGGCGATCAAGCACGATGTGGCCATTTATGCCATCCACACGAATTTGGACAATGTCCTTTGGGGTGTGAATGCCAAGGTGATGGAGGTGTTGGGGATCCCCAACCATGCAATCCTGAGTCCTATGAAAGATGCCTTGAAGAAGTTCGAGGTATATGTACCGACAGATCATGTTGAGGCCTTAGAGCAAGCCATTTTTGAGGCCGGCGGCGGTAAGGTTAGCGCGTACGAGGAATGTAGTTTCCGTACGGATGGTACAGGGTCGTTTAAAGGCACGGCAGGTACTCAACCGGTCATTGGAGAAGTGGGTAAGCGTGAATTTGTCCAAGAGGCGAAATTGGAGTTTATCGTTCCTGCCTATGCGGCTTCTGCTGTGGAGCGCGCGGCGAGAGCGGCCCATCCTTACGAGGAAATGGCTTATCAGTGGCTTGCCGTCAGTAATACTGCGACCCATTTTGGTGCTGGAGCTGTGGGTGAATTGCCGGAGGAAATTGGCTTTGAAGAGTTTTTGAAGAAGGTCAAGGCAGTTTTTGGTGCGACCATTCGCTATACCGCGCCTGCGGGTGAGGTAGTAAAGAAAGTGGCGGTATGCGGCGGTTCTGGCAGCTTTTTATTGGGTGCTGCGATGGCCTCTGGCGCGGATGTTTTCATCACTGCGGATTACAAATACCACCAGTTCTTCGATGCCGATGGGAAAATCAGCATCTTAGATGTCGGACATTTTGAAAGTGAGCAATTTACAATCGACTTAATTGCTGACTTCATTGAGAAAAATTTCCCTAAATTTGCGGTTCTCAAAACTGAGGTCAACACAAATCCTATACAGTACTATTAGTATGGCTAAGAAGGCGAAAGAATTAAGCGTAGAAGATAAGCTAAGAGCTCTTTACGATTTGCAAATCATCGACCGTCGTATCGACGAGATTCGTGCATTGCGCGGTGAACTTCCATTGGAAGTAGAAGATTTGGAAAACGAAGTGGCTGGTTTGGAAACTCGCATCGAGAAGGTGAACAACGAGATTGCTGATCTTGAGAACGATATCAACGAGAAGCAAAACTTGAAAGCCGAATGTGCTGAAAAGATTGCCAAGTACACGAAAGATCAAGAGCAAGTGCGTAACAACCGTGAGTTCGAAGCCATTGCTAAGGAAATCGAGTACCAAGAATTGGAAATCGAATTGGCCGACAAGCGCATTAAGGAATACAGTGCGAAAATTGATAGCAAGAAAGAAGTGAATGGTGCTAGCGAAGAAAAATTGGCTGAGCGCAAGGATCACTTGAAGCATAAAGTAGCAGAGTTGGACAGCATCATGGCTGAGACGCAGAAGGAAGAAGATCTGTTGTTGGCTAAGAGCGACGAAACAAAGGCTACCATTGAAGACAGATTGGTAAAAGCTTACGATCGTATTCGCAGCGCAACTAAGAACAAGTTGGCGGTAGTGAGTGTAGAGCGTGGTGCTTCTGCAGGATCATTCTTTGTTATTCCTCCACAACGTCAGATGGAGCTTGCACAGCGCAAGAAAATCATGATCGATGAGCACAGTGGCCGTATCCTAGTGGATCCAGTATTGGCTCAGGAAGAAGAGGAGAAAATGCAAGATATGATTGCTGGCTGGTTGAAATAACCTCCCGGTAGGATAGTAAAGAAAAACCCGCGCGTGAGCGCGGGTTTTTTTATGGTCTAAAATCAGCATTCGCTTATGAATTTCGTACGTGGATCGTCGATCTGAAAATCGCGTACCACGACATAAACGTCGGAGCTCAGATCATCTACTTAGTACAAACGTAAAGCATCTCACGCTTCGGTAGGGCGTACTTTTCGAAGAAGCCGCTTGGCAGTTCTTTTTGTGCATCAAAGACAGTAACCTTGAATCCTGCGGCTTTTAGGCGATCTGGATAATCTTGGCCATAGAGGCGGACGTGGTCGTATTGACGGAACCTGCGCTCACGCTCTGCGGGATCTTTGATAGTGATGTCTTCGTCTGTTTTTTCGTAATCCGGGTCCAGGGGCACTTGCATAATGGCTAGGCCTCCTGGTTTAAGGATTCGGTGAAGTTCTACCATCGCTTTGTGGTCGCTGTCCACGTGTTCTAGAACGTGATTACAGAAGATGGTATCATAGGTGTTGTCCTCGATTGGGATGTTTTGCACATCAAAGCGAAGATCTGCCAAAGGTGAGAAAAGATCTGCGGTGGTGTAATCGAGGTGTTTCATCTTGCGGAATCTGCCATAGAAACATTGTTCTGGGGCAATGTGCAAGAGTTTTTGTGGACGTGTTAAAAAGTCCGTGTAGTCTTTGAGGTACAGCCATAGCAAGCGGTGACGCTCGAGGCTGTTGGTGCCGGGGCAAAGAGCGTTTTCACGTTGGTTATTGCCATATCCATAGGGAAAGAAGCGGCTATATCCACGACCGTCAATGGGGTCTACGAATTTCTTGCCCTTAAAGATGACCGGTGCCACCCATTGGACTAAATAGCTTAGTCTGATCAGTAGGGGACGAGGGACCTTGGCTAAGGCCCATTTCATTATGCGTGAGATCATAGTTTTTCGTATTCCGCCGGTTCCATGCCGAGGGCATTATAAATGTACTGGAAGGTGCTGAGTATTTCAGGTTGACCATTTACTACAGCGACGTCGTGTTCGAAGTGTGCACTGTTTTTTCCGTCTGCCGTAAGAATGGTCCATCCGTCCGGGAGTTGTTTGATGCGCTGGGTGCCGAGGTTAATCATGGGCTCGATGGCGATGACCAATCCTTCTTGAATCTTCTTGCCGCGACCGCGTTTGCCGTAATTGGGCACTTGTGGTTCTTCGTGCATTTGCTTTCCAAGGCCATGGCCCACGAGTTCGCGAACCACCCCATAGCCTCTGCTTTCGGTATATTCTTGAATGGCTGCGCCAATATCACCGACGCGATTGCCTGCTTTCACCTCGCGAATACCTGTGTATAAAGAGGCCTTAGTATCCTCTAGCAAGCGCGCTGTATCCGCATCCACTTCGCCGATAGGGAAGGTATAGGCGTGATCTCCATAGAATCCGTTCATCAACACCCCACAGTCCACGGACATGATATCGCCTTCTTGAAGTGGAGTTTTACCCGGGATGCCATGCACGACCTGGGCGTTTGGAGACATGCAGAGGGTGTTGGGGAAGTCGTACATGCCCAAGAATCCGGGGATGCCGCCGTGATCGCGGATGAATTCCTCTGCCTTTTTATCTAGCTCCAGCGGAATGGCTCCAGGGACCATTAGGGGTGCAAGCATCCCTAGGGTCTTACTCACCAATTGTGCGCTTTCACGCATCAATTCAATTTCTTCCGCACTTTTGTATTTGATCATCCTTTAGGATTCAATAAGTTCAACCCGGTCATTTCCTCTGGCTGGGTAACGCCCATCAAGGCTAATAATGTAGGTGCAATATCGCCTAAACGTCCTTCATTCAAGGTGAATTCTTCGGCACTGCTGCCGACCAAGAAGCAAGGGACTACGGTGGTTGTGTGAGCGGTGTTTGGAGAGCCGTCTTCGTTCACCATACAATCGGCGTTTCCGTGGTCGGCTAAGATGATGAATTGATAATCGGACCCTAATCCAGCTTCAACCACAGATTGCAGGCAAGAATCAACGGTTTCACAAGCCTTTATTGCGGCTTCCATCACTCCAGTATGGCCTACCATATCGGGGTTCGCGAAGTTCAAACAGATGAAATCCGTCGCGCCCTCTTGTAATTTCGGAACAATGGAGTCGCGGATATCCCCTGCGCTCATTTCAGGCTGTAGGTCGTAGGTGGCCACTTTAGGGGAAGGGCAAAGCAATCTACTTTCGCCTTCGAATGGTTTTTCGCGTCCCCCAGAGAAGAAGAACGTGACGTGTGGGTATTTCTCAGTTTCTGCAATACGAATCTGTGTCTTTCCTGCTGCTTCAAGGACTTCTCCAATGGTATTGACCAAATTATCCTTGCGGAAGACGACGTTCACATTTTTAAATGTCTCGTCGTAGTTGGTCATGGTCACATAGTGCAGTGGGAGGGCGTGCATGTTCTGCTCGTGGAAATCTTGTTGGCTCAAGGCTTGTGTGATTTCACGGCCGCGGTCTGTGCGGAAATTGAACATGATGACTACATCATTGGCCTCAATCTTAGCTACAGGCTGACCCAAGTGGTTCACACATACGTGTGGTTCCATGAATTCGTCTGTAATGCCGGCATCGTAACTGGCCTGAATGGCGGCCAGTGGATCTAACGTCGTAGCACCTTCGCTGTTGACCATACAATGGTAGGCCTTTGCTACGCGCTCCCAGCGTTGGTCGCGGTCCATTGCGTAATAACGTCCAACAAAAGTGGCTAAGGTCCCAGTAGTTTGGGCCATGTGGTCGGTTAAATCTGTTAAGAATCCCAATCCGCTTTGTGGGTCACAATCGCGCCCATCAGTGAAGGCATGGATATAAACGTTCTCGAAGGCTTCGGCAAACAACCAGCTACACAAGGCCTTGGCGTGGTTTAGGTGGGCATGAACACCGCCGTCACTGACTAGACCTAGCAAGTGAATCTTGCTATTATTGGCTTTGGCATAGGTAAGCGCTTCTTGGAGGGTAGTATCTTCCGCGAAATCCCCATTTTCCGCGGCCAAATTAATTTTCACCAAATCTTGATACACCACGCGACCCGCACCTAGGTTCATATGACCTACTTCGGAATTACCCATTTGTCCATCAGGGAGTCCTACATCTAAACCACTGGTTTTAATCCATGTTTGAGGGTAGTTCTTGTAAAGGCTATCCACAAAAGGAGTATGAGCTTTGTCAATGGCGCTGACCTCAGGGTTGTCAGCGCGTCCCCATCCGTCGAGGACTATCAGTGCTGTCTTCTTCATAGCGTGTGTTGTGGCCACAAATTTACGGTTAATTAGGGCAAAAAAAACCCGCCATTTGAGGCGGGTTAAGAAGTGTGTATTTAAACGTTAATAGACGGCAATCCAAGCATTAGGCGTAATAGCCATTGCATTTTCGAGTGCGAGTAGTGCTTCTCGTAATTCCTTGTGCTCGCTGAGTACTACCCTGTATGTCGGAATACTTTCCACAAACACTACTTGTAAATCATCTATATCCAAGGAATTCAAGTATTCATTTGCCATTGATTCATTCGGGAATGAGCCTATGACCACGTGATAACCATTGATTTCACTTATCATTTGAGTAGTTTCAACAGTTGTTGAGGCACTATTTTCTAAAGATTTTAATTTTTCTTTTAGCTCAGCATTCTCAGCTTTTAGGCTAGATGTTGCTCCTTCTTTTTGAGCAGAAAGGTCATCGTATGCCAATGCTGCGACCATCAAATCACTTTCTAACTTAACAATTTTGGCTTTTGCCTCAGAAAGTTCATCTGAATTGTTAGAATTCCCTAAATCGATTTTTAAGCCAGTAAAAAATCGAAGGATTTTGTCATTTCCTGTTCCGCTTACGGCATATCCATCTACAAAATCATCAATGAACATAGTATACCTAGTACCCATCATTAGGGTTCCAAATGGCAATAAATTTCCTAATTCTGCGGTAGCACCAAGAACCATATGCTCGCTGAAACCAAAATTACCCGGACTAGACTCGGCTAATGATGAACCTATACCTAGGTCTACATTAAATTTAGATAACCAATCAATAGGCAGTTCAGGTAATACGTTATAGTGGCCAACAACTTCAATAGGAATTAAACCAGATGAAAATCTGTTTGGGGAACTGATTCCAATAACACCGAGAGTTATCTCAGCACTGATGTTTTCATCATGAGTGTAAAATGCCCCCATCCTCATGCCGGCATTTCCTGCGGGTACACTTAGATTAAAATAATTGTATGAGGGCCTTATATCTGACACATGAATTGCTTCTTCAACGGATGTATATACGCTCCAGCTTTTTGACTGCGCATTAAGCATTACGCTTAATAATAAAGAAAAGAAAAGTGAAAGGTTAAATTTCATGATTCCGGAGTATTGGTTTGATTAATTATAGTTTTAGAATTATTTGAGCAGAGCGGTTTAGTGCCATACCTTCTAAAGTATTATTTGAGGCTACAGGATCAATTTTTCCTTTCCAGCTGGTTGAAATTCTATTTTGTTGAATTCCACTTTCAATAAACCAAGTTTTTACAGCATTGGCT
>JAYPCB010000003.1:31160-45838 GCA_038124525.1 Cryomorphaceae bacterium
GCATTGGCTCGCTTCTCACTCAATTTTAGATTATAGTCCTCCGATCCTTGCGTATCTGCACGTCCAACAATTTCTAATTTAATAGAAGGATTGTTTTTTAGGATTTCTAAAACTTCACCTAAATAAGCAACATTTTCTTCATTGACATCGGAAAGATTTGGACTGAACAGTACATAACTTGGTGAGTTAAGGTCATGGTTTTTATATGCTTCTAGCAGCTCTTGCCTGGCTTTTGCATCTTGATTTGCTTCTTCCAAAGCATTGGTTAATTCTTCCTTCTGTTTACTTTCCTGCGCCAAATCACTTTGCGCTGCAAGAAGTTGAGAATTCAAATCTGAAACCTTGGCTTTTTCATCTGCCAAATCCATTTTCAATTTTTTTGCACTTTCTCCTAAATCAAATCTTGCAGTGGTAAAGAACCTTAAAATCCCATCATTTGATGACCCCGTAACCATTTTTTGGTCCAAATAATCATCTACAAATGAACTATATCGGGTCCCAATAATGACATGTCCGCCTGGCAGAGCATCTATAAATTCTAGCGATGCCCCAACATTTAAGTGTTCTGAGAATCCAAAACGCGAACTCGAGTTACTCACTAACGCCGAGCCGGCTCCAAGATCTAAATTGAATTTATACTTATCAATATTCGAACCTAGAATATTGTAATGTCCTATGATTTCAACAGGAACAAGTTTTGTTACAAATTGGTTTGGCGATCCTATACCAGTTACACCAAGAGAGACTTCAGCACTAACTTTTTCGGATTTAGTGAAGTATGCTCCAACCCGAGCACCACTATTCGCTGCTGGCACACTTAAATTGATGTAGTTGTATGATGGGCGCACATCGGATATGTGGATGTTTTCCTCTACTGTTGCAATAAAGGACCATTTACTCTGTCCGTAAGAGGATAAAATTGAGATTAGAAAAAAAAGAACAAAAAAGACTGATTTTTTCATGGCTGTTCATCTTAATGTGTTGATTCGAAGATAAATATAGTTTTTATTAATTATTCATTTCTATTTCCGATATTTCTTTTATTCCGTTTAGGCTAAACAAACGCGCCGTGTGTTCGCCCTTGAGCTCCATGTGCTCGCCGTGAACTCGGATCCAAGACCCTTCGCGCAAGCCGATAACGGGTTGGTTGTTGAAGTGATGGAATTCTTTAATTCGCGTCTCGCGGGTTTCTCCCATGTGTGTGCTGCCTTCTACGGGATCGAGGTAATGCGGGTTGATGTTGAAGGGGACCCAGCCGAATGCCTCGAAGCTCGGCGGATACACAATGGGCATGTCGTTGGTGGTGCAAATGCTGATGCCGGTCAGGTTGCAGCCGGCTGAGGTACCCATATAAGGTTTGCCGGCGCGTACGGCGGCATCAATGGCATTGAAATAGCCGGTGGTGCGAATGGTATCACAGAGCACAAAGGTGTTCCCGCCGCCGGTGAAAAAACCATCGGCCCAATTCGTTCCTTCCTCTGCCGTATCAAATTCGTGCGCCCCGCGCATCTCAAAACCCCAGGCTTCAAAGACCTCTTTGGCTCGTGCGGTATAGGCGTCGTGGCTAATGCCGCCGGGTCGTGCAAAGGGGATGAATAGGATTTTCTTGGCGGAAGAAAAGAAATCTTTACACTCCATTTCGAGGTAGCTCAGGTAGGGTTTCCCGTAAACAGTGGAGGTGCTGACGATCAGTAGATTCATAGTTATTTCGCTTCGTTGAATAGATAGGTCCACACGCTCTTCTTACCTTGGCTTAGCTCGGTCCAAATAGGGCGAACCACGCCGTCGTAGGCAGAGATGTGGTTGTAGTCGCCCATGAAGACCGCATCATTTGGTGTGAACGGGGCGTCGTTGATTTGTTGCTCGGTCCAACTGGCTCCGCCGTCGTGCGATACGGCGAGGTAGGTGTTGGTGGCGGCATCTTCGAGGCCGCGGCGGTCGTAATACACGGCATAGAGGTAGCCGGTGGTGGGGTCGACGGTGAGCCAAGGGAGGAATTGGTCGCTTTGGCCTCCTTCAGGGCTGATGGATTGTTTCGGGGACCAATTGGCCCCAGCATCGTCGCTAAACGAGAAATACACCTCGCCGCCCATGGAGTAATCTTGATCGCCCCAGCAGAGGTAAATGCGTCCGTAATAGGGGCTTGATGGGCAGTGGTCTACGACAGTAATGGGCATGCCATTACATCGCGAGAAGCCATCGTAGCTCTGGGACCACCCGGCAAATTGGGTGCTGACGAGGACATCTTGCCAGTGCTTGCCGTCGAGACTTCGGCTCACATACAGGGAGTCGCGCAGTGCCCAGCCCACATACATGGCGTTTTTGATGCCATAGGCAGGTACAGCGCCCTCGGCGGTGCCATCATCATCGATGCAATCTCCGGCTCGGTCGGTGATGATTACAGGGGTACTCCAGGATTCGCCCTGGTCGTAGCTCTGAGAGAATAGAATGGTGCTTTTGCAATCTGGGTTGTCGGTGCCGTAGGAATCGAATTGGGTCCAGCTCAAACCAATGGTGCCTTTGGTGGGGTGTTCGGCTACCCATTCTTTGTCGTGTTTTTTGCCGTTGATTGCGGTAAAGCTTCCGTCGTTGAAGGTCCCGTCCGGTCCATCCTTGGTTTGACAAACCATACGATCGAGGATTTGGTCGCTGCGCCAGTTTGTGCCTTCAGGGTCGCTGAGGTGGAAGAAATACACGCGGCCTGAACGATCGGCATGGAGTACAGGGTCGCCCCAAACGCCGTAGGGAGAGGTTAGGGCTTCGGTGGTCCAAGTCGCTCCGCCGTCCGTGCTTTGGTAAAAGTTGTTGAGGACGCTGCCCGCATAGATGTTTGAAGGATTGGTGGGGTCTACGGCGATCGAGGGCTCGCAAATGCCTGTTTTAAAGGCGGGGCCTTCGTGGATTTTTACGGCTTGGGCGGTTGCGGCAAGGCCGGCAAATAGCAGTGCGATGGACAAGGCTTGGGTCGAAAATTGGCGTATTTTCACGGGCATGAAATTTTTACTCGTCATTTGGTTTTGGTGGGCAGGGGCTGTGGCCCAAGACCCGGCTGTGCACACTAAGGTACGGCATGAGTTCTATGTGAGCGTCACGGATTTCCATGTCGATATAGAAAAAGGAAAAATTACGGGGGTGGTGAAAACCTTTCCCGACGATTGGGAACGCGCCATGAATGCTTTGTTGCAGGAAAAAGTGATGCGTTATGTACAATTGGACTCCAACCAAAGAGCAGCTTTGCACGGCCAATACCTTGAGCAGCACATTCAATTGGATTTGAACGGAGAAGCGATGGCCGTGGAGTATTTCGGTACTTCGAGAGGTCCGGATGAAGTGTATTTGTTGTTCACGGCGGAGTACGGAGATAAGGAATTGGAAGAGCTGAGTGGGAATTGGTCCATAAAACATACCCTGCTTGCAGATATTTATCCTTCCCAAGAGAACATTGTGATTTTTCATTACGACGGCCGCAAACAGACCAATAGTTGCCGCGAAAGCAATGATTACCGCCTAAACTTTAATTTTTAAATGTTCTACTTCAACCTAGGCATTCGCCACATTAC
Source organism: Cryomorphaceae bacterium (assembly GCA_038124525.1). Lineage (GTDB taxonomy): Bacteria > Bacteroidota > Bacteroidia > Flavobacteriales > Schleiferiaceae > UBA10364. The sequence continues at coordinate 34,721 of JAYPCB010000003.1, forward strand.
GGATCTCGAAGGGTACGACCATATGTTGTTCTTGTTGGCCTTGACACTTCCATTGAGCTATGGGCAATGGAAGGCTACGTTGAAGTGGATAACCGCATTCACCATCGGGCATAGCCTTAGCCTGGCCTTGGCCGCTACAGAAGTAGTTAGGCCGCCGAGTGAGTGGGTGGAGCTGGGCATTGCCGTGACCATCGCGATGACTGTGGGCTACCACCTGATCAATGGATTCAAGGTGGTGCAGGGGGCGATGTGGCTCTCTGGAATCTTTGGATTGATACACGGATTGGGATTTGGGTCGTACTATTCATTCATCGCCCAAAGCGATTCGTTTTGGTGGGCGTGGATTCCGTTTAATTTGGGAATTGAGGCCGGTCAAATTCTCGTGGTTCTGGCCTTGCTTTTTGTATATTGGGCAGTCGAAAAAATTTGGCGCAATCCCAAAGCCATGAAGTGGATGCTGAGCGGGGTGATTTTAACCTTGAGCATTCAAATGATTTTGGACCGATTGTCCCTCTAACTTGTATATAAAACCTCTCTATATGAAGCGCATTTCAGTATCGCTCGTTGCCTTAGCCACCCTTGGCCTCTCGGCACAAAATGTAAACACTTCGAAATTCAGACAATTGGGCCAGGAACTTCCCACTCCAAACGTCTACCGTACCGCTTCAGGCGCACCGGGTCATGAATATTACCAGCAGCAGGCGGATTACAACATGTCCATCACCTTGGACGATGAAACGCAGCGTATTTACGGTGAGGAGACCATTACCTACACCAATAATAGCCCGGATGAGCTTCGCTATTTGTGGGTCCAATTAGACCAAAACATGCGCGCCCAAAACAGCATGACGCAACAAATCAAAACGGGCGGCATCTTCAACGACCGTACCGGAACGCCACAAACGGCGTTCAATCAATTAAAGAACAGCCAGTTCTATGATTTTGACGGCGGCTTCAAACTAGATTACGTACAAACTACTTCAGGCAGCAACTTGCGCTACACCATCAACAATACCATGATGCGTGTGGACCTGCCTTCACCATTGCGCAAGGGCCAGTCGTTCAGCTTCAAAATCAAGTGGTGGTTCAATATTAACGACCGCATGGATATTGGCGGCCGTTCGGGTTACGAATACTTTGAAGAGGACGACAACTACCTCTACACCATTGCCCAGTTCTTCCCACGTATGGCCGTGTACAATGACGTGGAAGGATGGCAAAACAAGCAGTTCATAGGACAAGGGGAGTTTACCTTGCCTTTTGGTGATTATAAAGTGAGTATCACCGTACCTACGGACCACGTGGTTGCTTCCACCGGTACGTTGACGAATGCTTCGCGCGTGCTGACCTCTACACAGCGTTCCCGTTTGGCGAAGGCTGAAAAAAGCTTTGATGATCCTGTGATCATCGTGACTCAAGACGAAGCCATTGAGGCGGAGCAGAACAAAGCGAAAAGCACCAAGACTTGGGTTTTTGAAGCTGAGAATGTTCGTGATTTCGCCTTTGCGACGTCTCGTAAGTTCATTTGGGATGCGCAGGCCGTTGATATTAACGGCAAAACCACGATGGCCATGAGCTACTACCCGAAAGAAGGTAACCCATTGTGGGAGCAATACTCGACGCGAGTAGTGGCACATACTCTAAAGGTTTATAGCAAGTTCACCGTGGATTACCCGTACGAAAAGGCCATTTCGGTCCACACGAAGTGGATCGGTATGGAATACCCTATGATCTGTTTTAACGGAGGTCGTCCAGAAGCGGATGGCACCTACAGCGAAGGCACTAAATACGGAATGATCGGGGTCATCATTCACGAAGTAGGTCACAACTTCTTCCCGATGATCATCAATTCTGACGAGCGCCAATGGACTTGGATGGACGAAGGTTTGAACACCTTTGTACAGTACTTGACAGAACAAGAGTGGGATCACGAATACCCATCACGTCGTGGACCGGCGCACAAGATTGTGCCCTATATGAGTGGTCCTAAAGAGGAGATGGTGCCTATTATGACAAATTCTGAAAGCGTGCTTCAGTTTGGTAACAACGCCTACGGCAAGCCTGCTACTGCATTGAATATTCTTCGCGAAACCGTTATGGGTCGTGAACTGTTCGACTATGCGTTCAAGGAGTACAGCCGTCGCTGGGCATTCAAACACCCGTCTCCGGCAGATTTCTTCCGTACTATGGAGGATGCGTCTGGAGTAGATTTGGATTGGTATTGGCGCGGGTGGTTCTACACCACCGACCACGTGGATATTGCCTTGAAGGATGTACAGTGGTACCAAATGTCTACGCAGAACCCGGATATTGAAAAGCCTTTCCAAGAAGCTAAGGCAGAAGAGGCAGATGCTCATATCGGTAAACCTCGTAATAGTGTCATTCGCACCATGGTGGATGAAGTACCAGAAACGCGTGATTTCTACAACTCATACAATCCATATGCAGTGAGTGAGGCGGACCGCGAGGCTTACAAGCGCTACCGCGATGGATTGACCGCCGAAGAAGCGGCACTATTGGATGCAGGTCACCATTTCTATGGCCTTACCTTCGAAAACCAGGGAGGTCTGATTATGCCATTGGTGTTGCGTTTCACCTTAGAGGATGGGCAAGAAGAAGTTGTTCGCATTCCAGCTGAGGTATGGCTGAAGAATGAGGATGAGTTTACCAAATGGTTCAACTTCACACAACCGGTCGTTCAAATCACGCTGGATCCATTCTTGGAAATGGCAGATACGGATCGTTCGGACAACTATTGGCCAGCACTACAAGAGCCCAACAAGTTTGATGTGTATTCTCGCGGAGCCACAAGCCGTTGGGACCGCAACGGTCGCTCAAACCCTATGCGCGAAGCACGCGCTACTGAAGGTAGATAGGCGAAGAAAAACAGTATAAGATGTAAAAGCCCCCTGAAATGCTCAGGGGGTTTTTTGTTTAACAAAGTCTTACCATTTCGCGAATACTGTGTGGTTATGGGCCGTCGTTCTATGGCTAATTAATTAACCACTATGAAGTTTACCGAGAAACCCATGTTCAAGATGCTAGCCATTGGAGTGCTTGCCTTGTTGCTACTCATCCCCGCGGGATTGATTCAGAATCTGATTCGCGAGCGGGAATTTACCCAAGATTCAGCCATTGCTGAAATGACCAGTGTTTGGGGCGGCGAGCAGATGCTCGTAGGTCCTTACCTGACTGTGCCTTTTGACGATCCTTATACGGTGACCAATTCCGACGGCAGTGAAGAGATTAGTTATGCGCGAAAGTACCTCTACATCCTTCCCGAAAACCTGGTCGGCAATGCTGAAGTATTGCCGGAGACCCGAACATTGGGAATCTATGAGGCCATTGTCTATAAGAGTGATATCGCAATCAACGGTTCCTTCGTTTTGCCGGATTGGGAAAAGGTCGGGGTGTTGCCGGAGCACATTGCCTGGGAAAAGGTGACCGTGAACATCGGGATCTCTGATTTACGAGGGGTAGAAGGAGCCTTCAATTTTAATTGGAATGAAGAACCTCTAGCCATGAGTTCTGGACTGGTGACCAATGATATATACAGCTCCGGCATCCACACCAGCGTAGATTTGAAAGCGGCGACAGAATACAATTTCTCTTTTTCTACCGGCTTGCGAGGCAGCCGGAGGCTGTCGGTAGTCCCGCTGGGTAAGCAGAGTGCCTTCAGCATGGAATCCCCATGGACCGAACCAAATTTTGAGGGCAGTTTCGCTACTCAGAAATACGAATCTGATGAAGAGGGCTTCACCGCCCATTGGGAGGTCAGCCATTTGAACAGGAATTATCCACAGAGTTGGATAGGACGTCAATACGCCCCTACTTCAGATTATTTTGGAACCGAATTTGTGCGCACCTTAGATAGCTATAGCAAGACGAATAGGGTTGCGAAATACGCCATCCTGATCATTGCGTTGACCTTCATGGTCTTCTATTTCTCAGAGTTGATCAAGGGCTCTAAAGTCAATGCCTTGCAATATGTGTTGGTTGGATTGGCATTGGTGCTCTTCTACACGCTGCTGCTGTCTTTTAGCGAACACATTGGTTTTAACGCGGCCTATGCAGTGGCGGCGTTGATGACCATCGCCATGGAATTTTTGTATTCGAAAAGTGTCTTGGGCAGCGCTAAACTAGCGGCATATGTAGCAGGAGTCTTGGCCTTGTTGTATTCGTTCATTTTTGTGTTGATCCAATTAAAGGATTTCGCACTCCTCGCCGGTAGTTTAGGATTGTTTGTAATCCTCGGTGTGATCATGTATATCTCGCGGCAAATCCGCTGGGAGGAATAACAAAAAAGGCGCCCATCGGGCGCCTTTTTTATGAGGTTTTGGAGCTTAGTTCATGACCATGTCCAAATATTGACTCAATCTGTTTTTGAGGTTGTTGCGCTCCACGATGAAATCTAGGAAGCCGTGCTCCAACAAGAACTCAGAAGTTTGGAAGCCCTCTGGCAAGTCTTTACCAATGGTTTCCTTCACTACACGAGGTCCAGCGAACCCAATCAAAGCACCAGGTTCTGCGATGTTGATATCACCTAGCATGGCGTAAGAAGCCGTTACACCACCCGTTGTAGGATCTGTAAGGAAAGAGATGTATGGGATTTTCTTATCGTCCAGTAGGGCGATTTTAGCAGAGGTTTTAGCCATCTGCATCAAAGAAAATGCGGCTTCCATCATACGAGCACCACCTGATTTAGAAATCATGATAAACGGCGCACCGGTCTTGAGGCTCTGATCCATGGCGCGTGAGATTTTCTCTCCCACTACGGAACCCATAGAGCCGCCGATGAAGTTAAAGTTCATACAAGCAACTACCACTTCACGGCCGTTCATCATTCCGTATCCGGTAGTGATGGCGTCCTTCAGTCCTGATTTCTTTTGGCCTGCTTTCAGACGATCGGTGTACGGCTTGGTATCCTCGAATTTTAGAGGGTCCTTGCTTTGCATGTTGGCGTCCAATTCTGTGAATGCCCCGTCGTCAAACAGTATTTCGAAGTACTCTTTCGCGTTAATGCGGTCGTGGTGTCCACAGTTACCACATGTCCAGAGCGTTGCTTTGTGATCTTCTACACTTACAATGACCTTACATTTTGGACACTTGTGCCACAGGCCATCGGGGGTTTCTTTCTTGTCCTTAGTCTCGGTAGTAATCCCCTCTTTTGTTCTCTTAAACCAACCCATTTAAGTTGCTCTATTTAAGTTTCAGTTTGCTAATGTAGATAAAAAGGGCACTCCTTCCGCAGGAGTGCCCTTTGAGTTTATCGGAAAATCCCTCGCTTATGCGATGGTGATTTCGTCGTTCAAGTATACATCTTGTACCGCGTGAAGTAGTGCGATACCGTCTTTGTATTCCTTCTGGAATGCCTTGCGACCTAGGATCAAACCTTGACCACCTGCACGTTTGTTGATCACGGCAGTGGCTACAGCTTCGCTCAAGTCGTTTGCATCGTTTCCGGTAGAAGCACCACCAGAGTTGATCACACCGATACGGCCGTTATAGCTGTTCAATACTTGGTAACGAGTCAAATCAATAGGGTTATCAGTGGTCAATTCAGAGTACACTTTAGGGTGTGTCTTACCGTGACCTGTTGCGTTGTAACCGCCATTATTTGTAGGCAACTTTTGCTTGATGATATCCGCTTGGATGGTTACACCCAAGTGAATCGCTTGTGAGCTCAAATCCGCAGAAGTGTGGTAGTCCACGCCGTCCACTTTGAACGCGTCGTTACGAGTGTAACACCATAGAATGGTGGCCATACCTAGTTCGTGCGCTCTTTCGAAAGCCATTGCGACTTGCTCGATCATTTCACGCGATTGTGGGTGACCGAAGTAGATGGTAGCACCTACTGCACAAGCACCCATGTTCCAAGCTTCGTCAACAGTGCCGTAGGGGCTCTGGTAGAAAGTGTTTGGTGCACTCAAGTATTCGTTGTGGTTGATTTTGACCACGAAAGGAATCTTGTGCGCCCACTTGCGAGCTACAGTGGCCAATACACCGTAGGTAGAAGCTACCGCGTTACAACCTGCATCAACCGCCATCTTAACGATGTTCTCAGGATCGAAGAACATTGGGTTGGGTGCGAAAGAAGCACCAGCACTGTGCTCGATACCTTGGTCAATAGGTAGGATGCTTAAGTATCCAGTGTTTGCCAAACGACCTGTGCCGTACAAACGCTGTAGTGAGTTCATCACTTGGATACTGCGGTTAGATTCTGTGAAAGATTCCGTGACAAAGTTGCCTGATGGAAGGATCGCCAAAGAATCTTTGGTGATTGCAGTTGAGGTGTGGTTTAACAACGTATCTGCTTGGTCTCCTAGCAACTCTCTAATTTTGTCAATGGACATCATAGTTATAGGTGTTTAATTGTGCGGGCTAAAATAGGCCAAAAATGCACAACAATAAACCCCAGTTCTAGAAAGGATATCCTATGCCTAATGTTAGGTTAAAATCGTGCCATTTCGGGTTTTGAATGACCCAGTTTGATCGGTCTACAGCCCCCGGATGATGGACCTTCAAGGCGATATCGGCACGCATGATGAAAAATTCCAAATCATATCGGAATCCCACACCTGTATTCAGACCCAATTGTTTGTAGAAGGTGTTCCATCCGAAAGTGCCCTTGGAAATAGCGGCTAATTGGTCCGCGGTTAAATCATTTCCGTAAGAGCGATTGTAGAGCCACATATTTCCGGCATCCAAGAATACCGCTCCTTTCCAAGCGTCGTGCATGGTGAACCTATATTCGGCGTTGGCAACGAATTTGATGGGGGCGGCAGCGAAATATCCGCTGGTGCGCAAGAGTTCTTCTGAGGTAGCACCCGGTCCAAAATGGTAGGCGGTCCAACCACGCATATCGTTCGCCCCGCCCATGAAAAAGGACTTTTCAAACGGCATAAAGCTTTGGTCGGGGCTCCAATGTTGCGACAAGCCTAAGAATGTTCTGAAGGCGATCTCGCGCTGGTGAACTAAAGGCTGGTACAGGCGGAAGTCCATGGACCCTTTGGCAAAGGGCATCAAGGGAACACCGCTGATGGAGCTAAGCCCCATGCTGCGCCACAGGTGTCCGCCGGTTTCGAGCTCTAGAGCGGTGAAGTACCTCGTGTTACCATGGATCCAAATTTTGTTCATTCTGTAGCCGCTTTGTGCGAAAACTAAATCTTGGAAACCGTTGAATAGGAATGGGGCGAGGGTGCTGTCGGAGTTGAAGTCAATCTGTACAAATGAGAATCGCCATGGGCTTAGGGTATGCTGCGCGCCGTTGACTTTCCAGCGGTACTCAAGGTAGGAGCTCAGTACATTTCGGTTGAATTCGTCTATGCGGAATTGGAAAGAGGATTTGAGTCCAATTTCTGTACGGGGTTGCCAGTACTTAGATGTTGCGGGCAGCAATGCGGTAGGCAAAAGAAACTTCGGAAAGCGCAAACTTCCGGATGCGTTGAATTCGCGAGCATCTAGTAGCCAGGTGGTGTTGGTGGAGTTGCGTTGTTCGGTCACCGAGCCTCCGAGGCTGAGGCGGAGTACTTCACCTCCTTTGAACAGGTTGCGGTTGTCCCAGCTGAATTGGCCTCCTAGACCTATGCTTCCATTATTGCCCAAGCCTTCTATACCTGCACTGACCGAGCGCTTCGATAGGGGCGTGAGTTTTAGGTTGGCCATGAGGTCGTCGCCGGATTCGACAATGTCGATCTCCACGCTTTTGAATACGCCGAGGGCAACGAGGTTCTTATAAGTTTCTTTAATGGCGCTGCTGTTGTAGCGGTCGCCGGCAGATAAGAAGATCTGTTGGTCGATAAATTCGGGGCGGAACTTTAGGCCGTTTTGTACCACATCGATCCCGTGCGAGGTGCGTGTGCTATCTGTGATTAGAGTTTTGGTGCCGTAATCGTAGGTGGGCTGCGCGCGTATGCTCGTGAGTGTTCGGCGCCGTACATCACCTCCATAACTGTAGGGGTCGACCACGCCGATGAGGTGAACGTCTTTGGGGCCGTGAGTGGTATCTACCTCGAAATAGACCCAACCCAGTTGGGCTTTGTAGTATCCGTTGTTTTTAAGGAAGTTCGTCAACTCGAGCTGGGCTTGTTCGATTTCCTCAGCAACCACGCCGTCTCCGGCCGAGAAAGGTGATGGATAATGGGCCAGGGCAGAGTCGATAAAGCGGTTCGTAGAATGAAGCTCGAAGGAACCGAGGGTATGCTTGGGCCCTGTGTTGACCTCGTAATAGGCCTTCGCCTTGCGGCCTTTGACTTTATCGTAGCTCGTGACTTCGGCATTGAAATAACCAAGGTTGAAATAATGTATGCCCAATTGTGCCGCACTCTGTACCCGCGATAAGGAGTCGAGGTAAACCGGAGGTTCACCTATGTTCATGAGCCATTTTCCCACGCCGGTATTGGGGATTTTTTCTCCGGCCCCGTACATGCTCAAAAAGAGGCGTACCCCGGCCCAGCCTTTGTTGGGACGCTGACGCAGGATGTCATAATCATCGTCGCTTTGGCTGGCTTTGCCGTTGATGGTGATGCTGTTTTCAATCAGCAAGGGTTCCGTGTGGCTTGCTTGCTGCAGGCCGGAACAAGAGGAAAAGGCGAGCAGCAAAACCGCTGCACGAGAAAAGGAATGTATTTTAGCTCGAAATTCAATCACTGTGCTCACCAAAAATCAGGAAAAACTCATCCGAAGCCTTTCCGTTCGAAAGAACCGAAAAAAGACCGGGCTATTCGTCGCTGAGGGAATGAAGTTAGTCACAGATTTCCTCAACAGTGGCCTTGTTGCGGAGAATATTTTCGTGGTGGACAGTGCCGATGCTCAAGAGATCACTGGACCCATCGAGTGGATTAGTGAGGCTGAAATGAAGCGTATTACGTTTTTAGAGACCCCGTCGCCCATATTGGCGGTGTTTGAGGTGCCGCAGGCTGAGGAGCTGGATTGGGCGGGCATGGTGCTCGTGCTGGATCGTTTGCAGGACCCTGGTAATGTGGGTACGCTGTTGCGTACGGCGGTGTGGTACGGCATTACGAATGTAGTGGCTTTGACCGGTACGGCGGACTGTTGGTCGCCAAAGGTGGTGCAGAGCAGCATGAGTGCGTTGGCGCATGTGAAGGTCCACGCGATGGACGAAGGCGAGTTTTTAAGTGCAGTAAAGGAGGCCGGGGTCCAATTAGTCATTGCGGACATGGCTGGAACGCCTGCGCGCGGATTTAATTGGACCCAAAAAACAGCTCTAGTGCTGGGCAATGAAGGCCAAGGCGTGTCCCCTGTGCTGAGAGAGATGCGTGATGCGACCATTACCCTGCCGGGAGATGCGAGTAAGATGGAAAGTCTGAATGTGGCTGTGAGTGGCGCTACGCTGCTTTACGAGTACGCTGTTTCGCAAGCCTAGCCTTGTATTGAAGGTTCAATAGCACCCCGCCAATGACCATGGCGATTCCCAAAAACATCGTGCCGTTCGGGACGAAATCGAAGAGAAGAATGTCCCAGGTGAGGGCGAAGATGACCCCAATGTATTTTAATGGAGCGACGGTATTTACCTCCGAACTCTGGTAGGCTTTGGTCATGTAGACTTGGGCGAATTGGGTCAAAATTCCAACGGCGATCAGGAGTAGCCATTCTATGCCTACGGGAGTGGTCCAATTAAAAAAGCTGAAACCAATCATCACAGGAGTGGCCACCAGCGGGAAGTACATGACCACGACCAGAGGGGCCTCGTCTTTGAGTTTTCGGATAGCGTTGTAGGCCAAGCCTGAGAATATGCTGGAAATGACACCGAGAAGGAGCAAGTCCGTTGGGATTTGGGCACTGGACCCCTTGACGATAACAATGCCGGCGAAGGACAGGACAAAGAATCCCCATTGTGCCCATCGCGTTTTTTCCCCGAGCAGGAATCCCGCAATAAAGGCGGTGAAGAAGGGGCTGAGGTATTGGATGGTTACGGCAGCACTCAGCGGCATCTTCTGAATGGTGTAGAAGAAGATGGTCAGGGCGGTGGTGCCTGCAATGCCGCGAATCAACAACCATTTCTTGTCGTTTCCCCACGGATTGATTTTTCGCCTGCGCAGCAGCACATAACTGATCAATAGAGTGATGATGGATCGAAACAGGACCAATTCCGTTGCCGGGATATTGGGCAAGAATTTGATCATGAGGTTGACCCCGGCGAAGCAGCCGACAGAAATCAACATGTACTGTACGCCCTTCTGCACTACTCGAAGGTGAAGTTGATAAGAACCGCTCGGTTGCGAATGCCATCCAGGGCGCTGACCTGTGGGGTGCCGTCTTGCACCAATAGGTTTGTCAATCCCCAAGATGCGCGGATCTGAGGGGAGAACTTGAAATATTCAAAGTAGAAATCCGTACCGAATCCTATTTCATAATCCGCTGTATGGCGCTGCAGTTTGAACAAGTTATCGTCCACCACCTTGGCTTTGGACGCGAGGTCGTTGGCGTAGCGAATGCCGCCCATGAGGTACAGGCGGTAGTTGTCGATACGGACGCTTTTGAATTTGAGGTGCAGGGGAAATTGGACGTACGAACTCTCAATCTGGCGGCTGATGGTTTTGCGCTCATTGGTGAACGGGTCGTTCATATCAAAGTGCAGGTTGCGCACTGTGGCCGCAAATCCTGGGGTAAAACGCAAGTCGAAATGCTCGCTGAGTCGAAGGTTCGAAATGATATTGATATTGTAGCCGGGCAAGGCCTCGCTGGTCACTCCATAGATGCCATCCACTTCGGTGAGGTTTTTGGTGTCCATGGTGAAGTTGTACCAATTCAGTCCGATGTGGAACCCGAAGTGCAGCTCGTTTTTGTCGTACAAGGGTTGGTTGCGCAATCGGGCAAATTGGGCCGAGAGCGCCGAAGGCAACGCCAAGAACAATAAAAGGAGCTTGAGATTCTTCATGAGAAGGTAAACGCTGAAACGCCTATTTTCTTGCTTGATAGATGGTCGCGATGCCGAAAGTCACCGGCTGTGTTTTTACTGGATTTAAGCCTGCGTCCACCAATTCCTTTTCAAAGGCCGCTCCATAAGGAAAGGCTGCTACGCTCTCCGGAAGGTAGGTGTAGGCACGAGGATCCTTGGAAATGAGCTTGCCAATGGTGGGCAGGACAGCCTTGAAA
>JAYPCB010000004.1:0-42200 GCA_038124525.1 Cryomorphaceae bacterium
TCTTCTTGTATGGCGTCAGTTATTTTGTTGGTAGCAATCTTGCTTGCTCTTTGGTTCAAGAATATTCCATTTAATTATCGCAGACAGCAAAGAAAAGAATACTATGCTCAATACTTAAAGTCTGATGCCTGGCAAAGAAAGAGATTTGTTGTCTTACGCAGAGACAATTGGACTTGTCAAATTTGCGGCGCAAAAGCAACGGAGGTTCATCACAAGAGATATGCAAAAAACATTGGAAGAGAGCCAATTAAGTGGCTGGTTTCATTGTGTAGAGAATGTCACAGAAATCAGCATTAAATAGGCTGCTTATTAGTTGATTTTCTTCATAGATACGGGGATTTTTCTCGCTCCGCTCGAAAGAACCCGGGTGGTGGCCCTAACACCGAAACTTCAATAAAGCCATCCCAACCTTCGGTTGGAATTGGCTTTTTTCTTTTGATGGCTCATCGAAGCAAGCTTCAATCGCCCCAAAACAAAAAAGCCACCCACTTTCGTGGATGGCTTTCTTTCGTTTCGGTGTGGGCGCTGAGGGATTCGAACCCCCGACCCCCTGCTTGTAAGGCAGGTGCTCTGAACCAACTGAGCTAAGCGCCCGAAGCGGGTGCAAATATATAACGCGGAATCATTTCCGCAACTGCTTTTTTGAAAAAAGTTGGGGTGTTCTTTTTATTCCTCTTTAGTGTCCTTAAAGTCAATGCTTAAGCTGTTCACACAGTAGCGGAGGCCGGTGGCGGTGGGGCCGTCGTTGAATACGTGGCCCAGGTGCCCGCCGCAGTTGGCACACATAATTTCGGTGCGGATCATCCCGTGGGTTTTGTCCAGCTTTTCCACAATGGCGCCGTTGGAGATGCCCTCGTCGAAGGACGGCCATCCGCAGTGAGAATCAAATTTTGAGTCGGAGGTGAACAGTGGGGCGTCGCACGCGCGGCACGTGTAGGTGCCCTCTTCGAAGTGCATATTGTATTCGCCGGTGTAGGGGCGTTCGGTGCCCTTCTCACGGATGACAAAGTATTCTTGCGGGGTCAGTTGTTCTTTCCACTGCTGTTCGGTTTTCTCGAGAGGAAATTGGTCCGGTGCCTTATTAATCATGGATTCATTGCTTTGTGCCTGACAGGAGAGTAGTAGGCTGGTCAATACAGTGATGAGGAAGAGTTGTTTCATATAGAGTGTAACAACGAAGGGGCTTAAGGGTTTAGGCCGTGGAGCAGGAATTCTGTGGAGGTTTGAAGGACTTGGGGGTCGCGAAGGATGCGGCGGTGGCCCAGACCTTCGGTTTCGATGTAGCGGCCGTTTTGGATGTTGTCGCCAACCAGGCGACCGAGCTCGATGGGGGTGTCGTTGTCGTTGAGGTCGTGGAAGACCAGGGTAGGGATGGTGTTGGTTTTCGCGAGGGACGGGGTGCTGTAGTCGTCGAAGTTGTCGCCGTGGATGCCTTTGACATAATCCACGAGGCCTTGCTTTACCTTGGCATTGAAGCCCATCACGTCGCAGAACAGGTGTGCCATCTGGGAGATGAGGCCTGGAGGCGCGTAGAGGATCTGTTGGGCGATGGGGACTTGGTATTCTTGGCCGGCGAATAGGGTGGCGTTACAGCCGAGGCTGTGGGCAATGGCGGTGTGGATGGGGCCGTGGGTATTGGCGATGTGTTCGATGCACAGGGCAAAATGTGGCATCATCGTGCGCTTGCCGGTGGCGCCACGGTGGGCCGGCGCGTTGAAGCCGATGATGGTGTAGTCTTGGTAGAGGTTCGGGAGGTTGGCCTCGAGGTGTGCGAGCAGGGCGTGGAATTGGGAAAATCTACCTGCCCAGCCGTGGATCAGGAGAATGTTCTTCGGGCCGGTGCCGTGGGTGTACACGGGGTAGGTGACTCCAGTGGGGTGCTTGTGGAGGGTCTTGGTAAATTTATCTTCCCAAGGTTGTTCTCTTTTTGGGATGGGGAACGGGTAGGGGGTGAGGAACCAACGCCACGCCAGGCGTGAGGCCAGCGGGGTGCTTAGGGTTTGCGTGAGGTTGGCCAGGAGCCGCATCCACGCGGGGATCTTAAGTACGGGCGTTTGGGGTTGTTGGGGTTTGCTTGCCATAAGACAAAGGTAGGTTGAGGAAAAAGAAAAACCCCAGTGTTTCCACTAGGGTTCTTAAGATGTGCCCAGAACAAGACTCGAACTTGCACGCGAATACTCGCACCACCCCCTCAAGATGGCGTGTCTACCAATTCCACCACCTGGGCATTGTCCAAACAAAGGTAGGTAAAGTGTTGCCTCTGTCTGTAAAAAAGAAAACCACCTTTGGAAGGTGGTTTTCTCTTAGTGATCCCTCAGGGGCTCGAACCCTGGACCCATACATTAAAAGTGTATTGCTCTACCAACTGAGCTAAGAGATCAACCTTAGTCCGCTTTGCGGGCTGCAAATATAAAGACGATTCTTTTTTCCGCAAGTTGGATTGAAAAAAATATGCACATGAATTTTGGGTTACTTTTGAGGAAGGAATTGGAACACTATGAAAATCTTTCTTCTAGGCTATATGGCCAGTGGTAAAAGCACACTGGGCGCGGCTTTAGCGGATGCGCTGGATTGTGCATTTATGGACCTTGACGGGCTCTTAGAGGGCAAGTTGGGGATGCCGGTGGGGGCATATATCGAAGAGAAGGGGGAGCTTTCGTTTCGAAAGGCCGAACACGAAGCCTTGGTTTCTTGGTTAGAAGAGGGACTGGAGGATGCTGTGGTGGCTTTGGGCGGAGGGACGCCGGTGTTCTACGATCATATGGCGCTGCTGAATGAGGCGGGGCGCACGGTGTTCTTGGATGTGAGCATAGGGGAATTGGCCCAACGACTCCAAGGAAGTACCGATCGACCGCTCATTAAAAGCCAGGAGGATTTGGTGGAATTTGTGGCCAAACACCTGTTCGAGCGCCGTCCCTATTACAGTCAGGCGCAGGTGCGTGTGAAGGGCGATGCCCTCGGCGTAGCGGAGCTCAGGGCTGCGCTAGCGATTTAAGCTAAATAGACATTGACGGCCTTGCCGCCTACGACGTTCAAGTGCACGGTTTCCTGTAGGGTGGTGCTGAGGCTGAGGCCTTTGACATCCGCTTTGACCGGGTAGCGCTTGTGGCTGCGGTCCACGAGAACGGTGGTACTGAGCACGCGTGGGCGGAAGTTCATGAGCTTGATCACTGCCCAAAGAAGAGTGCGGCCGCTGTTGAGTACATCGTCCACGAGGGCGAGTTCGGCACCTTCGGGCAGGTCGATCTGAATTTCTTCGAGGACGGGGTTGTCCTTGTCCATCACGAGCTCGTGTAGGGTGACATCGATATCTGAAATGTCGCGCAGGCGAGTGACTAATTGGTCCGCTAACCAATACCCATTGTCCTTGATGCCCACCACGTGCAGGGTCTTGGCACGGCTGTGACGGTCGTACAATTCCCAAGCGAGGCGTTGGATTTTGAATTGGATCTCTTCTGCGTTGAGGATTTCAGTGCTGCTCATAGTGGATGTGTTGGTCGCGAAGTTACGCCCTTAGGACTAATTCAACAACGTTTTCGATGTGATGTGTCTGCGGGAACATATCTACGGCGCGGCTTTGAACGACATCGTACTTCTCGGCCAACAAGCCCAGATCGCGTGCTTGGGTGGCGCTGTTGCAGCTTACATAGACCATGCGGGGGATTTCGAGCGCCAATAATTGGGCCACTACATCCTTATGCATACCCTCCCTCGGCGGATCCGTCACAATGATGTTCGGACGGCCGTGCTTCTGTATGAAGGCATCCGTAAACACGTCTTTCATGTCGCCCACGTAGAAGGTCGCATTATCAATATGGTTGTTCTCCGCGTTGATCTTCGCATCGGCAATGGCCTCTGGTACGAGCTCAATGCCCACCACTTCCTTGGCCTTCTCCGCCATAAACAAGGCGATCGTACCTGTACCGGTGTAGAGGTCGAAGACGAGGTCGGTCGGCTGAATGTTGGCCATATCTAGGGCCACTTTGTAGAGTTCGTACGCCTGGTCTGGGTTGGTCTGATAGAAGCTCTTTGGGCCCAATTTAAACCTGAGTTCCCCCTCACCGCTGTACTTCGGCATGGCCTCCTCGATATAGGGCTGCCCGTAGAAGGTGTGGATGTCCAGGTCATACATGGTGTCGTTGCCCTTCGGGTTGATGGCATATTGCAGGGAAGTGATCTCTGGGAACACCTCTACGAGGTCATTCAACAAAGCTTCGCGCTCGGCTTGGAGCTCAGTCCGGAACTGGATCACCACCAGCACATCACCCGTACTGGCCACACGAATCATCATCGTGCGCAGCCATCCCTCTTGCGAACGTGGGTTGAAGAACGCCAAGTTGCGCTGAATGGCCCAATCGCGAATGAAATTGCGAATGGCATTGGTTGGTTCCGGCTGCAGGTGACAGGTATCAATATCGAGCACCTTGTCCCAGAACCCTGGGATGTGGAAGCCTGCGCCGCGGCGCTCTTCGAAGGTTTCATCGCTGTCGAGCTGCGCCTGAGTCAACCATTTGTTGTCGGTAAAGCTGAACTCTAGTTTGTTGCGGTAGCGGTACTGTTTCGCGCTCCCTAGGATAGGGTGGTAGGTTTGAGGGGTGATGTGCCCAATTTTTTTCAAATTCTGCTGCACCTCTTTTTCCTTGTAGAACAGCTGCTTGTTGTAGTCCAAATTCTGCCACTTACAACCGCCACATACCCCGAAGTGCTCACACTGGGCTTCGATGCGGTCCGCGCTGTACTCATGGACATGGATGACCTTACCCTCGAGGTAGGCACGGCGCTTCTTCGTCACCTGTACGTCCACCACATCGCCGGGCACTCCGCCATTGACGAAGACCACGCGGTCGTTGTGGCGTCCTACCGCCTTGCCTTTGTTGCCCAAATCTGTGAGGTGTACACGCTCAAGGTTGGGGATGCGTCTATTCTTTCTTCCCATACCGCAAAAATACCGATAAAAGAAAGGGCGGCCCTCAGGCCGCCCTTCAATATTTAACAGGAAATACCTTTTACTGCACAATCACTGGTTGAGCATGGCTTGCGCCGCGCGTGGTAGTGATGAGCAGGTATGTACCTTGTGCTAACGAAGCAGTAGAAATCTATACGCGGTGGCCGCCTGTGAAATCTGCCTGGGTGCGAACGAACTCGCGACCCGCCATATCCACTAGACGAACGGTGGCTTCCTCGCTGAAATCACCCTCCACGAACAACACATCAGTAGTTGGGTTCGGGTAGATCTTCATTTGTGCGGCGAGAGAATTTTCGAATTGGCCAATGGTATACGTAGCATCCACACTCTGCAATACTTCCTTCGTGCTGGCGTCTTGAATCCAAAGGATCACGCCAAGATTTGAGAAATCTTCCACCGTGTGGTTGGTACTGAGGTTTACTGGGCTCTGTGCGCTCGGTGGCAACACGTAGGTGCCGTTGAAGGTGTAGCTCAACTGCTTAGATACCGTAGAACCAGAAGTCAAGGCGCTCAAGCTTTCACCTGATGAGCTAGGCATAAGTTTCTTTACAACATGGAAGAACTCCGTTTCACCGTTGGTCTTCACGTTAGCGGTATCTCTGATCGAGTAGATGGCTGCGAAGAGCTTCAAGTTGTTGCTGCTCACATCTGCCAATGGCGTGATGGTCACATCCGTTTCAATGGTTTTGCTCCAACGAGACCAAGTCGCTGACATCTGAACGAACGCCGGTTGGTTTTGGTAGTAATCATAAACTGCCTGAGTCAACGAGTTACCATTGCCGTCCCAGCCGCCGTCAATCTCTACGCGAGGTACTGAGTTGATGCCGTAGAACGTACGACGGTCGCCACCTTCGCTGAAGTAGTATGGGTCACCCGTTCCTGGCCAGCTCATTTGGTATTTGATGGAGTTGTGCTCGCCTTCGTTCAATGCGAACAGCGCCTCCATGGTTGAGTTTGCTGGCGTACATGGTGCACACGTCGAAGAAGTAAAGGTCTCGTACAATGGGTACCGCTGCGTCAACGCCGTCACGACTTGTACGGTCAATGAAACGGTATCGTTGGCGGTGTTTTGGTCGTTGTTCGACCCGTTTAGGCCGCTCAACCAAGCCTTCAATTCATAGGAGCCAGTGGTGGATGGGTTCCAATTCGTTCCTGAAGACAAGGTTCCCGTCGAGCCGCTGGCAATGCTCAAGCTGCTCAATGACGAGGTCACTGGCGTACCGCCGTCAACACTGTAGTTAAAGGTGGCGCTGGTCAAGGTCTGTGCACCGTTGTTCACGAAGTCCGCTTCGATAGTATAAGGTGCCGTGTTCAAGCCGAGGTAAGGGCTCACGTTTAGGCTCACGCCGCCCATCTCGTAATCTGGCTGTACCCCTTGAATGAAGGTGTAGTGTGTGTTGTCTGAGCGGTCAGGAGCATTGGTGCTCTGGCTGGCCACGCCGTTCAAGCTGTCGATCACCGTGCTGCTCACGCGTACCCCTAGGTTGAGAGAACCTGAGAAGGTTGCGGTGCGCTGGTCCACGATGTAGATGTTGTTGGTAGATTCTTCCAATACCACTGACCAGTACGTCCAGTGGCTACCGCTGGTTCCGGTTCCGCTGTACGAGCTGAACATTACCCAGTGCTGACGGTTCGGAGAAGTTCCGAATGTCGCTTTGGCCACCTGGTCGTTCGATCCACTACCGTTTATCCCCAACACACAGATCGATGAATCTGGTACGTTGCTGCTGGCCAATGATACTGCCGTACCACCGCTGTTATTAGCAGGACTGCTGGCTTGCGAGAAGGTAAGGATACCGGTATTTGATACGCGGTACGTGGTTACCGTATCGCCATTGAACAAGAAGTTGAATGGGATGCTCTGTGAAGAAGTGTAGGTTCCTGCGCTTTGTCCGGCGCTAAGAATGGAAGACCAAGTAGAAGGTAGACCCCCGCTCACCGGGTACTCTGAATCTTCTTGGTTGATGTTGTTCGGGTTGCCCGAGGCCCCCGAGAGGTGGTAGTATTGCGCTTGCGCGGTCAAACCAAATGCCACCGTAAGAAGTGCGAGTAATAGTTTTTTCATAATTGTTCGTGATTTGATTTGTTGAAGTTATCAAATTCTGCCCTAATCGGACCCAACGCCCTTATATTTGTAGCACACCCAAATAATTTAATTGATTTCGAGCATGGATTCTAACGCTTTGATGCACCTTGAAGATACTTACGGCGCCCACAATTACCACCCGCTACCCGTTGTTTTAGACCGCGGCGAAGGCGTGCATGTATGGGACGTGGAAGGCAAAAAATACTTTGACTTTCTCTCTGCCTACAGTGCGGTGAATCAAGGCCATTGCCATCCGAAAATCGTCGGCGCCATGGTGGATCAAGCCAAACAATTGACCTTGACCTCGCGCGCTTTCTTCAACAGCCAGCTCGGGGTGTACGAGAAATACATCTGCGACACTTTTGGTTTCGAGAAGGTACTACCCATGAATACTGGGGCAGAAGCTGTGGAAACGGCCTTGAAGATCGCCCGTAAATGGGGGTACGAGAAAAAAGGCGTGCCACAGAATCAAGGGGTTATTGTCGTGTGTGAAGGGAACTTCCACGGACGTACGACCACCATCATCTCTTTCAGTGACGATCCAGATGCGCGCAACAACTTCGGTCCGTATACCGGCGGTTTTGTGAGCGTACCGTATAATGATTTAGGCGCCTTAGGTTTCGCCTTGGCGAATGAAAATGTGGTCGGTTTCTTGGTTGAGCCTATCCAAGGTGAGGCTGGGGTCAATACTCCTGCAGATGATTTTGTTGCGAAAGCCAAAGCCATGTGTGAAGCACGCAACGTGCTCTTTATTGCCGATGAGGTTCAAACGGGGATTGCACGTACAGGGTCCTTGGTGGCCGTATGTGGAAATTGTTCTTGTGGCAACACCTGTGAGCGCGGGGAGACCTACACAAAACCGGATCTTTTGATTTTAGGGAAGGCCTTATCGGGCGGGGTATATCCCGTGAGTGCGGTCTTGGCAGATAACGAAGTCATGGAGGTAATCAAGCCCGGCCAGCACGGTTCTACCTTTGGTGGAAATCCTATTGCGGCAAAAGTGGCGATCGCAGCCCTTGAGGTGGTGAAAGAGGAGGGATTGGCCCCTCATGCACGCGCCATGGGCGAGCACTTCCGCGCTGAAATGAATAAAATCATCGGGGAAACCGACCTCGTAACTAAAGTGCGCGGTAAGGGTTTGTTGAACGCGATCATTATCAACGATACTCCCGATAGCTCAACGGCTTGGAATATCTGTGTGGCCTTGAAAGAAAACGGTCTTTTGGCGAAGCCTACGCACGGAAACATTATCAGATTCGCTCCGCCACTAGTCATGACCAAAGCACAACTCGACGAGTGTATTGCCATCATCCGCAAGACCCTCTTGGAATTTAAGAAGTAATGAACTGGGCCACCGCCTTCTTCGCTGGGGACGAACATCCCGACCACCACAAGCCCCTCGACGGGTTGCGTGGACTGGCAGTGTTGATGGTGGTGTTCGGCCACGGCGCAAATCACGGCCTGGGCCCCTTCGGCCCCGATAGCATGATGATCCGCGGTAAGCTGGGCGTCTACCTCTTCTTTGTGTTGAGCGCCTACCTGCTCGATCGCCAGATCATTAAAATGTTCCAGCAGGGCAGGGCGCAGTGGGATTACTGGCGCTATTATTTCAGCCGTCGCATCCTGCGCATCTTCCCGCTCTTCTTCCTCGCATTGGTCGTATTTCGTTTGGCCAATGCTGCCGGTCTTAAGGTGGTCATCCACAGTTGGGGCCAATTATGGGAGCATCTCGCCCTCCAGCGCGGCGACCACATCTTCTGGTCCATCCCCGTCGAATTCAAATACTACCTCATCAGTCCCATTTTGCTCTACTTCTTCCACCGCGTCCTTCGCTGGAACCTTTGGGCGATGGGCATCACGTTCGCCGCACTCTTCGTGGGCGTCTACCAATATTCCGTGCACTGGCAACCCGAAGGCACGAGTACCTTATTGTACTTAAACATCTTTTTGATGGGTACGCTGGTCGCGGTATTGGAACGATGTGTGCCTAATTTTTGGAACGCCCTCCGCACCTTCAAACCGGCCTCCTCCCTAGGCTGGTCTGTCATTCTAGCCTTCAGCCTGTGGTCGTGGAAAATGGATGATTTTACCAGCATCAATACCTTCCTACCTGCCGCGGCCCTATGGTCCATCGCCCTTGCGGCTACCTTTGGTCCCGGATGGTGGGCATCGCTACTCTCAATCAAGCCCTTGCGTTGGGTGGGGAAGGTATCTTTTAGCATGTACCTCTTCCATATCCCCGTGTTGATGTGGGTGAAAACTTGGGCCATACCTAGTGGTCCGCTATGGTTCATTTACCTCGGACTCACCGCACTGGTTTGTGCTGCTACTTTCCTGCTCGTCGAGCGCCCCCTACAACAATTCAAGCCGTTCACCTATGGACCAAAATCAGCGTAAAGAGCTCCTGATCAAAGCCATGTCCGAGGGCATGACCTACGAAGAATATGCTGCCTTCAACAAACAATTGGCCAAAGAAGGTAAAACCACCGGTCCACAGAAGGAAGCCTACGTAAACTACACCAAGCTGGGCGCTGCGCGCATGAAGCGATGGGAGAAAATGTACACGCCGTCTGAAGCCTTTTTACAAACCCTTGCCGCCCGAGTGCAAGCCGGTGAGCAGTGGTTGGTGTTCAGCGAACCTTGGTGTGGCGATGCGGCTCACAACCTGCCGTTCATTGCAAAATGGACGAAGGCCTTGGGCATTGAGTTGCGGGTGATTTTACGCGACGAAAACTTGGCCTTGATGGATGAGTTTTTGACAGGTGGCGGAAGATCTATTCCAAAACTGGTCCAATTATCTGCTGATTTCCAAATCCTAAACACCTGGGGCCCGCGTCCCGAACCCCTAACAGAACATTACAATGCATGGCGCGCTAAGGAAGCATTCAATAAATCAGATTGGGTACTCTTTGCCCAAGATTGGTACAATACTGACAAGGGCAGGAGTTTGGAGGCAGAATTCTTAGCTTAAGTGTTCTCCTTCAGGTTGAGGTACATCTTTTCAAACGTGGCGTAAACTTCCGCTAAGAAACCCTCCGTGAGGGCATCTTTAACATCGCCCACTGCGGGATGGCTATCTTTCATGAATTTGAAGCCTTGCTTCATTGGGCCCGCTTCAAACTCCACGTAATGCCAGCGTTCCATCGCGTAGATGGTCGTTTTAAACTGTTTGGTACTCCAAGATTCAACTATTCGCATGGCTAGAAATCCACGTGGACTTTAAGGTTCAACAATCGATTGGTCATGTAGTTCGGCACCGCATACTGCCCGGCAGCGCTGATGTCCTTGACCCAAAGGTAGCTCACTGTATTGCGCGCTTGCAATAGGTTGAAGATCTCTGCACTGATCCATACCTCTTCAAATTGCTGGGTCCAATTTCCTTTGAGCACCTTAATAAACCCTATATCCGCACGACGGTAAGGCGGGCTGCGGAAGAATCTATCTTCGGGCTGGGCAATCTCATTGCCTATGCCATCGGGACCAAAGGGAAAACCACCGCCAACCATCAAGGTCAAAGACAATCGGGTAGAGGGGTCGTTTGGTAAATAATCTTGGAAATACACCGCAAAATTGAATCGCGTATCTGTAGGTCGGGCGTGCCAGCCCTGCACCAAGCTTGTGGTGCTGCGCTCCTGGGCGCGGAACAAGCTAAAGGTGAACCAACTGTCGGTGCCTTTCACAAACTCGCCATTGATTCGGGAATCGATCCCATAGACTCGAGCTAGCCCGTCATTGTTGCCTTGGTAGCGAATGCGCACATTCTCCACATCAAATAAATTCACGCGCTGCAACCCCTTGTAATACGTTTCCAAACTCCATACAAAGGGACGGTTCCACAGGTTGAAGTAGCGGTCTTGGCGTGCGATAAGGTGCAGGGCCTGCTGACTCTTTACCTCCGTATTTAGGGTGCCGTCCTTCAAACGCATTTCGCGGTAGAAGGGGTATTGGTCGTACAAGCCGGCGCTCAAGGTCCAGCGGTAATCGGCCAAAAGGCCACCCTCCGGGGTAAACTTCACATTCGCGCGTGGGCTGATGCGGACTTCATTCGATAATTGGGCCCATTGCATTCTTGCACCCGCATTGTAGCGCCAAGTGCCTTTATCGACCACTTTAGTACCGCTCACATTCATCCAAGCCTTCGCTCTGGTATTGATTAAGGTCTGTGTGGCAGCCACATGGCTATATAGTTCCAGACCTTCGGCAGGAGTGCTATACAATCTTCCGCTAATGACACTATCAACAGTGCTGCCGGTGTAGGGTAGGCTATATCCCGCGCTATCGATGCGTTCCCATTCCTTGTAGCGGTCGTAGATGTTTTCGCCCTGAACCAAGGCTCCGATACTTACATCAAAGTTGTTAAAGCTGATGACCTCGTCGTACTTGAGATTGCCGATATAGGCGTCGAGGAAGTTGCGACGAAAATCTTGAAAGGCACCCACGCCACGCACCAAGGTGATCTCGCCGAAATCGTCAGAGCCCAAGTCGTTGTTGAGCTCATTCAATCGGTAGTAGCCAATGACATCGGTAATCTCCACCTCCGTTGTGTGGAAACCTGTAGCGGAGAACGTGCGTACGCCACCGCCTGCGATACCGGTGATGGTGGTGTATTTGGTCGCTAGGAATTGGGTATCGTATCCGAACTGTTCCTTTCCATCGAAGTAGACGTTGAGTCGCAAGGCTTCCTGCAGAGACCCAAAGTTTGTTTGTCGATTCTGCGGAATTTGGTTCATTCGGTTGTGTGCAAAATGGGCAAAGAACTCCAGCCGTGCATGTCCGTAATCGCCTTCTTCATTTCCATACAGCCGGCTCAAAAACACCTGTCCATCTGCATTGACAGGGAAGTAGTCGCTTTGCACATCCGTGGCATTGAGTAGGAGGGCATTGTTGCGGTAGCGCAATCCAGTGGCCACGGTCCACGGGCCTGAATTTTGTTTCAAGGCCCAGCTTGCACCGGTCAGGGAAGTTTCCGCAGTCATTTCACGGAAGCCGGGTCCCCGTGGGTAGGAATAGTTCACATCTAAAACGGAACTGAGCTTATCGCCGTATACCGAACTAAAGCCGCCGGCACTGAAGTTTATGCTGGTGACCAAATGGGGATGGATAATGCTCATCCCTTCTTGCTGACCGGCCCGTGCCAAGAACGGACGGAAGACCTCAAATCCATTGATGTAGACTAGATTCTCGTCGAAATTCCCGCCGCGCACATTGTATTGCGAGCTCATTTCGTTCCGAGAGCTCACCCCGGCAAAGGTCTTCACAACGCCTTCCACACCGCCTTCCGCGCCCGTGGTAAACCTAATGTCCTTGCCGTATACTGTGGTGCCTTTTTCGGCAGAGCGCTCGCTTTGGACCTCAACTTCATCCAAGAGGGTGGAGTCCATGACCTGCGCGGTGGCGGCCCATGGCAATAGCCCTAGGATGAGAAGAAATCTTTTCAAGTTACTTGCGTTTCAGGCTTTGGAATAATTCGGTCCAAGCAAAGGGATTGGACAATGCGCCCAGAATTGCAGAGGCTCCGGAGCCGCCGTAGTAGCGACCTTGATTGTAGAGCTGCTGGTTCTGCATGGTGATTAAGTAATCTTGCATTTCTGCGGCATCATAGCCCATGGCTTGGGCACGCGCACGCAGTTCATCGAGGGCCAGGTTTCGCTGTGCAATATCTAGTTCTGTGGTTTGGATTTCCATCGCCAAGAACTCCTCTTTAAAGTTTTCCTTTGACGGCCAAGGGTAGACAATCACGGGGTCTAATACCTCGGTGTCCCATTCTAGGATGATGCGCGCCAAAAAGTTGTCGCCCTCCAAGGTATCCGGTACCCAGAAACGGGTCAGCTTGAAGCCAATGTGTTGAAATAGCACTGTGTCGCCGGGCATTACAACGAGGGAAAAGAAGCCATCGCGGTCGCTCACGTTCATCTGTCCACGGCTTTTGACGAGGATTTGAACGTTTGGAAGTAATTGGACCAAACTATCATTGCTCACCACTACACCGTGCAGCTGAATAGGCTCTCTGCCTTGTGCTTGCGTAGTTAAGGCAGCTAAAAGGAATCCAAAAAGGAGGAATAATTTTCTCATAAAGTGATGCTGTATTCTTCCACCGCAGTATTGCCCACACCGTCAATGACAACCACCCGCAAATTATGGTTTCCGGCGGGGATATCCTTGGGAACAATCACTTTTAACAATTCCTGTTTATAATCAAAGTCGATGCGTACAAATTCCCCATCTATTCGGGCACTATAACGGTCGACGCCTGTTTTGTCGTCTGTGGCACGAACAAGAAATTGTCGGAAGTTGCTGTTCGGACGGGCGGATGGCATACGACTTAAGATACTGATCGTCGGTTTTTGGAGGTCTTGGTCCAATTCGTAAGTCCCTGTACTCCGCGTTTCAAAAATCATCTTTTCGCCCTCTCTCTTCCCTGTGATCGCGCTCTTCTTGCCCTTGTGGTCGGCCTCCCAAAGGAACCAACCGACCCCAGGGATTTGGGCACTGTCTAAGGCCCAATTCAAAACCATGTAAGTCTGCAATGGCACATAACCGCCGCCAATAACATATTGTCCATTGCCTTTATCGCTCATCACAAAATCGTAGGTCGTGTTGTATAAAGCGCCGGCTGGGATGGTAAACTGAATGGGACCCAAAGACAATGAATGCGCCATATCCCAAGGAAGTACCGTCCGGTCCAACATCCCCTTCATCGGGCGCTGCGTTCCCTTCACATAAAAGGAAAAGGCATTGGTATTGCCCTCGAAATCCTTGATGTTCACGTCCACCTTTATCACGCTATCCTGAGCCACGGTAATCCATCCTTTCGAAGTGCGATAAGAAGGCTCCGCCATTTCATAGGTCGTGGTAAGGTCAAGAGGATTATTGTCCAATTCGTACAAACGCGTATACCTCACCCCTTGAGAACAGTACAAATCATAATTGATATGTGCGTTGATGAATCTCGTCGTATTAAAATTGATGCGTCTGTAATGCGCTGTGAAAAAGTTGTTGCCATCCACAGCGGCTTCAATGGCATAGACACCGTTGTTGTTATTGGCCAGATCTTGCTTGTCCGTGGTGAATAGATCAATCCCCACGGCCATCTCCGCTGATATCGTATCGCCAGGTTTAAAAGCCCCGGTGGTGCTAAAATCTTGCCCGGTCCATCTCAATCCACGCATATCCGGCTTGCGAGTATCCTTGACCTTCAGCCCAAATTCCAAAGGATTCAAAGGCTCCTCAGTCCTTGTGTCTCGAATCTCAAAGTGCAGGTGTGGGCCGAAGGAACCGCCGGTGTTTCCAGAGAAAGCTACAAATTCACCTATAGAAACTGTGAATTGCTCGGCGCTTGGGTACAGATTGCCATCGTTCTTGCTACGGTCGCGAAATTGATCCTCGACCCATTGCTCAATCTCTGGAGCAAAAGCGTTCAAATGACCGTACACAGAGGTATAACCTTCGGGGTGGCGAATGTAAAGTGCATTGCCATAACCGTATGGACTGACCGCAATTCGACTTACGTAGCCATCTGCCACAGCATAGACTTTCAATCCGCTGCGACCTTGGGTCTTAATGTCGATGCCGCCGTGGAAGTGGTTGCCACGTAATTCGGCGAAAGTGCCGCTCAGCACAAGCGAAATGTCCAGTGGGGGCTGAGGTTCAAAGGTTTGGGCGTTCTGAACGAGGGGCGTTAAGAAAATCCCTAATAAGAGGATGAATTTCTGCATGCCACAAATCTACAATTATGGTATCTTTGATGGAAACTGATTTACATGTCAAGTGAATTTTCTGATACAGTACGTCGTGTGACCCACAAAGCCCAGAGATTGGCTGAGGTCAACAACGAGTTGCGTCAGAAAATCAGTGAACTAGAAGAACAAGTGGATCATTTGCAGGAGACTTTGATGGCCTTGCAAGCGGAGCACGCGGACTTCGAGAATCAGTTGCAACAACGCGATCTAGCGCTAACAGTCCAAAGTGGTTCGCCCGCGCGGGACACCTACAGCGAAGAAAAGATTGCGGAGTTGGTGCGGGAAATTGACCGCTGCATGAAATTGTTAAGTGCCTAATCTCCGTGAGTGAGACGTTAAAAATAAAAGTGACCATTGCCAATAGGGTGTACCCGCTGACCGTGAAGACGGAAGAAGAGGAACAAATCCGAGCGGCCGTGAAAACCATAAACGACGCAGTAGCCAGATTCGAAAGCCGTTATGCTGTCCAAGACAAGCAGGATGTGCTCAGTATGTGTGCGCTACAACTCGCTTCCAAAACGGAAATCGCACTCAAACAATCTCAAGCCGTTCAATCCCAGGCCAGTGAAGCATTGGCCGACGTTGAAGCCGTACTTAATGCGGCTTTACAAGGAGAATAACGTTTCCCGCACTTGCTATTTTTGTGCTAAACTCAACGAGCACGTTGTTATGTTGTTGACTCGCAGCGTTACGAGCAGGCCGCCATTCCTTTTAGGAAGAGCTCGCTCCAGCGGAAGGTCAAGACGAAGCGGCAGCGACAGATCCTGATATTTAGGAGTTTAGACAACATGCTAGCAGGTGCGGGTTTTTAACAACTTTAACCCTACGTGGTATGACAACAGAAATAATCTTTGCGGTTGTTGGGCTTTTAGTAGGCTTGGGTGGAGGCTTTGTCCTCTGGCAAAACGCGATGAAAAAGAAAAGCGCGTTGATGCTGTCCGAAGCTGCGAAAGAAGCTGAGCAAATCAAAAAAGACCGCATCCTAGAGGCTAAGGAGAAATTCCTGAACCTCAAAGAAGAACACGAGCGCGCGGTGCAAAAGCGCGATCAAAAATTGGCCGAACGTCAAAATTCTTTCCGCGAGAAAGACGAGCGTCTCCGCCAAAGCATCCAAGACTACAAGCGCGACGAACGCAACCTACAGAAGGAAAAGGATACGCTAGTGAAAAAGCGTGAAGCGCTTGAGGCCAAGACCAAGGAAGTAGAGAAATTGCGCGACAAGCAAATCGCACAGCTCGAAGCCTTGACCGGCTTGACAGAAGAAGAGGCGAAGGGGCAGATGATCCAGACCTTAAAAGACAAGGCGAAGCTCGACGCTCAGGCCTACATCCAAACTACCCTTGAAGAAGCCAAATTAACCGCTTCTCAAGAAGCTAAAAAGGTGGTCATCCAGAGCATTCAGCGTGTGGCTACAGAAAATGCGATTGAGAACGCGGTATCGGTATTCAATATTGAAAACGACGATATTAAAGGGAAAATCATTGGTCGTGAAGGGCGTAATATTCGCGCCATTGAGGCAGCTACGGGAGTGGAAATCATCGTGGATGATACTCCAGAAGCGATTTTGTTGAGCTGTTTCGATCCGGTGCGCCGTGAGGTAGCTCGTTTGTCTATGCACAAGCTCGTGAGCGACGGTCGTATCCACCCGGCACGTATTGAAGAGGTGGTGGCGAAAACCACTCGTCAGATCGAGGAAGAAATCATACAGATCGGTAAGCGTACTGCTATTGATTTGGGCATTCACGGGTTGCACCCAGAACTCATAAAGACGGTGGGTCGCATGAAGTACCGCTCATCTTACGGACAGAACTTGTTGCAGCACAGCCGCGAGGTAGCCAACCTTTGTGCCATCATGGCTTCAGAATTAGGCTTGAATCCTAAGCTGGCCAAGCGTGCCGGACTCTTGCACGATATCGGTAAGGTGCCGCACGAAGAAACCGACCTACCGCACGCGATCCTTGGGATGCAGTGGGCAGAGAAGTACGGTGAGAAGCCAGAGGTATGTAATGCCATTGGTGCGCACCACGACGAGATTGAAATGACTTCGTTGATTTCTCCTATTGTCCAAGTATGTGATGCCATCTCTGGTGCGCGTCCAGGTGCCCGTCGTATGGTGGCGGACAGTTACATCCAACGTTTGAAAGATTTGGAAAACGTTGCCTATGACTTTGATGGAGTGACCAAGGCATATGCCATCCAGGCGGGTCGTGAGCTTCGCGTGATGGTGGAGAGCGAGAAGGTGACCGATGCCATGGCAAGTCAGATCTCGTACGACATCTCTCAAAAGATCCAAAACGAAATGACCTACCCTGGTCAGGTAAAAGTTACCGTGATTCGCGAGCTGCGTTCAGTGAACGTGGCGAAGTAAGATTGCGAGTATATAAACAGGAAAACGCCCCGCTTGGGGCGTTTTTTTTTGTGCCTTACTAGGAGGTGTAGATGAGTATTTGTCTTTAATGTTTCAAAAATGAATCGTTTAAGAGGTTTTGTTATTTGATTCCTGTTGGTTTTTACTTTAAATGGCATTATATCGAGAATTTTTGATAACAGCACCATTGCGAAGTGTTTGGACATTGCCAATGTTAATCAAACACAAATTCAAGATGAAAAAGATTATTGCATTATTCGTTTTTGTAGCCATTGGGACTACAGTAAAAGCACAGAGCTTCGAATTGAAAACAAACCCCTTTGGAATGGCATTAGGCGCTTACAATATTACAGGAGAGTATATTTTGCCGGAGTTTGAGAATCGCACGGTACTATTCAGTGCTTGGTACAACGCAGAAGATTTTCAAGAATTCATGTGGACTGATCGCGATGGAGGTGTTTCTTTAGGGTATCGACAATACTTTAATAGATCAGAAGACAATGGGATATTCTTAGGGTTGACTTCTCGTTACATACTCAATTCTTATTATTCCTCGGGTTATTACGATGAGAATTGGAACTGGGTAAATACTCCAGGATCCAATAAAAGTGACGATTATTTATCCCTTGGCTTTGTAGGAGGGTATAAGTATGTATACAACGATAAAATTAGTATCGAAACCTTCATTGGAATGGGCCGTATAGTCTACGAACAAATTGAAGATTCCTGGGCTCCTGCCGAATTCATAGGCGGTTTAAACTTTGGGTATAGATTCTAAGCAGAACTTAGGTTTATTGGTTGTCCCGGCATTGCAATAGTGATGTCGGGATTTTTTTGTCTTTAAGCGTCCAATTCCGCCGCCCAAGCCATGACCTTTTCAATCAACGACTCCACCGCGCTGGCCGGATCGTCATGAAAAGTGCCCAGGCTGCGATTGGCGAGCAAGGCCGAGAAGCTGTAGGCGTCATGGCCCAAGAGGTGTGCCAAGGCGTAGATGCCGGCGGTCTCCATCTCAAAGTTGGTGATGTGGGTGCCCGCTACGCTTTGGGTGTAGAGGCTGTCCATGGCCTGGGTGAATACGCTCGTGGAGCGAATGGTGCGTCCCTGTGGGGCGTAGAAGCCAGGAAGGGTAGCTGTGATACCGGTTTGGACGTTGGGTATAGAAGATAATTGGTCCCCGCTAAACGTCGCTGGTATAAAAAAGGGCGCAAAAGGGGCTCCTTCAATGGCCACGGTTTGGAAGTCGTGCTTATAGAATGGCAAGAGGCCGTCAAAACTTAGGGCTCCAGTGCTGCAAAGGTGGGTGCCTAAGGGCAGGTTAGGGTCAATGGCCCCAGAAGTACCGATGCGAATAATGGTCAATTTCCTGAACGATGGGCGGTCTTCTCGTGTTACAGGGTCGATGTTTACCGCAGCATCAATCTCATTCATAACGATATCAATGTTGTCCGTGCCCATGCCGGTGGAGAGGACGAGAACCTCTTGGCCCTTCAAGGTGCCGCGAACGATGTTGAATTCTCGGCGGATTTTGGTCCAATGGATTTGGTCGAAATGGGCAGTGATGCTAGAAACGCGGTCTGGATCACCTACGGTAAAAACGAGGTTGGGGATATCTTCACCACGAAGGCCGAGGTGGTACACACTGCCGTCGGGATTTAGAATGAGTTCAGACGCGGAATAGGACATCGTATAGTAAGTTTGTTCCCTCAAAAGTAAAGGAAGTGAAAGCAGAGATTATCACCATAGGCGATGAAATTTTAATTGGGCAGATCGTAGATACCAATAGTGCTTGGCTGGGACAGGTGCTCGGTGAGGAAGGTATTGAGGTCACGCGCATCAATAGTATTTCAGATACGCCTGAGGCGATCATTGGGGCCATTGAGGGTCTATATCCTGAAACTCAACTCGTCCTGATGACAGGCGGGCTGGGACCTACAAAGGATGATTTGACCAAGCAAACCTTGGCGCAATACTTCGGCAGTGAGATGGTTTTTCGCGAAGATGTATGGGACCATATTGTAGAGCTGTTCAAAGGCTTTGGCCGTACGCCGGTGGAGCGCAACAAACAACAAGCCTTGGTTCCAGAGGTGTGTGAGGTGATCTTTAACCACAAGGGCACGGCGCCGGGGATGTTATTCCGCCACGAAGGCCGCCGTATTATAAGCATGCCAGGTGTGCCTTACGAGATGAAGCACATCGTACAAGATGGACTGCTGCCTTTGCTTCGAGATGAGATTGATTACCAAATCATTCACCATACGTTATTTGTGGTGGGGGTGCCGGAAAGTGTCTTGGCGGATCGCATTGAACCTTTGGAAGGGGAGTTTGCGCCCAGCATAAAATTGGCCTACCTGCCTAAACCAGGATTGGTGCGTCTGCGCCTGACCGCCCGCGGAAAGCGCAACGACGATTTGAAAAGCGACATCCAACGCGCCGTGCAAACCTTGCGCAAAGCGGTGGGAGATGACCTGATGGACGGCTCGAACAAGGCCATTGAGGAATATTTGGGCGAGGTGTTGACCAAGCGTGGCCTTACCGTAGGAGCGGCAGAAAGCTGCACCGGTGGGGGCATAGGCGCTGCTCTGGTCAGTGTGGCGGGATCTTCCGCGTATTTCCAAGGCAGCATCGTGGCCTACAGCTACGATATTAAGGAAACCATGCTCGGTGTGGATCACAATACTATTGTGACCAAGGGAGCGGTGAGTGAAGAGGTCGTTCGACAGATGGCGGAGGGTGCGCGCCAAAGATTAAATGTAGATTTTGCGGTAGCAGTTAGTGGTATTGCCGGACCAGGGGGTGGAACACCGGACAAACCGGTGGGCACAAGCTGGATTGCAATTGCCGGTCCAACCCGCACTATTGCTGAGAAATTCACCTTCGGTAAGGTCCGTGAACGCAACATTCAAAAAACTATTTTTGCAGCCCTTAATAACTTGCTTAAAGAAGTTGAAGATTACAGCGCTTAATTAGTTGGTCAATAATATTTATTGCCTTAATTTTGCAAACCATTTTGGTACAACCCATAAGATTATAAGATTATGTCACGTGTTTGTGATTTGACAGGTAAGAAGGCAATGACCGGAAACCACGTATCTTTCTCGAATAAGAAGAACAAGCGCAAGTTCAACGCGAACTTGTTCACTAAGAAGTTCTACATCCCTGAGGAAGACCGTTGGGTAACGTTGAAAGTTGCTGCTTCGACTTTGAAAACGATCAATAAAAAAGGAATCTCTGCTGTGCTTAAAGAAGCTGAAGCAAAAGGATTCGTTGTAAAATAATTTAGGACATGGCGAAGAAAGGTAACCGCGTTCAAGTAATCCTAGAGTGTACCGAGCACAAAGAGTCAGGTATGCCAGGTACTTCTCGTTATATCACAACTAAGAACAAGAAAAATACGCCAGACCGTATGGAGTTGAAGAAATACAACCCCATCTTGAAGCGTATGACTGTTCACAAAGAGATTAAGTAAGATGGCAAAGAAAGTAGTAGCAACGCTTAAGAGCGCAGATGCAAAGCAGTTCACTAAGGTGATCAAAGCTGTTAAGACTCCTAAAGGATCATACTCTTTCGAAGAGCGTGTTGTGTCTAAGGACATGGCGAACGACTTCTTGAAATAAGATTCCGTCTTAATACCGATATTTGAACCACTCCCCGGAGTGGTTTTTTTATATCTAACCCATTGAACAATGAGCTTCTTTTCAAAATTCTTCACGAGAGACAAGAAAGAGACCTTAGATCAAGGCCTTGAGAAGACACGTAGTAGCGTCTTTGAAAAGATTACTCGCGCCGTAGCCGGTAAAAGCACGGTGGACGACGATGTGCTCGACGAGATCGAAGAGGCATTGATCACTTCAGATGTGGGTTTGGATACGACCGTAAAAATCATTGAAGCCCTCGAGGAGCGCGTTGCCCGTGATAAGGTGATGGGCGAGAACGAGCTCATGGACATGCTGTACGAGATCATCTCAAACTTGATGAAACACGAGGGCGGCATGTGGGAAGATTTCGAACTTCCTAAAACTGAAGGCCCTTATGTACTGATGGTGGTAGGGGTGAACGGTGTAGGTAAGACAACGACCATAGGAAAATTGGCCCACCAGTTTAAACTGAAGGGCTACAACCTCGTCTTGGGTGCAGCCGATACCTTCCGTGCGGCGGCTATTGACCAGTTAGTGGTTTGGGGCGAGCGCACAGGCGTGCCCGTAGTCAAGCAGCAGATGGGCTCGGATCCGGCGTCTGTGGCATTCGATACATTGCAACATGCCGTGAGTAAGGGTGCAGACCTTGCCATTATTGATACAGCGGGTCGATTGCACAATAAAACCAACCTTATGCTGGAGCTGTCGAAAGTGCGACGCGTGATGGACAAGGTCATTCCTGGAGCACCGCATGAAGTACTTCTGGTACTCGATGGATCTACGGGACAGAACGCATTATTGCAAGCCAAGGCCTTTGCCGAGGCAACTCAGATCACCTCTTTGGCCGTGACTAAGCTCGACGGTACAGCAAAAGGAGGGGTGGTCATCGGCATTTCAGATCAGCTGAACATTCCCGTGAAATTCATCGGTGTCGGTGAGGGAATGGAAGATCTACAACTATTTAATCCACAGGCATTTGCCTCAAGCTTATTCAATAAGTAATCCATGCGCACGAAAAGCCCTAAAAAGAACAAGATCAATGTGGTGACCTTGGGGTGTTCTAAGAACATCTATGATTCAGAGGTATTGATGGGACAACTCAAAGCCAACGGCAAAGAAGTCACCCATGAAGCTCCGGAAGAAGAGGAAGGCAACATAGTGGTGATCAACACCTGTGGCTTTATTGATAATGCAAAGCAGGAGAGCATTGATACCATCTTACACTACGCCGATAAGAAGGAGCGTGGCTTGGTGGATCACGTGTACGTGACAGGGTGTTTGTCAGAGCGCTACAAGCCGGATCTAGAGCAAGAGATTCCGGATGTGGATGCCTATTTCGGGACTCGCGATATGCCGTTGTTGTTGAAGACCTTAGGGGCGGATTACAAACACGAATTGGTGGGGGAACGCATGACGACGACGCCCAAGCACTTTGCGTATTTGAAAATTGCAGAGGGTTGCGACCGTCCTTGTAGTTTCTGTGCTATTCCATTGATGCGCGGTGGACATAAGTCGACGCCGATCGAGGATTTGGTCACTGAGGCTGAGAAATTAGCAGCGAAAGGCGTGAAAGAATTGATCTTGATCGCGCAGGATTTGACCTACTATGGTTTAGACCTATATAAAGAGCGCAAGCTGGCGGATTTGCTGCGTGCCTTGGTGAAAGTCGAGGGCATTGAGTGGATCAGATTGCACTATTTGTTCCCTTCAGGATTCCCTGAGGATGTTCTAGATGTCATTCGCGAGGAGCCGAAGGTGTGTCATTACATCGATATTCCACTGCAGCACATCGCCGATCCGGTATTAAAGAGCATGCGCCGCGGCACCACAAAGGCGAAGACCGATGCTTTGTTGGCCAAGATGCGTGAAAAAGTGCCGGGCATTACCATTCGTACGACATTGATTGCGGGTTACCCCGGTGAGACGGAAGAAGACCACCAAGTGGTGTTGGACTGGGTTCGTGAGCAGCGCTTCGACCGTTTGGGCGTCTTTGCCTACAGTCATGAGGAAAACACGCACGCCTATTCTTTGGAGGACGATGTGCCTGCTGAGGTAAAGCAACAGCGTGTGGACGAGATCATGGCCGTTCAGATGGACATTTCGCGTGCGTTGAACCAAGAAAAAATTGGACACACCTACAAAGTACTCATCGACCGCAAGGAGGGAGGCTATTTCATCGGGCGCACGGAATTTGATAGCCCAGATGTGGACAACGAAGTCTTGATCCCAGCGGAAGATATCTACCTGAAAATCGGGGATTTCTTCGAAGTAGAAGTCGTTGATGCGCACGATTACGACCTCATCGGTCGCGTGCTGTAGCGCACGATCGACGAAACTTTGAGAGTTTTTAACTTCCGGTTGTGAATAGTTCATCAATTCCAGGCACTTTTAGGTGATAAAAGCCTTTTTGGAAGCGTTATCTTTGGAAGAACGATGACGAAATTCACTCAAATATCAATGCTTTTTTTCCTGCTTTTTTTTGCAGGCAGCACTTCTGTATCTGCCATTACGGCTGATACATTAAGAGATATTCATTGGGAGTTGGAGGGAGAGTCTGGTGCTTTTTCGCCGGCCGGTTGGGCGAGCGAGGAGGTCTTGGCCTTGACGCGAGTTCAAGCCGTGAGAATGGGCCTAAAAATCAATGAATTTGTCGACGAACGTTTTGATCCGGTCAAAGGTAAGTGTGCTGCATTGCGTTTTTGTAATAAAGAAATTCTGCTTGAAACAGCAGAGTCGTTCCAATACGAAGGCGGTCATTTATTACTGGAGGATCTTGCCGATGAGGCGGGAATACCTCTACGATCCATTGAAGAAGCTAACCCGCATTTACGTAGAGATATTTTACCAGCAGGGGCAGCCCTATACGCAATTGCATTGGCGATGGACGAATCGAAACTATCCACTATGAGTGCCTCGCAATCAAAGTATCAAGAAAACTTGGAAGCCCAATACGAGCAAAGGCAAAATCTAGTTTTATCGTTTATGCCTGATCCTAATACCCATAGGATGATTACTTATACCGTTCGTTCTGGGGATTATCTTGGAAAGATTAGCGCCAATACCGGTGCGATATTGGATGATATTCACAAATGGAATCGCATCAGTGGAAATACAATCTACGTTGGGCAAAAACTTATCATATGGGTGCCAAAGAGCTCTACCTACGAACAGTCTGAAGCCGAAGTTGCGGAACATTCACCAAAGAAAGCGAGTAAGGCAGTGGCCGAAGCGGTGCCTTCTAATGAGGCCTCCTATATAACCTATGAGGTTAAGCCAGGTGACACACTTTGGGATATTGCTAAAAAGTTTCCAGGTGTAAGTGCTGATAATATTAAAACCTGGAACAAGGTCGACGAGCTAATCAAGGCCGGTGAAAAGTTGCGCATCCAAACCCAAACCATATCGGATTATTCACCAGATAAATACCCTAGCACGTTGTAGGGTATGCAGAAACCGGTTCACATTTTTCTTTTTCTCGTGGCATTGGGCTTGGTCATTACCGGGCTGAGTTTCCTATCGCCGAAGGATAAGGTCAAGTTGAGTGAGTTTGAATTGGGCTTTTACCAGCCGCAAGACCTGTTGGGCCCGTTTTGGAGCCCGGGTGAAGGCGTGCTCGAGGATACAGTGGCATGGACCGTGGATTCTTTGGATTTAGATACTCTCCCGGCGGAAGTAGTGGAGGTCGTCAAGGAAATGCCTGTGCTGGACACTACGTTGCAGATGGGGCAGTGGAATGCTTTGGCGCCTTTTTTTGAAGCCTTGGCGAGCTTGAAGAGTGATGAGCGCCATACCGTTCGCATCATTCATTACGGCGATAGCCAGCTCGAAGGGGATCGCATTACCATGCAACTCAGAAACAGCTTGCAAAAGAACTATGGCGGACGTGGCTTTGGATATGTGGCGCTGGAGCCTCTGGTGGCGCCCGCATCTTTAGATTTTGTAAATGCCGAAGGATTTGTGAGGAAAACGGCCTTTGGTCGACGCGATACTGCCATCAAGGATATGGCCTACGGGCATTTGGCATCGTTCACGATGTTGGCACCGAACGCGACGGAAACAGGATATGCAGGTCAGGTGACCTTTAGTAAGCGCAACTGGGGATATACCTTGGCGCGCGATTTTACTCGGGTCCGCTTGAGCTTGCGTACTACGGCCTTTGTCATTGCCCAAATCTATGTAGCAGATACCGTATTTTCCACGCGCGCTTTCCCGGAGTTTTATGAAGGAGCCTTGGCCCTTGATATTCCGGAGGATGGCGAGTTTACCCTGGCCCTACAATCTGATGAAAGTCCAAGAATTTTCGGCATCAGTTTCGAGAGTCCTACTGGGGTGCATGTGGACAATGTAGCCATGCGCGGTGCCTCGGGGATGGTCTTTAGTAAATTGGATGCGGACCAATTCAAATCGTACCTCGAGCGCGAATCCTACGCTTTGATCATCCTCCAATATGGCGGGAATGCCGTACCCTATTTGAAAGACGAAGCCCATGCCAAGCGGTTTGCCCGTTCGGCCGCGCGTCAGATCAACCACATCAAATCCCTCTATCCAAATGCCGCCATCATCTACGTGGGGCCGTCGGATATGGCACGTAAGAATGGCTTGAAGATGGAAAGCTATCCGCTCATTCAGCCCTTCAAGCAGGCCTTGCGTACAGAAGTGCTGGCGCGGGGAGCGGTGTACTGGGACCTCTATGATGTTATGGGCGGGGAAGGTTCTATGGTTCGTTGGGTAGATCAGGAGCCGGCATTTGCCGTGAAAGATTACATTCACTTTACGCCAAAGGGCGCGCAGTGGGTAGGCAATAGGTTAGGAGAGATGGTCGAACTGGCCCAGGAGAATTACCGTGCAGAAAAACAGCGTTTGGTAGAGGAAGCCGAGCGTCGTAAGGATTCTATTCGTGCATATAATGCCTCGCCCGTTGAT
Source organism: Cryomorphaceae bacterium (assembly GCA_038124525.1). Taxonomy (GTDB): domain Bacteria; phylum Bacteroidota; class Bacteroidia; order Flavobacteriales; family Schleiferiaceae; genus UBA10364. Next base: position 25,721 of record JAYPCB010000004.1, read on the forward strand.
ACGGCGGCACAAGATTCTATTGCCCCATGAGAATATTCATCGCATTTGTAATGATCCTCGCGGCGCTTCCTGCCCGAGCACAGGAGGAGATGGGGGGCATCGCGCTGAAGTACCCGTTTTTGGATACTAGCGCCAACCACTTGCAGTTTTTCGGCTCCGATAAGGGCATGGAGAAGTTCTACGAGAAACTCGATCGGGCGATTTTTGAGCAGGAGGGCAAGGTCAATGTGGTGCACATGGGCGGGTCGCATGTTCAGGGCGGGACCTTGAGTCACACGTTGCGCTCGCAGCTAGGAGAATTGGCCCCATCCCTAAATATCGAACGCGGTTTCTTCTTCCCGCATCGCTTGGCGAATACCAATATGCCGGGCAATATCTATGTGAAGAAAATAGGGACCTGGGAAGGATGTCGAAATAGCATTCCACGCAATAATTGTCCGTGGGGTTTTAGCGGGATTGATGCCATCACCCGGGATGCAGAGGCTGGATTTGAACTGCAGAGCTTCCGCGAGGCGGGCAAGGCCTATGGATTTACAGAGCTGCGTTTTTTTGAGCACAGCTCGAGCAATACGATGGTGCCCGTAGGGGTGCCGGCACCAGATTCTGTGGCCGTCGATACGGTGGCCGGAGTGCGCCGTTGGTTCTACAAAGAGCTGCAGGATTCGGTCGCCATTCGTTTTGAGGTGGCCGAGGATGAAGATCCTCAGTATACCCTGCAAGGGGTGCAGATGTTGCGCGAAGAGGCGGGATTGGTCTACCATGCCCTTGGGGTCAATGGTGCCGCGACGAAAAGCTTCTTGCGCAGTGAGAACTTTGTGGAGCAGGGCAAATACGTAGGGGCGGATTTGGTCATTTTTGGGCTAGGCATTAACGATGCGTACAAGCCCGATAGTGAATGGCACCCGGAAGAGTACAAGATGCGTTACGATACGTTGGTGAATTGGTTCCGAGAAATCAATCCGGATTGCCAATTCATTTTCATGACCAACAACGACAGCTACTACAAACGCCGCACGCCAAACGAGCACGCATTGGACGTTCAAGAGGTGATGCAGCAGCTCAGTAAAGAACACGATGCTGCGTATTGGGACCTGTTCCAAGTGATGGGCGGGTTGAACAGCATCGCTATTTGGGAAGAGAAAGGCTTGGCCAAATCTGATAAGATCCACTTTACGAACGCCGGGTATAGGCTCAATGCCACCTTGTTGTTCTGGGCCCTGTGGGAGGATTATGAAACACATTTACAATCCTTAGCGCCATGATGGAACAACTCTCTACTTGGTTCACCTACGATCCGTCGACCCCGCTGCTCTTTACCCAGCAGTATTTCTGGGTCTTCTTTGCCTTGGTCATGGGCGGGTACAGTTTGATGTACAAGAACACAGCACGCCGTAACATCTTCTTGTTCGCGGTTTCCTTGTTCTTCTACTACAAAACCAGCGGGTTCTATTTCATCATCCTGCTCTTTTCCACCCTGGCAGATTTCTTGATTGGCTGGGCCATCTATCGCAACAAAGTCAAGTGGCAACGACAAACACTCGTCGCCCTGAGCGTAGTGGTGAACCTCTCCGTCTTGGGCTATTTTAAATATGCCTATTTCGTGGCTGATTTCATCCACGACCTCACCGGCATCGAACTCGAAGTCATCAATCACTTCGCCCTGTGGACCAATGAGGCCATCGGCACGAACTTCATCTTCGACCGCATTCTATTGCCGGTTGGGATTTCCTTTTTCACCTTTCAGACCATTTCCTACAGTGTGGACATCTATCGCGGGCACATCAAGCCGGTGAAGAACATCTTGGATTTTGGGTTCTACGTGAGCTTCTTTCCACAGCTAGTGGCAGGGCCCATCGTGCGAGCCTCGGAGTTTATTCCTCAGCTGTATGAGCCGTACAAACTCTCCAAGGAGCGCGCGGGATTGGCGGTGTTCTGGATTTTGAACGGGTTGCTGAAGAAATTGGTCCTCGCAGATTACCTCGCAGTGCAATTCATCGATCGCGTGTTCGACAACCCGCAGCTCTATTCCGGATTCGAAACCATGAGTGCGCTGTTTGGATACTCGCTCCAAGTCTATGCGGATTTTTCGGGCTATACCGACGTGGCCATTGGGATAGCGATGCTCATGGGCTTCACCCTTCCAAAGAACTTTAACAGTCCGTACAAGGCAACGTCTGTGGCGGATTTCTGGCGCCGTTGGCACCTCTCCCTTAGCACTTGGCTCCGCGATTACCTCTACATCCCACTGGGAGGGAACAGAGAGGGGAGCATCGCTTCCTACACCATAGTGTTCGCCTTCTTTTTGATGATTGCACTGATCGTGGGCAGCCCTTGGCTCAGCATAGGCTTGGCTGCTGTATTTGCACTAGGGGTTGTGTTGATGCGCTACAGCCGCGGCACAGAGCGTTGGGTGAATACCAACATCAACCTGATGCTCACCATGGTGCTGGGCGGATTGTGGCACGGCTCTTCGTGGAACTTCGTTACCTGGGGTACGCTCAATGGTGTGGGGTTGGTCGTGTACAAGAATTGGAAGAAAATCTCCCCTTGGGCCGACAAGAGTAAAGCCTACAATAAAGCCATCGGGTTGGTGCTCACCTTGGTGTTCATCACATTCACGCGGGCTTGGTTTAGGTCGCCGACTTGGGAAGGTGCCATAGGTATTCTGTCTAAGATTCCTTCGGACTTCGGCTGGGATACCGTTGGGGAGGTGTTGGTGGCCAATTGGAAATTCTATGCCGTCCTCATTCTCGGTTACCTCATCCACTGGATACCGAGCGTGCACAAGGAGAAGATGCGTCAATGGGTAAGCGCTGCTTCCGTGTGGACGTTGTTCTTGCTCAGTGTTGCTGCCGTCGCGGTCATTTACCAAATCTTAAGTGCTGAGGTTCAGCCGTTCATTTACTTTGCGTTCTAAACGTCCTTGTGTATCTTAACGCAAACACATCACGGACATGTCGAAACGCATTTATTGGGCCGGAGCATTATCGGTTCTTCTTTTAGTATTTGCCCTTTGGAAGGGCGTGAAGGGTCAACAAGATCTTGTCGGGCCAGTGCATGTTCCGTTGTTTGAAGGCAATGAAGAGTTGAGCTTTCGGGGCCTGCATGCCACCCAAGATTCTGTCGTCGTCGTTGGCGGAAACAAAGGGGTGTTCGGCTTCAGTCTGGATGCCGGTATTCATTGGATCTTTCAGCACATCCCTGAATCCGGGGAAAGTCAGTTTCGCAGTGTTTGGGCGCTCAACGACAAAGAGTTTGTGGCCGTAAGCGCAGGAGCACCGACCTACATCTACCACACGGATACTCGTGGACAGCAGTGGAGCAGAGTCTTTGCAGATACCGCACAGAGCACCTTTTTGGACGGGGTAGTCTTTGTAAACGATAGTATAGGATATATCTACGGCGACCCTGTGGATGGCCGTTTCAAACTGCTGCGCACAGGGGACGGCGGTCGCTCTTGGACTGAGATTGAAGGCCCCGAGGCTATTGATGGTGAAGCAAGCTTTGCCGCCAGTGGATCCGCCATTACCGTGGGCAATAACATCATGTCCATTGTCTCGGGCGGAACGGTAAGTCGATTGCACGTAACGATGGATTTGCGCGATGGATTGGGTTGGACGCCTTCGTACATAGAATTGGCCCAAGGAACGCCTTCTCAGGGCGCCTTTGCACATTATTGGGACCAGGAAAAACTTTACATCGTCGGTGGGGATTATATGGATGAGGAAAATACCTACAGAACTTCACTCGTGGCAGATTTAATGACCGGGCAGGACGATACCGCGACTATGAAAAAGTTGGCCGAGTTGCCTTACACTTCGGATGTGTGTAGCGACGGGGAGCACCTCTACTTTACAGGTACCACAGGCATTCGCTATCTAGACAGTGCTTTGCATGTGATGGACACTACCGCCATGCACGCCCTTGCCTTTAGTGGGAAATATGTATTTTCTTCTGGGCCAAGTGGCAGGATAGGACGCATCTTTACAGGGACTACGCAAGAATTGAATGCCCTTTTAGGCGCACAAAAAAACAGAGATAAATAGATGGAAGGCACACCAAGTGGAGGATTAAAAGGGCTAGTACAGCACTGGAAGAGTGATTTGATTGCGGCGGTCAGCGTAGCACTCATCGCCTTGCCGCTTTCCTTGGGTATTGCCTTGGCCGCAGGTGCCCCAGCCATGGCAGGGATATTCTCCGCTGTTGTGGGGGGTGTGGTCACCACATTCTACCGCGGAGGTCATATTTCCGTCAACGGACCGGCCAAAGGGGTTATCGGGGTCATTCTGTTGGGGATTGTCTTGATGGACGACGGCACGGGTCAAGCCTTCAACTATGTGCTTGCTGCCGCAGTGGTTTCTGGGGCGCTACAGACGTTGTTGGGGATCTTTAAGCTGGGACGTATTGCAGATATTTTCCACGGTTCGGTCATTCAAGGACTCTTGGCGGCCATTGGGATCATCATTTTCGCCAAGCAGATTCATGTAGCCCTTGGTACCCATTCTGAAGGCGCAAATATCGTCGATAACCTGGTGGATGCCGTGGTGATGCTCCCGCACGCCAATCCTTTTGTGGTATTGATATCACTGGCGGGATTGTTGATGATTTTGTTCAACAGTAAGATTACCAACCGCTTCTTCCACTTCTTGCCGGTGCCGATGTGGGTCATCGTACTCTCGTTGCCCTTTGTATATGCCTTCAACTTTTTTGAGCCCCACCAGATTTCGTTCTTAGGCAACTCTTTTGCTGTAGGCCCGGAGCTCTTGTTGGATATTCCCGATACCATAATAGATTCGATCATGCACCCCAACTTTGGGAAAATCAATACGCTGGAATTCTGGGGAATCGTGTTCTCGATGTTGATCATCACGAGTATTGAACACTTGGCCATTGCCAAGGCTGTAGATAAAATCGATCCGTACAAACGCAAAACGGATTTGAATAAGGATCTGACGGGAATAGGGATCAGTACCATGATCAGCGGGCTAATAGGTGGTTTGCCTATTATTTCAGTGATTATACGAAGCACTGTAAACGTACAGAATGGGGCAAAAACTAGATGGTCCAATATGTACCAGGGATTGCTTTTGCTGCTGTTCATTGTGGTGCTCAGTCCTATCATGCGCCAAGTGCCGCTCTGTGCCTTCGCCATTCTATTGGTGCATACAGGCTTTAAATTGGCTTCGCCTGCCGTGTTCAAACAGGTGTATAATCAAGGAATTGAGCAACTAGTGTTCTTCATGATCACCATGGTGATCACCTTGTATACCAACCTTCTGGTCGGTTTGTTGGGGGGTTCCATTTTAGTATTGGTCACACACATACTCTTGGCGCGCATTCCGGTGCCGCAATTCTTCAAACTGGTCTATTCGTCCCGAACTAGATTAATCTCGTTGCCCGACAGTAGTTTTATCCTGAAGGTGCGCGGCATTGCCAATTTCTTGGGCATTATCAAGATGGACAAATTGGTCGCACAAATTCCTGCGGACGCCGATGTAAACATTGACCTCTCCGAAACCCGACTGGTGGACATGTCGTACATGGATTACCTCGTTGAGTTTTTGAACAAGCAAAGAGAGTCGGGAGGGAAAGTCTTCATTTCAGGACTGGACGCCCATATTTCCTCATCCACCTACAACAAGGCATTGAAGTTCATGGTGACCAGCGAGAGTGTGAAGCTGACGCACCGCGAAAAACGGCTTCGGAATTTAGCTACTGAAAAGGGTTACAGTTATGTACGCGAGGTAAACTGGAACACGAGCTACCTCAAGCAATTCCACTTCTTCGAAATCCGGCCTATTGAGCGCAAGAACAATTGTTTGAACGGCTTCTACAAAGACAAAGAGGCGAGTTGGGAGATTGCCGATGTGATTTTCAATGAGGGGAAGGCCTTCATGGCAGAAACCTTCAATACCACCTTGATGGTCCTCAAACTCAATCGTGCACTGCCTATCTTCACGATGGAGCGCGAAAAGGCGTACGAGAAGCTGTTCGACCGTGTCATCGCCTTCACGGGATATAAAGACATTGAATTCAAGATGTTCTCGAAATTCTCCAAGAAATTCATGGTGATGGGAGAGGACGAAAAGGAGTTGCAATCTTTCTTTACTAAGGAAGTGGTCCAATTCTTTGAAGACCACCAAATCTCCCATGTTGAAAGCAACGGCGAGGCCCTGCTCATCTTCAATAAGCTGAAGCTTGCCCGCACGGATGAGACGCTAGAATTCATTGACTATGGGGAGGAATTGGCCAACTTACTCCATGCGTAATCACGCCGGTGGTAGCGGCCTCAGCACAAAGACCTTAAAGGAGATGGCGAAGTGGGAATTGATGGTTAATTTTGCGGCCCAGCAGCGCGATAAAATCAGTTTCTCATGAGTATGTTAGGTTTGAAACTGCCCACCGACCCAAGATGGGCAAACATTGCAGAAAAGAACATTGAGGAGATCTTAACGGATCACGCATATTGTGAGCAAAAGGCTGCATCACAGGCGATCAGCCTGATCATAGGATATCCTGAGAAATCTGAACTCGTCGATAAAATGACCGCACTCGCCCGCGAAGAGATGGGCCATTTCCAGATGGTGCACAATAGAATGATGCAGCGCGGTATGGTCTTGGGGCGTGAACGCCGCGATGAATATGTCAACGAACTACAAACCTATTTTCACAAGGGTGTGAACCGCGAAGAGCGCTTGGCGCAAAAGCTGTTGCTCTGTGCACTCATTGAAGCACGCAGTTGTGAGCGGTTTAAGGTGTTGAGCGAGAATATCGAAGACGAAGAATTGGCCTCCTTCTACCATACCCTTATGATTTCTGAGGCCAACCATTACACCATGTTTATTACCCTCGCCCGTAAGTACTTTGACCGCGAGAAGGTCGATGAGATGTGGGAGGGATTATTAGCATTTGAAGCGGAGGTGATGTCAAAATTGGGCAACACTGAACGCATACACGGATAAAAGAACCACTTATACACAGAAGATGTCAGATTTAAAATCAACAGTACTAGAAGCCACCCACATTGAAATGGGCGCAAAAATGGTCCCATTCGCAGGCTACAACATGCCCGTGCAGTACAGCGGACTAAAAAATGAACACCACGCCGTACGTGAAGCGGCAGGGATGTTTGACGTGAGCCACATGGGCGAGTTTTTCGTCGAAGGCCCGGATGCCTTGCTATTCTTGCAAAAGGTGACCTCGAACGACGTTAGTAAACTCTTGCCAGGTAAGATTCAATACAGTTGCATGCCGAATGAAGAAGGCGGTATTGTGGATGATTTGTTGGTGTATTGTTTCAGCAATGAGCACTTCTTGCTCGTGGTGAACGCATCGAACATGGAGAAAGACTGGAACCATTTGATGCAATACACAGCAGGCTTTGATGTGACCATGCGCAACGATAGCGATGCGTATTCACTCTTGGCGGTTCAAGGTCCAAAGGCAACGGAAATCCTACAGTCTTTGACCGGTGTGGATTTGGCAGAGATCAAGTACTACCACTTTGTCATCGGTGAGATGGCTGGTATTTCGGATGTAATCATCTCAGCAACCGGTTATACCGGTGCGGGTGGTTTTGAATTGTATGTATTCAATCAGGATGCTAAGAAACTCTGGGATGCCGTAATGGCGGCCGGCGAACCGCACGGTTTGTTGCCTGCAGGTTTGGGTGCCCGTGATACGTTGCGCCTAGAGATGGGGATGTGTTTGTACGGCAATGATATTGACGATACTACCAGCCCTTTAGAAGCCGGTTTAGGCTGGATTACAAAGTTTACAAAGGAGTTCGTTTCCTCTGAGAAGTTCGCGGCACAGAAAGAGGCGGGCGTGAGCCAGAAGCTCGTCGGATTTGAAATGATCGACCGGGGCATTCCAAGACACGGCTACGAGATTGCGGATCTAGAAGGTAATGTCATTGGACGTGTGACTTCAGGAACCAACAGTCCTACTACCGGTAAAAATATCGGGATGGGGTATGTTCCGGTGGCACTGGCCGAGGAAGGCAGTGAGTTCACGGTAGTGATTCGAGAGAAGCTCATTAAAGCACAGGTAGTGAAACTGCCGTTCGTGAAGAAATAACAAACGCCCTTCGGGGCGTTTTTTTTGGCGCAAAAAAAAGTAGCGCTGCTTTCCCCAGCGCTACCTTAACCCAAATACAAACAGAGTGAACGGAAAGATTGTTTATGCGTGAACAGCGTCCAACTCTGCTTTGATGGCTTCGCCTGCAGGGTGGTGGCTGTATCGTTCTAAATACTCATTAATAGGGTAAGTATATTCCTTACATCTATTGTAGTTCAAACACTTCAACTCACGAACTACATCGTTATCCAAATCCAAGTATACCTCGATTACGCTCTCAGGATTGTTGATCGTGTACAAAGGTGCATTGGCGGTTGATACGTTGTGTGCGTCAGTCATGAATATGCTTTTTTGATTTTTAAATAAGGATTGTCCTTAATTATTGTGTTCGGTACAAAAATACGATGCGTTTTTTGAATGAGAAATAAAATTCTACCTAAATTTGTGCAATAATTAGCGTTTTAAATTGTGAATACTGCAAAATGCTTATTCCTTACTTTTGCGAACGTTAACTCACACTTATGAAAATCGATAAACTCGACAAGCAAATTCTAGAGTACTTGGTAAAGGACGCTAGAAAGCCATTCACCGAAATTGCCAAGGACTTATTGGTTAGCCCAGGAACCATTCACGTACGTGTAAAGAAGATGGAATCTTTGGGGATTATCAAGAGTACCTCCATCAGTGTTAATTACGAAAAATTGGGCTTTGGATTCATCGCCTACGTAGGTCTGTATACAAAGCGTTCCTTGTCTTCGCCGGATATCATCGAGCTCTTGCGCGAAGTGCCGGAAGTAACGGTAGCACATTTGGCTACGGGTAAATACGGGATATTCTGTAAGATTCGATGCCGCGACGCCTCTCACGCGAAAGACGTGATCTTTCGCATCAACGACATAGAAGGGGTAGAAAACACCGAGAGTATGATCAGCTTGGAAGAAAGCATCAACTCAAATGCTGGGCTACTGCAACTTATCATCAACGAATAAAAAAAACCGGGGCGCGAGCCCCGGTTTTTTTCTTTAATAGTACGCCGGGCGCCGCACGCCCGTGAAGTGTTTGGCCAGTCGCAAGACTTGGCGACTGTATCCATATTCATTGTCGTACCAGATATACAAGATGGCGGTCATGCCATCTGGTGTTACCTGGGTGGCATGCACATCGAAGATGCTCGGTGCGGCATTTCCAACGATATCGCTCGATACGAGTTCATTGGAGGTATTATAGTGGATCTGTTCTACCAACGGTCCTTCCAAGGCTGCCTGCTTGAAGGTGCTCAAGAGTTCCTTGAGATTCGTTTGCTTTTCTAATTGCAAATTCAAAATGGCCAAAGAGCCGTTCGGAACAGGGACACGGATAGCGGATGAGGTCAACTTAGCGCCCAAGCCTGGAATACACTTATCTACAGCCTGGCCGGCACCCGTTTCGGTGATGACCATGTTCATGGCTGCTGCACGACCGCGGCGGTACTTCTTATGCATGTTATCGACCAAGTTCTGATCGTTAGTGTAGGCATGGATGGTTTCCAAATGCCCCTTGGTAATGCCAAAGTGGTCGTTCACGACCTTGAGCACAGGAGTGATGGCATTCGTTGTACAACTGGCCGCAGAAATAATGCGGTCTTTTTTACTCACGTCCATTTGATTTACGCCGTGCACCACATTTGGGATGCCCTTGCCGGGTGCAGTCAACAAGACCCTGTCCACTCCTTTTGCCGCCAAATGCTTACTTAAGGCAACATCATCTCTAAAGGCCCCAGAGTTATCGATCAGCAGGGCGTCCTTAATGCCATAGGCTTCGTAATCTGCCTCTGCAGGGTTTGGCGTGGGAATGAAGTAGATGGGGCGCCCGTTTACCACAAGGGCCATGCGCTCTTCATCTACTAGTACGGTTCCAGGGAAATCCCCGTGCACGGAATCAATTTTCCACAACGAGGCGCGTTTGTGGAGGCTGGCAGCATCTATGCTGCGAACGGCCACAGCACGTAGGCGCAACTGGTTTCCACTGCCTTCCTGCACGATGAGCTCACGGGCCAGGAGTCGGCCAATACGGCCAAAGCCAAACAACACCACATCGCGTGGTTCAAGGGTAGGGGTACGGAACAAGTGCCCGAGGGTGTTGATGATGAAGGCTTCTGCAGTATCGTCCGTCTGCGTCCACTGGTGGGTGAGCTTGCCGATATCTATTTTGGCATGCTCAATCCCCGTGCGCTTCAATGCTTTGAGCATTTCGAGGGTTCGGTCCACGGGAATGGCCTTGCCCACAAAATCATTGGCATATTGGTGAAGTTCTAGGATTTGGCTGGAGCTTTTGTCGCGCAACTGGTTGCGAAACAGGACAATCTCCACACCGCGGTTGTAAAATAATTCGTGTACACACGCACTGATGTCCACGGCGAGTCGCTCGTTTTCGATGCGAAGCCCGACTTTTTGAGAGTACTCATTTTGAGCAATCATAGTAGGTGAAATGTTGGTGGTTCTTTCCTGCAAAGTTAGGGACCAATTCCACCAACGCCTACCCAAAAACAAACTTTTAGATGCTTGTAAAACAGTATGTTGTGTTCTTTTTCGGGTGTGTAATTTTTACACTTAGCAGCCGCCGGACGGCGAAAAAAATACGAGCGGGCCGCAGGCCCGCTCGTATCAAAAATTTCATCTTGCTCGAGTGCTTACCACTCAAAGGCGTAGTAATTCGCCTTGCCATTCGGCTCAAATCCTTGGATGAGGACGCCGTCCCCAGGATTGAATTGGCGTGCGAGGTTTTCAAATTTTTCCACCTCGTCGATGTAGATGTTGTTGAGCTTGATGATGATAAAACCTTCCGGGATGCCTGCCTTCTCGAAGCGACCGCCCAAGATTTCAGCAACACGGATGCCATTGCGAATGCCTAGCCTGCGCTTGTCGTTGGCGCTGAGGTTCTCGAGTTCCGCACCGAAGCTTCTGAGTAGCTCTTCTTCTTTGGTCAGCATTTCTGTGGTGCCCAATTTATTCTTGAGCAACAGCTCAAACTTCTTATTCTGACCGTTGCGGTTCACCACAATGTCGAGGCGTTCACCCGGACGGTGTTGGCCGAGGGCTTCGGTTAAATCGGCCCCGCTGCGCACTTCTTTGCCTGCAACATTGATGATCACATCACCCAGCTTGAGGCCCGCGTCGTCTGCAGAACCTCCCGCAATGACATTCGCAACATAGACTCCGGAATTTACGTTGAGGTCAAGTTCCGCGGCGAGGGCAGGGGTAACTTCATTGTAGTTGATGCCCATGAAGGCACGCTGTACTCGGCCAAAATCCTTCAGATCCTTGACCACCTTGAGCATGAGGTTAGAAGGCACGGCGAAGCTGTAGCCCTCGAATGAACCGCTGCGGGAAGAGATGGCAGTATTGATTCCGACCAATTCCCCGGCCGTATTCACCAAGGCCCCGCCCGAGTTGCCCGGGTTCACCGCGGCATCCGTTTGCAAGAAGCTTTCAATGGCACTCTGTTCGTCAATGATGTTGATGTCGCGCCCTTTGGCACTGATGATGCCTGCCGTCACAGTGCTGGTAAGGTTGAACGGGTTGCCCACCGCCAAGACCCATTGGCCGAGACGGACATTATCAGAATTGGCCACTTGTACATAGTCCAATTCCCTTGCCTCAATCTTCAATAGCGCAATATCCGTCGTGGGATCCGTGCCCACCAACGTCGCCTTGTATTCATCGTTATTGGCGAGGGTAATGGTGATGTCCTTCGCACCGTCGATCACGTGGTTGTTGGTGACAATATATCCGTCTTCGGATAGAATCACGCCTGATCCGCTGCCCTGCACTTCAAAGCGCTGAGGAGTAGAGGGGCGCCCGAAAAACAGGTCGTTGAAGGGGTTGTAGTAATTCTGCACGCGCTCTGCCGTGGTTTTGACATGCACCACAGCTTCCACCGTTCGCTCTGCCGCGCCCACAAAATCCGAAGGCATGGCTGCCGCGGCCTCACTTAGGTTGGTGCGCTGGGCCGGAGGAGCTTCGCGTTCTTGGATGATAACCGTTTTACCGGAGTAGCCCATCAGGTGTGCACCGCCCAATGCGATGGCTGCACCCCCAAGGGCAGTGAAAAATAAAAGACCTAGCGTCTTCTTTGTGACTTTCATAGCCTGCAATTTTTTGATGAAGGTTCCTTATCGTATCTTCAAATTGTACACCAAATCAACGTAGCTTACCCGCTGAAGTGCATAACTTTAACGCCTTTTAACATCCCAAGGAGTAATGGCTTATACCTTTTACAAATACCACGGCGCCGGTAATGATTTTATCCTCTTCGACAACAGGTTGAGCAGGGTCCAATTATCTTCTGAGCGCATCGCCAAACTCTGCCACCGCCACTATGGCATAGGCGCGGATGGCCTGATGCTGCTAGAAAAGCCGCGCCACGAAGGGGATGATTTTTACATGGTCTACTATAATGCCGACGGCAATGAAAGCACCATGTGCGGCAATGGCGGTCGTTGCATTGCCAAGTTCGCCCAAGACCTCGGCCTCATTCAGGATAAAGCCACCTTTACGGCCATAGATGGTCCCCACTGGGCCACTTTTGATGGAGATCAGGTTGCCCTTGGAATGATCGATGCACCTGCCGTTGAAGAGCGCCATGGAGGGTTGTTCATAAATACAGGTTCTCCACATCATGTTGAAAACCGTATGGCTGGGCCCGATTTTGTGTCGGTGGCCCGCGAACTTCGAAACCGTTATGGCGCCGAAGGATGCAATATCAACTTCATCCAAGCCTGCAATGATGAATTATCCATCAGGACCTACGAGCGTGGCGTAGAAGGGGAAACCCTCGCATGTGGCACTGGGGCGACCGGTGCGGCGATGGTCGCCGTGGCGAAGCAATGGGTATCCGCCGCACCCGTGAAACTCTATGCCCAGGGCGGAGTACTTGAGGTGGATTTCAAGGGTACGGGACCCTTTACCGATGTGGTATTGAAAGGCCCCGCTATTAAGGTGTTTGAAGGAACCATAGAACTATAACCGTTATGATACCTGTCAAAGATTTAGGCGTGTTGCGCGCCCCAGAAGAGTCAGATTTGAAGTGGCTCATGCACATTGAGAATGATTCCTCTATTTGGTACGTCAGCGCCACCAAGGAACCCTATTCTATGCTGAATCTAAGACAGTACTTGACGCGTCACGAAAATTTGGTAGCACACGGCCAATTGCGTTTGATTCTCGACGTAGACGGCGATCCTGTGGGTGCGGTCGATTTGTTCGATTACGACCCATTTACCAAACGAGCGGGCGTGGGCATTATGATTGAGGAAAAACATAGGGGGAAGGGCTGGTCGAAATTGGCCCTAGAAACTATGGAGCATTATGCCTACAATACCTTGCACGTGGAGAATTTATGTGCGCATGTGCCCATGATCAATGAGCCAAGCCTACGGTTGTTCGAATCGCGCGGATTCCGAGAAGTTGGAGTGCTTATGCATTGGATTTGGTGGGAAGGTGAGTACGTCGATGCCAAAATCTTCCAAAAGATTATCCTATGAGAAAGACCCTAGTCCTCTTGTTCGGCATTTTGGTGCCGGCTGTGATGATTTGTATCGCTTATACCGGATACAATGTGGTCTTTGAGCCTAATGTGAATGAGGCGAAATTACCGTATAAGCTGTTTGTGAAAGAAGGTACGACCGCAGAGCAGCTGTACGCGCAATTGCTGGAGGATGAGGTATTGCTGAACCCACAAGGGTTTTTAATGCTCGCAAAAAACAAGGGGTTGGCCAAGGTTAAATCTGGCCACTACGTGATAGATCAAGGCATGAGTAACAATACCTTGATCAATGCCTTGAAAGCGGGGTTGCAGGAACCTATTCGCATCACCTTTAATAGTGCCGATAATTTGGCGGACCTCGCGGGGAAATTGGGCAAGCAGTTGCTCGCAGATAGCACGGACTTGTACAAGGCATTGAAAGCGCCCATGGACGGATGGGAGGGGCCCTTGGCCTTAGGTGCCTTTTTACCGGATACCTATGAGGTGTATTGGAACGCTTCTGCAAAATCCATCGCAAACAAGCTCTATCAAAACACAATCGCCTTCTGGACGCCGGTGCGCATCAAGCAAGCCGAAGCAATGAAAATGACGCCCGGAGAGATCAGTACCTTGGCCAGCATTGTCATGAAGGAAAGTTCTAAGGCCACCGACCGTCCCCTTGTGGCGCGATTGTATTTGAACAGGTTGCAGAAGGGGATGAGACTTCAGGCCGATCCTACGGTCATTTTTGCCTTGAATGATTTAAATCCTGAGCAGCCCGTGCGTCGAGTATTGACCCGGGATCTGAAGTTAGAGCATCCCTACAATACGTATGTAATCAAAGGTCTGCCGCCGGGACCTATATGTTTGCCGGAAAAGGCGGCTTTGCTCGCAGTTCTGGAGGCTCCAAAGCACGATTATCTCTTTATGTGTGCGAATCCAGATAACCCCGGTTATCATGCATTTGCGCGCAACTATGCGGGCCACTTGGTCAATCAGCGCCGCTGGACCCAATGGCTGGATTCGCAAAAAATTTACCGATAACAAAAAACCGCGGCCTCCGGCCGCGGTTTTTTTATTTGGGGTCGCCTGCTTCTATGAGATAGGCAGGTCCACGTTTCTGAAGACCAACTCCCCTTCAAAGGCATCCAATAGAATCACGTCGTCGGCATTCACCTTGCCTGCAATGATATCCTTACTCAGTGCATTGAGCACTTCGTTTTGAATGGCGCGTTTCACCGGTCGCGCGCCATATTGTGGGTCCCAACCGGCTTCGCTGAGATGCGCAATGGCCTCTGGACTTGCCTCCAAGGTGATGTTCTGCTCGTTCAGGCGTCGCTTCACCACATTTAACTGCAAGCCCACAATCTTAGTCATCTCGCTTCTGTCGAGCGGGCTGAATACGCTGATCTCATCGATGCGGTTAATGAATTCTGGGCGTACGACTTTTTGTAAGAGTCCAATAAGCTCAGGTTTCAATCTATTCATCAAAGTGCTGTATTCGGCACCGTCGTATTGATCGATGGCTTCGTTGATCAGGTGAGCGCCAATGTTGCTTGTCATGATCACTAAGGTGTTCTTGAAGTTCACCGTACGGCCCTTATTATCCGTCAGGCGGCCATCATCGAGCACCTGCAAGAGGATGTTGAAGTTATCTGGGTGCGCCTTTTCAATCTCGTCCAGGAGGACAACGCTGTAGGGCATGCGACGAACGGCCTCGGTTAATTGGCCCCCTTCATCGTATCCAACATATCCCGGAGGCGCGCCCACCAATCTGCTTACGCTATGCTTCTCTTGGTATTCACTCATGTCAATGCGCGTCATCGCTTGCTCGTCATTGAAGAGGTAGGCCGCGAGGGCCTTAGCCAGCTCAGTTTTCCCCACCCCGGTAGTTCCAAGGAATAGAAAGCTCCCAATAGGCTTGTTAGGATCGCCCAAACCGGCTCTAGAACGGCGTATCGCGTCACTCACGGCGCCAATGGCAGCTTCCTGCCCAACGACGCGCTTGTGGAGCTCTTCTTCCATTCGCAGCAGCTTCATGCGCTCGCTTTCCAACATCTTTTGAACGGGGATGCCGGTCCAGCGGCTCACAACCTCCGCAATATCTTCCGCTGTGACCTCTTCTTTGATCATCGTGCGTTCGCTGTTTTCAAGATCTGCTTCCGCCTTATTCAGTTCTTTCTCGGCCTCTTGCATCAAACCATAGCGGATTTCAGCGACTCGCCCATAGTTGCCGGCGCGCTCCTCACGCTCGGCTTCAAGCTTGAACTGTTCTAAGCGTTCTTTGATTTCCTGAATGCGCTCTGCACTGTTTTTCTCACGTTCCCAAACGGCACTGAGGGCATCCCGTTCTTCATAGAGTTCGCTGAGCTCAGATTTAATAACGGCCAATTTCTTTTTATCGTCCTCACGTTTGATGCCTTCCTGCTCGATTTCAAGTTGAAGGATTTTACGGTCTAGAATGTCCAATTCCTCCGGCTTGGAGTTGATCTCCATCCGAATCTTAGAGGCCGCTTCGTCCATCAAGTCGATGGCTTTATCCGGAAGGAATCTATCGCTGATATAACGAGAGCTCAATTCCACCGCGCTAATGACCGCCTCATCCTTAATACGGACTTTGTGATGGGTTTCGTATTTCTCTTTGATCCCGCGCAAGATGCTAATGCTGCTCTCCTGATCTGGCTCTTCCACCATGACCTTTTGGAAGCGTCGCTCCAAGGCTTTATCCTTTTCAAAATACTTCTGGAATTCGTCTAGTGTAGTGGCACCAATAGCTCTAAGCTCCCCACGGGCCAATGCCGGCTTGAGGATATTGGCCGCGTCCATGGCGCCTTCGCTCTTGCCCGCACCGACTAAGGTGTGTATCTCGTCGATGAACAATAATATGTTGCCATCGCTG
>JAYPCB010000005.1:0-39771 GCA_038124525.1 Cryomorphaceae bacterium
CCAACGGATCCATTGTCAAGAACATTGCGACCATTCCTGGAACGACGGTGCCTATCGCAGTGAATACCATTAATTCAGGAAGTCCTTCGGGCAGCTACCCGGCCTCGAACTGTTCATCGGCCAACCCAAACTTCGTGGCGCATAGTGTGTACTACAACAGTTCTAACGGTTCTATTGTGACCTTGGACGGATATACAGACAAATTTACGGCCCAAGCTCAGGTGCAATGTGGCGGGTGGTACACGATCCGCTTGAAACTTGCGAATGTAAGTGATGCGGCCTTGAGCTCTGCGGTGTTCTTGGAGGAGAACTCCTTGAAAGGGCCGGAGATTGCTTTTGCGCAGAACAACAACGTGGGCAATTCCTTTACGGATTCACTGTTGGTAGAGGGTTGTAATAAAAACGAAATCATCTTCTCGCGCTCGGCAAACTTGGGCATAGAAATGAAGATTCCGATCTACGTGGATACGGTCTTAAGTACTGCGGTGGAAGGCGTTGATTTCTCTATGTTGCCGGATACCATTACGCTCGACCCTTATGAGGTTTCGGATACCTTGGAGTTTTGGGTGTACGATGATAATGTGGCTGAAGCGAATGAGGCGCTGGTGATCGTTCAAGATTACGTATATACGGATTGCTACAACTACCCGGTGCACCGTTTCGAATATTACTTGCGCGATAAAGATACCCTGAACGGGACGCTTACCCTGAACGCACCTACGGATACCGTAAATTGTCCGGGCGATAGCGTAGAGCTGATCACCACGAACATTACCTACGAAGGAAGCTACGACGGCTTTTGGCTAAACGACAGTGCCTTTGTGCCTTCGCGATGGGTCCAAGTAGATGGCGATACCACCTTCACCTACATCATGTTCGACGAGTGTGGGGATACGATGATTTTTGAGCAAAACATGTACCTGAAGCCCTACGAGCCGATGGTCTATGAGCAGGATACCATTCGTGTATGTCCGGGCGATTCCGCATGGCTGAGTCCTGTGTATTACGGCGGTCAAGATCCATTGACCTTCTACTGGCTCGACAACTTGACCCAGAACAACCCTCGTTCCATTTTACCTTGGACGGACACCACCTATGTACCTTTTAGTGTGTCGGACGGCTGTCAGGTGTTGCTGATCGATAGTGCCTTGGCCATCAATATGCCTCGACCTACGGCAGGGTTCAACTACATGAATGATCCATATGTGCCGCTTCGTGTAGCCTTTGATGAGAAGGCTCAAAATGAGGTGAGTTGGACGTGGTATTTGGATTCTACGGTGATTACGGGCGAAAGTTTTGAGTACGACTTCTCGCGTCCGGGAGATTACGAAGTCACCCAAGTAGTGACCAGTGATTTCGGCTGTATCGATAGCATTACGCTGATCGTCGCGGTGGAAACAGATTTCTATTTGTACATCCCTACGGCCTTCTCCCCAAATAACGATGGGGTCAATGATTGCTACGAGATCAAAGGGGTAGGGTTTGAAGCCATAGACTTCCAAGTGTACGCCCGCTGGGGCAATGTAGTATATGCTTCTACCGACGAAAACGACTGCTGGGACGGGACCTTCAACGGGGGAGCCTTACCGACGGGCGCCTACTCATGGAAACTACTCGTTCGATTGCCGTTCGATGAGATTGCCATGAAGGAAGGCATCCTCACCATTCTCAAATAAGTTTAAAGAAACGGAATAGTCAAGATTCCGATCACCAGGACCACTTTGTAGCACAAGTGGGCCCAGCGCAATCCGCGTAGGCTTTTGGCCCCTAGTGTGAGCGTATTGGCCACGCTCAAGAGCACGAGCATGAGCAGCATGCCTAGCTGGGCATAAAAACCGAACCATTGCTGGGTGAAGAAGGCGGGGATCCACGCAATACCGCTGCTGATGATAAGGGCCAAGCGTACCTGATCGCCTCCAAACTCACTGGCCGCAGTGCTTTTTCCCATGACCGTATCGCCTTTTACCGTGAGCAGGTCTTTGAGCAGCTCACGCGAGAATAGGGCGAGCCCGATAAGCCCGCCGAAGGCAAGGGTGTGTAGGCTGAGGTATTGATGGTAGACGCTGATGCCAAAGAAGGGCAGCAGGCCAATAATGGCCGCGCTAAAATGACCGACCAGTGGAATGTTTCGGACCTTGTGGCTGTAGAACCATAGTAAAAAGGCGTAGAATCCATAGAACAACAAGCCACGCCAGCTCACGGTATAAGCCATGAGGAGTCCTACAATTAATGCCAACACAGCGATGCGGAGTGAGGTGCTTTGGCTGACCAATCGTTCGAAGGCCGTTTGCTTGGGCCTATTGATGGTGTCGGTCTCCAGATCGTAAAAGCTGTTGATGAGGAAGCCAAAGACCAGTAGGAAGGCGGAAGACCAGATGGTCAGGTGCGTCCCTGTATCCGAGAGTGTGCTTTGCCAAGAGTTGCTGGGTTCAAAGACGAAAAGCGCCGCGAGGTATTGGCCGATGAGGAGCAATAACACGTTGTACCAACGGATTTGGCTAAGTAAGGCTAGGAATTTTAGGAGGGAATATCGGCGGCGGTTCAGTGCTGTCAAAATCTGTAGACGACTTCAGGGGAGAACCCTTCAAATTTAGACTTGACCTTATCGTAATCACGGGTGAAGCCCATGACAAAACCACCACCGCCTGAACCACAGAGCTTGAGGTAATATTCCTCACTCTCCAATCCTTCGCGCCAAATGTCGTGGAACCCTTGTGGAATCATTGGATCGAAGTTATCAAGGACGAGGGCACTCAACTTTTTCAAATTGTTGAATAACGGGGTGCGGTCGCCTTTGACGAATGCTTTGATACAAGCGTCGTTGTATTTAATGAATTGGTTCTTCAGCATATTGCGGAAGCCCTCTTCTTTGAGTTTCTCCATGAAGATTTCCACCATCGGCTGGGTTTCACCAGGTGCACCGCTGTTTAACAAGAACACCGCACCTGAGCCTTCCGCCAAAGAAGCGGGCAATTCTACAGTGCCTAGGTTGTCCTTGCTTTTGATCAACAAGGGCAGGCCGAGGTAACAAATGGTAGGATCAATACCGCTACTCTTGCCGTGGAAGTAGCTTTCCATCCAGCTGAAAATCTGCTTGAGGGCTTTGATGTCCTTTGCCTCCTCTGGATTAGCAGAGATCTTATTGGTGCAGTAACGGTCGTAAATAGCCGCTACAAGTGCCCCAGAAGAACCTACACCAAAACCCTGTGGAATAGAAGAGTCGAAGAATAGTCCGCCGTTCAGATCAGCATCGAAGGCAGTAAAATCAAAGTCGCACGGTGCATCTTCGGATTTGAGGTACTCGACGTATTTGCGAAGGTTGGCATTGCTTTTCTCCTGTACAGCATCTTGTTCTGCCGCGAACTGGAACGCGCCCTTGTAATAGGTATGTGGAATCGATAGGCCCATACTGTCCTTGATAATTCCGTATTCTCCAAAGAGAAGCACTTTACCGTAAAAGAGCGGATTCTTTTCCATTTATAGCTGTTTAGGTCCTTGACCAACTTCGTCACATAGGTAACTCCCGTCCTTGCAAAAAGTTCGTAAGTCACTGTCTATGAACTGCAAAATTACGTCTTTATGCGATTTTGGGTACAACAAATGCACATTTGCCCCGGCATCTAAGGTGAAATACAATGGATTGCCGGTGTTTTCGCGGTATGCCCAAATGGCCTCAATGACCTTGAGGGTATTTGGCTTCATCAGAATAAAAAAGGGACGAGAGCTCATCATCATAGCGTGCAGCGTCAATGCTTCACTTTCCACGATGGCCCCAAATCCTTCAACATCTCCATTGCGCATGCAGGTTAGCAGCTCGGATTGATTGACGTGGGCTTGGGCGAAACGGGCCTCTGCATAAGCGTGGCCTTCCATCAAACCGTGACCTACGGTAGAGCTTACGACTTTTTCGCCTTTATCTACCAATAGGATGGTGTCCTGGAAGGTGGTGAATACTTCGGCCACATCGTCGTAGGCAACGGCCCAGCGGTCGTGACTTCCTTGGATGTCTTGGTGCGTTCCCCAAGCGGCCAATGGGCCAAAAACGCTTCGTGATCCAGACCCTGATCCTAATCTTGCGGCTTCGCTGGCCTCTTGGAAAAAGTCTGAAACGGGCAATCCCAATTCTTGCTTCACGCTCATTAAACACAAGGCTAATGCGCTCATGCCCGAGGCAGAGGAGGCAATGCCGGAGCTGTGTGGGAAGCTGTTGGAGGTGTGAATTTCCAAATCAAGTGTGCTGACAAAGGGAAATTGCTCGGCAGTACGTTCGAGGAACGTTTTGATTTTTGGCAGGAAACTCGGGGTGGAAACGCCTTCAAGGTATACTTCTATTTGGCCAGTGCCCGGCGCGTACTTCAACGTCGTGGTGGTAGCCGCTGCACTCAGGGTAAAGCTAATAGAGGGATTGGCCGGTATTTGGACCGGGTATTTGCCCCAGTATTTTACCAGCGCAATATTAGAAGGGCTTTTCCAGGTTACTTCTTTCATTATTCGAAGCTCACGCCGCTGACTTCATTGGCTCGATCAATTTTCTTGATCAACCCCTGCAAGGTTTTTCCTGGACCGCATTCTACGAAATGTGTGGCGCCGTCGGCCATCATCTCCTGAACACTTTGGGTCCATTTTACTGGAGCAGTTAATTGGTCGATCAAATTCTTTTTAATCTCTGTTGGGTTTTGCACTGCTTTCGCAACGCTGTTCTGGTACACAGGGCACACTGGAGTATCGATGTCCGTTGCTTCGATAGCGGCGGCTAATTCTGCTCTAGCAGGCTCCATCAATGGGCTGTGGAATGCTCCACCCACTGGTAGTACCAAGGCACGACGCGCACCAGCTTCGGTCGCTTTTGTACAAGCGGCCTCCACGGTACTGATTGTTCCCGAGATAACTAACTGCCCAGGACAGTTATAGTTCGCGGCAACGACTACCCCGTTAATGTCAGCGCAAATATTTTCGACTACTTCATCGTCGAGGCCCAAGATTGCAGCCATCGTGGATGGATTCTGCTCACAGGCTTTTTGCATCGCCATGGCACGCTTGCTGACCAAGGTCAAGGCGTCCGTGAAGCTCAATGCGCCGGCCGCACAAAGGGCTGAGAACTCAC
This sequence comes from Cryomorphaceae bacterium, assembly GCA_038124525.1. Lineage (GTDB taxonomy): Bacteria > Bacteroidota > Bacteroidia > Flavobacteriales > Schleiferiaceae > UBA10364. The sequence continues at coordinate 5,105 of JAYPCB010000005.1, forward strand.
CCAAGCTGTGGCCTGCCACCATATCTGGCTGGAAATCGTTGCCCAATAGTTTTGCCATAATCACGCTCATGGTAAAGATGGCCGGTTGGGTTACTTTGGTTTGCTTGAGCTCTTCCTCAGTTCCTTCGAACATGATTTTGCTCAATTCAAAACCTAGCACTCGGTCGGCGGTGTCGAACAGCTCGCGGGCTTCTTTGTGGTTGTCGTACAAGTCTTTTCCCATTCCTGGGTACTGGGCGCCTTGGCCCGGAAATACATAGGCTTTGCTCATTCTCCGTAGTATTCTATGATGTTATTATGTGTTTCGGCCAATTGGATTTTGTGCAACTCGGCCCCGTGTTCAGCAACTTTCGGTGCGAGAATCTTCCAGAATTCATAGGCAATAATCTCTGCAGTGGGCTGCTTGCCCGCCATGAAGTCTATATCTAAATTCAAGTTTTTGTGGTCGACCACATCGATGATGTGCTCGCGAATGATCTGTTTGAGGTCGAAAAGGTTCATTACGAATCCTGTTTCAGGATCGATTTCCCCGCGAACGGTGACCTCCAGTTCGAAGTTGTGGCCGTGGTAGTTCTCGTTTGAACATTTGCCGAAGACCTTTTTGTTCGTCGCGGCGTCCCATTTATCATTCCACAATTTGTGCGCTGCACAGAAGTGTTCTTTACGCTTGATGTAAATCATGCTGGTAAAAGTTTAGGCAAAGATACGATGGGTGAAGTTCTCATAGGGCATTCCCGCTTTGAAGTTGCTCCCAATCTGAGTGCTGCTGGTAGAAGTCCTTGGCGGCTCGTTGTAAATCGCCGTACATCTCTAGAAACCACGGTTCGAACAAATCTATTTCCGCTTCAAGGGCGTTGTTGAAGTAGTGCGCAAAAGCTTCCCCGCCACGATGTCTGTAGGCAATGCCTGAGGCAGCGCGCGCCAGGCCTTCGACGCTTCGGTAGGACAGGAGCCAATTTTCCCGAAGCAGGTGCGGCGCCATGTGTGCGGCCCGCCCGACCAGGAGATGTTGGTGGGCAGCAATATCGTCCAAGCACATTTGAATGAATTCCGGCGCGGTAGGAGCGGGGCGTTGTTGGGTCCAATTCCAGTGGCGGTGCAAAAAGAAATCTCCCATCAAGTCTAGCGCCACCGGAGCGTATTTCCCCACTTTAGGGTAGAGCAACTTCTTGGTCGTTAGACTTAAGGGGTGCGCATCCGCGAATTGGTCAATGAAGCGGTGGAGGTCGATGCCGAGCCTTTGGGCTGGGGTAGAACCTTTCCGCCAACCTTGGCCTTTGAAGCCATCTGCGGTGAAATTAAAAACCCGAACCTCGGAGAGGTTCGGGCTTAAATGTAAATGCGCTAAGAAGTTCAAAGCGTAGTGTTTACGCCTCGGTCACGACGAAGTCAAAGGACTCCATCACAGGGTTGATGAGGAGCTTTTCGCTCGCTTCTTTCACCATTGCCTCTGCAGCTTCCTTCGAATCTGCCTCTACCTCTAGGGTAATGTGCTTGCCAATTCTCACATTGGTCAATGCTTCCAATCCGATGTTTTTAAGGTTTGCCCCTACAGTTTTTCCTTGAGGATCTAAAAGTGCCTTTAGCGGCATCACGTTGATTTCAGCAGTGAATTTCATCGTTGAGTTTTTATGGGTCTTAAGCCTTGCTTTTCAGAGCGAAGGCGCTAATAATTGGTAGCAAAAATACGACAATTGAGATGCTCAAGGCACCAAAAAAAGGAATCATTACGGCTAAAATTCCAACAAGGGTGTATTGCCCTATTTTACGACGTGTATCGCCGCCGCCTTTGAGGCTAAGTACTTGGAATGAAGCGTTTTGCCAGTAGATGGCATAGAAGGCAATGGAGACCAGTGCCACGTGCCATATTAACAATTGAGTGCCTTCCAAAGCCATGATCCATTCCCAATTGTCCCAACGTCCCATCCAGGACCACAGGCCGAGCGCAAATAAAGCATTGGCAGGGGTCGGCATTCCGACAAAATCTTTTCCTCCGTCCTCACGAAGGTTGAATACGGCTAGGCGATAGACGCTCGCGGCGGTAACGCCGGCGCCCACGAGCATGGCCCAGGGTTGCGGTACCTTGGCGTAATCGGCCAAAATACTGGACCAAAGAAATCCAGAGGTCGCCCCAAAGGAAATGGCGTCGGCCAAGGAATCTAGTTGTTTGCCTAGTTCAGAAGAGGCGCCCACTTTTCGAGCCGCCCAGCCGTCAAGCATATCGAATAATGCAGCTGCAATGAGTGCTAAGGCAAGACCTGTATTGCTCGCGTTGACGATGAAGTAGATGGCCATCATCCCGCAAATTGCGTTCGCGAGTGTTAAAAGATTTGGAATGTGTTTCATGCCCTGCAAAGATGCATTATTTTGGCACTATGTCTCAACTACGCCCTTGGTCGGATTGGAAAATGATGTTGGCAGCGACAGTTTTATTAGTCGCTGCTTGGAATGTCCCCATGTTGGGGGTGTTGATCATACCCGCTTTCGTGGTATTATTGGAATTAGCCCACCGTCCGGGACGAAAGTTTTTAAAGCTTTATGCGGTCATGGCACTGTGGAATGCGGCTACTACCTACTGGATCGCTAATGCACATCCTTTAGGAGTCATTGCGACAGTATGTATCAATGGTGCGTTGATGGCGGCGGCCTTGTGGCTGGGGGTGCGTTCTTCCATCCTTTGGCGGAAGTTTCCACAAGTAGAAAGGTTCAGCCTATTGGCGTATTTGCCAGTCATTGCGAGCTGGATTGTTTTTGAAAAGCTGCACGACCACTGGGGATTGGCCTTTCCTTGGTTAAATCTAGGAAACACGTTTAACGGCCTGCCCATATTGGTACAATGGTATCAGTGGTTGGGTGCGACCGGAGGAACACTCTGGGTGCTTCTTGTGGCCATAGCCGCGTACGAATGGTTGCTAGGACGGTGGAGAAAGGATCGTCCGCTCTTGTTGTTTTTAGTACCTGTTTTAACCAGTGTAAGTCTGTGGTCTTTACCACATACTGAGAAAGCATTGGGGTGGGTCAGCGTCGCGGTGGTCCAACCCAATATCAACGCCTATACCGAAAAGTGGGAAATGCCGGAAGGCGAGCAGATCGAAAAGGTACGAGGTCTGTTGCACGCTCATTTGGGCGATGAGAGGGTGGATTTGATTGTACTGCCAGAGACGTTCTTGCCGAAAGCTCGTCAGGAGTCGACTTACGGGTATTCGCCGATGGACCGCAAGTTGCACCAGGTGTTGGATACCTATGGTGATGCGTCGATTTTCGGAGCGACGACCTACGACTTTCAAGATGTCCCAAATGCCTACAATAGGCCTATGGGCAACCGATACTATACCTTGTACAACACGGCTTTATTCCGCACGCAAGGCATGCCAAATGCCGCTTTGTACCACAAAGGAAAACTGGTGGTTGGCGGGGAGACCATGCCGTTTGTTCAGCTGCTGAAGCCTTGGTTAGGAGATTGGGCGCTGGAGTTGGGAGGTACTTCCGGAACGCTTGGCGTTTCTAGTGAACGCACCGTTTTTGAGAATGGGAAAGGGATGAAATTGGGCCCAATTATTTGCTGGGAAAACGAGTTCTCAGATTATACCACGGACTATACAAAACAAGGTGCGAACCTACTCGCAGTCATCACCAACGACGGTTGGTGGGGCGATACGCAGGGCCATGTTCAGCACATGCGATTCTCCGGGTTGCGCGCGATAGAAAACGGCAAGTGGATAGTGCGCAGCGCCAACACCGGCATTAGTTGTATTATCGACCAAAAAGGCCGTGTACACGAGCCGCTCGGTTGGGAAGAGGAAGGCGTGATTGTGATGGAGGTTCCACTACTCGAAGGCCAAACCGTATATAGCAGAACTGGGGACTGGATCGGCCAATTCATGATTTGGCTCTTTGCCCTCAATCTCGGTGTACTTCTATTTAGTAGATTTTTCCGATTAAAGCCGAGGTAAGCAACGCCCCGTGTGTACCTTTGCTTAGAATTAAACATCATTTTATGAGTTCTTACGACGTCGTTGTCATTGGTTCAGGTCCTGGTGGTTATGTGAGCGCTATTCGTTGCGCGCAGCTGGGAATGAAAACAGCCTTGGTAGAGAAATATGCTACACTTGGTGGTACCTGTCTAAACGTTGGATGTATTCCATCAAAAGCCTTGTTGGACTCCTCGGAGCATTACCACATGGCGGCACACTCTTTCGAAGATCACGGTATTGTGGTGAATCCACCTACTATTGATTTTGGCAAGATGATGGAGCGCAAAGCAGGAGTAGTAAGCACTACTTGCGACGGTATCGATTACTTGATGAAAAAGAACAACATCGATGTGCTTCGCGGCTTCGGTTCACTAGTGGATGCCAACACGGTAAAGGTGGCTGGCGAAAGCACCACTGAGGTCAGTGCGAAAAACATCATCCTCGCCACGGGTTCAAAACCTATTGAGTTGCCGTTTGCAAAATTTGATAAAGAGCGCATCATCAGCTCTACCGAAGCATTGAGCTTGAAGGAGATTCCAAAGCACATGATCGTGATCGGTGGTGGCGTTATTGGATTGGAACTAGGTTCTGTATACAAGCGTCTAGGTGCTGAGGTAACGGTGGTGGAATATGCGCCGAGCATTATCCCTACGATGGATGGCGCCTTGGGCAAAGAGCTGCAGCGCAGTTTGAAAAAGTTGGGCATGAAGTTCAGCTTGAGCACGAAAGTGAGCGAAGTAAGCCGCGACGGTGATACCGTAACGGTCAAAGGAACAGATAAGAAAGGCAACGAAATCACCTTCGAGGGAGATTACTGTTTGGTGGCTGTAGGTCGCCGGGCCTACACGGATAACCTTGGGTTGGAAAATGTAGGTATTGCCACTGACGATCGTGGTCGCATCGAGACTAATGCACATTTACAAACCTCACAGGCGAACATTTACGCCATTGGTGATGTGGTGAAAGGAGCTATGTTGGCGCACAAGGCTGAAGAGGAAGGTGTATTTGTAGCCGAAACGTTGGCCGGTCAGAAACCACATATTAACCACGACTTGATCCCGGGTATTGTATATACATGGCCTGAAGTGGCTGCCGTGGGTAAGACGGAAGAAGAGTTGAAAGCTTCAGGCGTTGCTTACAAATCAGGTAGCTTCCCTATGCGTGCCTTGGGACGCTCACGTGCCAGTGGAGATATCGACGGGGTAGTGAAAGTATTGGCAGATGCTACGACGGATGAAGTATTAGGAGTACACATGGTGGCTGCTCGTGCTGCGGATATGATCATGGAAGCGGTTACTGCGATGGAATTCCGCGCATCTGCTGAAGACATTGCCCGCATTTGTCACGGTCACCCGACCTACACTGAGGCGATCAAGGAAGCAGCGTTGGCGGCGACAGATAACCGCGCACTACATAGTTAATGCATACGGCATCGACACATAAGGTCGATCCGATCCATTTAGAACATCGGCTGTTGGAGGAATCCAATGGCCGATCGTTTTTTGCCCTCTACACGTCTAGGGGATATAAAAATTCTCACACCTCATACGCCTTGTTATTTGCGTGGGGGGCTCAACGTGTCTTTGGCGCCGATGAATTGGCTCTTGGCGCCCTCGAAGGCGGATGGCGCTTCGGTTTTGCCGGTTATGAAATGCGCCATCGCTTTGAATCTTTAGACCGCGGGAATCCCGCCTTGGGAGATTGGCCCGAAGCACTCTTCTTTGAGCCTGAAGTAGTGGGCACCTTGAGTTGGGATGGGGAATTATCTGTGACCGATTTCACTAGCGACCGCTCCACCCAAATCATCAAAGACCTTCTTCAGCCTGCCGCACCGCTCGAAGGTCCCACCGCCCTTGATTTCAAGCCTGTGGAATCTAAAGCGGAATACTTGAGCGCCGTCGAACACCTCAAAGCACACATCCAAAGAGGGGATATTTACGAGGTCAATTACTGCACGGCTTTCAAGGCTGAGGTAGCGGCGTTGCATTCGCCGGCCTTGTTTGAAAAAATGGCGTCTCGAACAGAAGCGCCGTTCAGCGCCTATCTCAAACTCGATCAGCACGAACTCCTGTGTACCTCTCCCGAACGTTATTTCAGCAAAAAGGGACAGCGCATTTTGAGTCAGCCCATCAAAGGAACCAATCGTCGGGTAGCCAACAATGAGACAGCTATGGCGGCGGTGAAGGAAAGTGAAAAGGAACGCGCAGAGAATGTGATGATCGGAGATTTAGTCCGCAATGACCTTAGTCGTGTGGCGACTAAGGGAAGCGTTCAGGTGAGCGAGTTATACGGCACCTACGCCTTCAAAAATGTAAACCAATTGATCAGTACGGTCGAAGCTACGATCAGTCCCAATACCGGATTTTGGGAGCTCTTTGGCGCGACCTTCCCCATGGGTTCAATGACGGGTGCCCCCAAAGTGAGTGCCATGCAATTGGCCGAGCGGTATGAAAAAACAGCACGGGAGATTTATTCGGGTACGGTAGGCTACACGACTCCTGAGGGCGATGCAGATTTCAATGTGGTCATCCGCAGTGTAGCGATCAATCGCACTACAGGCGTGGCGACGACCCATGTGGGTGGTGCTATCACCATTTTGAGCGATCCACAGCAGGAGTACGAAGAGTGTTTGCTCAAGGCCGAGAGCATGTTTGATAGCGCTCGATAAATTGGTTGTAGTTTTGACACTATAATCCTCCATTCATGACCATTATTCCCGGATCAAAAGCAATTCTCGGCTTCAGCGGCGGCGTAGATTCCGTGGTGTTGAGTCATTGGTTGCTGCAGCGGTACAACATCCGTCCGTACTTGCTCCATGTGAATTACGGTTTGCGTGAAGAGGCGGACGAAGACGAACGCTGGTGCCGCTGGTTCGCTCAGGAGCATCGATTTGAAATTGAAGTGCTGCATGCCGATCCTACAAAGCGCAAAGGAGAAAACATTCAGAATTGGGCCCGGAAACTTCGGTATCATTGGTTTGAGGAACGTGCACAAGCCCTTGGGGCGGAATATATTTTCACGGCCCATCACCTTGACGATAGAAAGGAAACCTTTTTAATGAACGCCCTTCGTGGCGCGGGATTGACCGGCCTAACCGGTATGTCTCATCCCCACATTCTTCGTCCATTGGCGCAGATGAGCAAGGCGGATATTCTTGCCCTTGCACAGGAACATGAGCTCACTTGGCGAGAAGATGCCTCGAATCAAACATTGAAATACACGCGAAACAAGGTGCGCAATTTGTTGCCGGAAGTCCTCGATGAAGTGGAGCCTCGATGGCACGGCGGTTTGGCCAAGACCATTGATAATTTGGTCCGCGACCGCGAACTTTTGGAGGGAATGTTGGACGAGTTTGAGCAACAGCATGTACGTGAACTCGAAGATGAAGTCCACATTGATTTCGGAACGTGGATCGAGCAACCCTATGCCCAAACGTTGTTGTACAGGTACTGCCTGCGCTGGGATCTGGGCTTTTCCTACGAGGAATGTGGCCATGTTTTGAAGGGGGATTCAGGCCAATTAACGCCTGGCCGCGAGAAGATTTTAGTCAAAGACCGCACCGCCTTTATTTTGGCGCCGAAAAAGGAATTGGACCCCAATACCTATACCATCCAAGGGCCGGACGATTTGTCCAATTTACCTTTTATGCTCACCCTGCAACCTACCCCGCGAGCACAGATTGTATTTGATGATGATCACGAATGGATCAGCCCCACGGCAGCCCCATTCCCCTGGACCATTCGAGTATGGAAACCCGGAGATTCTTTCTTGCCCTTGGGGATGAAAGGTTCAAAAAAAGTGGCCGATTTCCTCAACGACCTGCGCCTTCCTCGCCACCGCAAAAAGCACATCTACGTTGCCTTGTACAACGATGAAATATTTTGGGTCCTCGGCCACAGAATCGCGGCACACGTAAAAGTTGCCGAAGGCGATGACATGGCCTATCTTGCAACCTGCAAATTCTAATCACATGAAGCGATTTTTTACCGCCTTTATTTTCCTCATGACCACCTTGGCCTGGGCACAGCCGCAAGCCGTTACTTGGTCTACTTCTTACGAGAACACTGATGAGCACACGATCATCACCGTTCATGCAGAAATTGCAGAAGGTTGGCACTTGTACAGCCAAAACCTTGAGGAAGGCGGGCCTATTCCGACCTCCTTTGTCCTCGAAGACGATTCTTCCTTCACCACGGTGGGAGGATGGGCCGAAGGCGAGCCTCATGTGGAGTTTGATCCAAATTTCGATATGGATTTGGCTTATTTCAGCAATGCCGCGGATTTCACTATCAAGCTCTTGCCGACTGAGGAAGAATTTACCGTCAAAGGCGAGCTCGAATTCATGGTGTGTAACGACGAAATGTGTTTGCCTCCGACCTATGAAGACTTCTCAGTTCGCGTGACCAATGCACCTGTACCGTCCATCTGGAAAGGATTGGGTTCGACATTCTGGCTCGGCTTCTTGGGCGGTTTCGCAGCGCTGATCATGCCTTGTATTTTCCCAATGATTCCGCTGACGGTAAGCTTCTTTACCAAGCAATCTAAAACAAAGGCCGAAGGAATTTTTAAAGCCTCATTGTACGGATTGGGCATCATCGTGATTTACGTGGCCCTTGGCCTAGCAGTGAGCGTCATTTTTGGATCGGACGCCTTGAACCAAATGGCTACGAACCCGTGGTTCAACCTGGCGTTCTTTGCCCTCTTTGTCATTTTTGCGGCCAGCTTCTTTGGCGCCTTTGAAATCACCCTGCCGTCGAGCTGGGTAAATAAAGCGGATGATGCGTCCAACAAAGGCGGTATGCTCGGCATCTTCTTCATGGCCTTTACCTTGAGCTTGGTGAGTTTTTCTTGTACGGGTCCAATTATCGGAACATTGCTCGTAGAAGCCGGATCAAAAGGTTCACTACTGGGGCCTGCCGTTGGGATGTTTGGATTCTCTTTGGCCTTGGCCATTCCATTTACCCTTTTTGCGGCTTTCCCAGGATGGTTGAACTCTTTGCCTTCATCAGGCGGTTGGTTGAACACCGTGAAAGTGACCCTAGGATTCTTGGAATTAGCGTTCGCTTTGAAATTCTTGTCCACAGCAGATTTGGTATGGCAAGCGCATTGGTTAGAGCGTGAACTATTCCTGGCCATTTGGGTAGCCATCGCCTTCATCACGGCCTTCTATCTCTTGGGTGCCTTCCGCATGCCGCTAGATAGTCCGGTAACCACTATTTCAGTACCACGACTCAGTTTCGCGATGGTCTTTATGATTTTAGGCTTCTACATGTTGCCAGGAATCTTCGGTGCCCCTGTGAAACTCATCTCAGGATTCCCACCGCCAGAGCATTATGCAGAAAGTAAAAGCGGTGCCTACGCGCAACCGGTGATCAATATGGTGGGTGCGGGTGAGTCTGCAGCCGTAGAGGTGGAGCATGGCGACCACTGTCCAAACGGCTTACCTTGTTTCAACGATTTTGATGCCGGTTTGGCCTACGCTAAGGAGGTAGGTAAGCCCATCATGATAGATTTCACCGGATGGGGATGTCAGAATTGTCGCAAGATGGAAGAAAACGTTTGGGTAGACGAGCGCGTTCATAAGAGGTTGAGAGACGAAGTTGTTCTCATTTCTCTATATGTGGATGAGCGCACGGAGTTCCCGAAAGAAGAGCAATACATCAGCGAAGTAACTGGCCGCAAAATCAAGAATATCGGCAACAAATGGAGCGAGTTTGAGGAAGTCAACTTTGGGGCGGTAAGCCAGCCATTGTATGTTTTCCTTGGGCACGACGACCTCAAGCCGTTGATCGAAACAAGAGGCGCAGATCTCGATATCGAAGCCTATATCGAATGGATGGACCGCGGCATCTCAGCCTTCCAGAAATAAGATTGTACTCATAAATATCACGCCCGGACAGAACCTTCTGCTCCGGGCGTTGTTTTTAGGGATGATGGATACCACCCTAGAAATACGATATAGATTGCGCCATGAAGGTGAAGTGGTGGGCTATGCCCGTAAAATAGGTAGTCGATCGCATTTCTATTCTAGGGACCAATTCTGGTGGTCAGGCATCAAAATCGAGCACAATAAAGTCGACGAAAGTGTGGGTCTGTTTGATATAGACAAACGCATGCTCTACGAGTGGGACATCGTTGAATATTGCCTCGAAGACCGCCGCGATCGCATGGGCGTTTTTCTTTGGTCTTCTACCCGCAAAGAATTTTGCATTGTCGACCTCGACGAGCCCAGCCTTGAAATCCCTTTAGAAGTGGATGGCCTCCAGCTTTTTCAGCCCAAAGACCTCCGCTTTCGTGCCTACCTCTTTCAAAACCCAGATTTAATGGTAGAGTTAGGCGTAGATGACGAATGATGGCTATTTTAGTGGCTCATTCAAGCGATAACTGAAAGGGACGACCCATGAATACAAACTTTGTTGAAGAACTGCGTTGGAGAGGCATGTTGCACGACATCATGCCTGAAACTGAAGAATTGTTGACCAAGGAAATGGTCAGCGGTTATATCGGCTTTGATCCTACGGCAGATTCATTGGGGGTAGGGAACATGGTACAAATCATGACCCTCGTACACTTTCAACGCGCCGGACATAAGCCCATCGCCTTGGTTGGGGGTGCCACCGGAATGGTGGGAGATCCCTCTGGCAAGAGTGCCGAGCGCAATCTTTTGGATCTAGAAGCCCTACAGCACAACTTGAATTGTCAGAAAGCACAACTCGAGAAGTTCCTCAACTTTGATTGTGGGGACAACAGCGCCGAAATCGTCAACAACTACGATTGGTTCAAGGAGTTTGATTTCCTCGGTTTTATCCGTGACGTTGGTAAGCACATCAGTGTAAATTACATGATGGCCAAAGACAGCGTTAAGAACAGATTAGAGACGGGTATGAGCTTTACGGAGTTCTCTTACCAGCTCATTCAAGGCTATGATTTCTACCACCTTTGGAAAAACAATGGTGTGAAGCTACAAATGGGCGGCTCGGACCAATGGGGCAATATCACCACAGGTACGGAACTCATTCGTCGATTGGGCCGTGGCTCCGCGCATGCATTGACCACACCGTTGATTAAAAAGGCAGATGGAACCAAATTTGGGAAGTCCGAAGGCGGGAACGTTTGGTTGGATCCGAACCGTACCTCCCCGTACGCCTTCTACCAGTTTTGGTTGAACGCGGCGGATTCCGATGCCGAGAACTACATTAAAATATTTAGCATCAAATCTCGAGAGGAAATCGAGGCGTTGATCGCAGAGCACAATGAGGCCCCGTATCAACGTAAGCTTCAGAAAGTCTTGGCGGAAGAGGTGACCGAGCGCGTGCACAGCAAAGAAGACCTCGAGAATGCTCAGGCGGCTTCACAGATCCTGTTTGGCAAGGCGACAGAGGAGCAGCTTCGCAAGCTCGATCGCGCCACGTTGGAGAGTGTTTTTGAAGGGGTGCCACAGTTTGAATTGTCCCGTGCGGCTCTTGCAGGAGGCTTGGATATTGTTGAGGCCTTGGCAGAGCACACTGCGATCTTCCCTTCGAAAGGTGAAGCGCGCAAGATGGTGCAAGGCAATGGTGTGGCCATCAATAAGAGCAAGGTGGATTTAGACAAAACCCTATCCGAAAAGGATGTGGTTGCCGGCGGATTGATCATCGCGCAGAAAGGGAAGAAAAACTACTTCCTGATCTCCATCGTCGACTAAGCAAAAATTTTTACCGCATAAAAAAGGCGCCCGCTGGGCGCCTTTTTTTATAACTGTACATAGTCCAGGACTATATCGTCAATTTCTGAGAGGAATCTGTCGTTCGGTCTTTGGAAGAAGTAGAACGTCCCATAATCTCTGTCTTCGGTGAGCTTGAGCTTGGGGTATTCAAAAAGCTCTCCCTTATTGATCAGGACATAAGGCATACTGCCGCGGAAGATGAACAGGGCTTGGAGTTCAGGTTTGCCAGGGTTTCTTTGGTGATCAAGGAAGGCCCAAGCATCGTATTCGCCGAAAGACTTGTTTTCCCAACCGCTTTTCTTCAGTTCATTTTCCAAATTCTCCTTCATCGAGCCCACTCGCTTTTCAGAAAAGAATTGCTCCAACATGTACGTAGGGAAGCTTCGGCGCTCAATGTGGCGGCTGTTCAACGTGCCTGAAAGCACCACTTCGTAATAATTGGACTTGCGTCTTGCAGAACTCTCCCACAATGAATCCAAAGGATAGCTATCACGAACCTTGCCTAGAGTATCCAGTTTTTCTGAAAACAATGCCGCTTCAGCCATAACACGCTTATCAATGACATTGACAAAATCTTCGTGCACCCAACAATGCAGGTGTACTTCGTAGGTGCTGGTTCCGTTATCGTATGCAGCAATGCGTACGCTATCACGAAGGGTAAGATGTCCCTCGTCTTTCGTTAAGTCGGCCGAGCGACGAATGAGTTGGCCGTGGGCCAACATGGTGCACCCTAAAAGGGCTAAAATCAGTTTCAATTTCATAGACTAATCATCAAATTACACCCGCGTATTTCGCTATGGTCTAATCTTCCATAGATCTCAAATGTACCGTTTTCAAAGACTTGGCCCTGATCCGCCAACGCTAAAAATGCGCAGCTATCGACATTTGCTAAATCAATAACGTTTAAGGCGCCCCGCGAGCCGTTCTGCTGAGGAGAGGAGAGGGGATCCGCAATATCACGTGTATACACCCGCATCCAATCTGGCGCAACAAATGCCCCAGAATCTTTCATATAGGCCTGGCTCATGAGCTCGGTCATTCCATATTCACTGTCGATGGCCGATGCGGGAAAAGCGTTGCGCAGATAAGCATGTACTTCTGCGCGAATCATTTCCTTCTTGCGCCCCTTCATGCCGCCCGTTTCCATAATGCGCAACTCCGGGAAATCGAGGGGTTGATTGCCTAGAAAATCGGCAAAATCAAGCAAGGCAAAAGTGACTCCCAACAAGAGGGTAGGTTTTTTCTCCTCACCCAATTCCCTCAAGCGCTCCAACAACTCCGCGTGATTGTAGAGGTAGAAGCCACTTCGTGCATCCCTCGAGCGTTCAATCATCCCCTCCGCCATCATCACCAGCGACGATCCACTTCGTTCCAAATAGGAGGGCAGCAAGGCCAGCACGGTCCAATCTTCGATGGCCCCGTATTGCCGCTCAAAGCCCTGAACGTACACACTTTCATAATGTGCTTTGGATTGGACGTGATGCAGCGAAGGCGTGCCGCCGGTCGTGGTGCTAGAGGAGAAGGTGATTTCAGGGGTCCAATTCCCACAAACCACAGCATGCCCTTTAAACAACTCCACCGGTAGAAACGGAATTTGGTCGATGCGATGGATGTCCGCGGAATCTCTACCCAACAATTGGCAGAACTTGCCGTACACCGCATTGTGTTTCCGTTGCCAATGGAAAAGCTCGAGCGCTTCGGCTTCGAAATTTGCGGGTGTGATGTGCGAGAAATTGGACATAAAAAAACCGCACCCCTTAGGGCACGGTTCAAAATTAGGTATTGTCTTGTAGCTTACAACGAATAGCGGAAGCTCAATTTAAAGGTTCTTCCCGGTGCCCAAGTGCTGAACATCGGTTCCGCGCTGTTGTAGCTGCGGAAAATTCGATCACGAGTATCGTCCATGATATTGTTTACCGAGAAGCCAACCTGGTAGCGTTGATCCTCGCCAAAGTTCTTCATCAGGTTGAAATTCAAGCTGTGGAATGGCACTTCGAAAACATCAGGGTTGTCGGCTACACCTACGATGTAGAGCTTCTCACCTTGAACGTTGTAGAACAAACCACCTTGCCATCCTTTCTCAGGGTTGTTATAGTTCAATCCGACATTAATCAAATACGGCGATTGCCCTTGCATAGGACGAATTTCATCGATCACCTCACCCGTACGGGCAGAAGCAACGCGGGCAGCGTACTCGCTGGAATCCCGACTTACCCCAGAGTAAATCAAGGAAAGGTTTGAGTTCACTTCGAAATGCTGGAGCCCCATGAAGCCTAGATTCTTACGTACCTCAAACTCAGCACCGGCCACGGTAGCATTCCCTACGTTTCTCGGTTGGAAGTTCGATGGAGCAGCGGCACTATAGGCGACCAATTCAATTGGGTTGGTAAAATGCTTGTAGAATCCAGAGATGGCGATGGTTTGTCCGCCTTCCATGAAGTATTCGTAACGAACGTCCAAGTTGTTGATGATGGTGTTGACCAAATCCAGGTTACCGATAAAGGTGATGCCAGTGAGGACATCTTCAATCTGTGCCGCACTCTTTTCTTTAAAAGATGGACGAGCCACGGTGCGGAACGCTCCCAAGCGGAAATTGGTGTTTTCGTTAACGGAATAAATCAATGAGGCCGTGGGGAAGAGGTTGAAGTTATTCAACACAGGTGCCCAACGGTAATTCAAACCGGTGCCCGGTGCGGCGGCCTCTTGTTGGTCGACACCGGTGTAGAACTGGTCGTAACGCTCAGCACGCAAACCCGCAACCACCTTGGTCAGCGCATTCAAGCTGAATTCTTCGCTGTAGTAGGCAGAGAAATTACTTTGAATACCTTGGTATGCGTTGTTGGCTTCGTAATTACCGCTGTAGTACATGCCCGCATCTGAGGCAGGGTCCCACACGTAATAATCTGTCAAAAGTTCATCTGCATTTCCTGTCAACGCATCTAACTCGCCCAGATTCTTCGCACGTAATTGGTACCTCAAAATCTCATAATCGCGGTACTTGAAATTGTAGCTCGCGCCGAATTTTGTTTTGGCATCTCTGCCTCGCAACTCGTGAGATTTGGTAATATCTACTCTGTTCGAGAGGTTGAACTCATTCAGATTACGCCAGATACGATTAGGGAATCCGGTTTCTCCTGGGGCGATATTGAATTCACCATCTTCCGTACGGTATGAGGTCGAACGAATGTCTTTGTCCGCAATACGGCTGTAGGTAGGAGCAATGCGCCAATCAATTTTCGTCTTGTTCTCGTTACGACTGTGTTGGCCGTTAAAGAACATGGAAGAGATGGAACGCTCGCTATATTCTAGGTTGTCGCGTTGACCGACAAACGAATTCTCAATTGAGGCCGTTTCGGTAAAGCGTCCTGTGCGTGATTCTCCATTTTGTAGGTGCATGACCATGAAACGGTATTTATCATCTTCATCCTTGATGGAATACCCTAGTAGACCGTTTAGCAGGACGTTGTTTACGGCTAATGAACCGACCTGCGTGCGGTCAGCTAATAATTGGTAATCGTCTACAGAATTTGGCTTGCGGTAGAAGTTTTGGCTGTAGGTTCTGTTCGAATCTGTGGCCGAACCGAAAAAGTCAGTATTGCTTTTGTACGAGAAGGACCCATTGTAACCCACAGTTTTTCCGTTGTCCTTTTTCTTTTGATCGCCGAAGCTAATACCCAAGGATCCGTTCAATGGCATTTGTTGTGATTGAGCCTGAAGAACAGAGGAGAAACTTTGGGTCAGTTCCGTGGTAATTGGGTCGTCTAATGCGGGATTTGGAATACCTCCAAAAATGTATTGTGAGGGCAGTGGGTTGGTGCGGTATCCGGCGTCAAAGCCTAAGAAATCGGTAGCGGAACCTTTATACCCCAAGCCTTCAACCAAGTGCATTCCTGGAGTATAGCTCAAAGAGCTACTGATGTTGAGCGTTTTACGAGTGGGGAAGTCGACCAATTCTATGTTGACCAGTCCCCCCGCAAAATCCGCACTGAGGTCAGGAGTCAATGACTTCAACACCACAATATTTTGAAGGATGTTTGTGGGGAAGATGTCCATTTGAAGCGAGTTCTTATCAGGATCAAGCCCGGGAATATCCATACCCATTAATTGGGTCTTGGTATAGCGATCACCCAAACCGCGAACGAAGACATATTTACCGCCCTGAATACTTACCCCAGGAACACGAGTCACTGCAGCAGCTGCGTTGCCATCGCCCACGCGCTTAAAATTTTGTGAGGAAATACCGTCCATCACCGTGGCAGATTTCTTCTTTACATCCAATAATGCGCTTTCCGTATTGCGCATTGCTGAGGCCGTAACGGTCACCGTCATCAACTCATTGGTAGATGGCAGCATTCGCAGGTTTTCAAAGGCGGTTACCTCTCCATCTTTCACCACAACCCCAGGGATTTGAAGTTTTGCTAATCCTAGAAAGCTAATCTCCAAAGTATAAGTTCCTGGCGCTACCTCTAATTCGAAGTTGCCGTCAAAATCAGTGAAGGAGATGGCACCTTGAGAAGGAATTTGTGCGTTTGCATAAAATAAGGGTTCATTGGTTTCGTCTTCATAGACCGTACCACGAATGATTCCTGTTTGTGCGAAAACTGCGCTGCTAATGGTTAAGGAAAGAAATAAAAATAAATGCTTCATTATACTGCGGTTATTCATCGTGCAAAAAGAACAAAAAGGCCCGAGACGGGTGTCTCGGGCCAATTAATCTTTGGTTAACTTTATGTTAACAGCCTAGGTTTAGAATGCGCCTTTGAGTGAGGCGTATGTCCAGCTTAAGACACTGGCATCGGCACCTACCGTAGGTGTGGTAGTTGCAGTAGCGAAGTCCGAAGGGTTCCAAGTCATTCCTGAACCACTCTTATCTAAGAAAACATCATCAATAGTTTTACCGGCTGTATATCCAGTTAGATCGATTTCAATTGCCGAGAAATTAAGTAGGCCATTGCTGTAGTTGTATGCACCACCTGTTTCATCAATTTCCCAATCTCCTGCATCATCGAAGCCAGTGATGTAGATATTTTGAACAGTACCCATAGCGGAGTCACGGAAATCAGCGATTTCTGCGGCCATTCCGTATAAAGTTCCATTGGTTGCTGTAAATCCAGCGCCAGTGGTTCCTTCCGGGCCATCTACTTCCATACCGTGATCCGAATCCGGACCTGCAACGTATACAAAGTTGTCAATTGTACCAGAATATGCTTGGTCAATGTCGTAGGCATCATCTCCTTGTGCCCATACTACCAAATTCGAGGCATTTACCGATCCGCCGAAGAACTCAATCCCGTCGTCGATATTCGCAACAACTTCGATATGGCTAACAGTAGTCGCGGAACCAACCCCTGCTAGAGTAAGTCCGTTAATCTCGTTACCGTCACCAATCAATGTTCCGCCATGACGAATACTGATGTACTCTAGAATACCAGAATTATCATTGGCATCTGTTCCGCCGTAAACTGCATATGCTTCGTTTGCAGGTAGCCCTTCAATTAACGCAGTAGCAGCATCTGCTGAAATGGGTGCATTTCCAAGAACTATCAATCCACCCCAAAGACCTGCATCTGTTTGGTCAAGATTGGTACCAGCTTGCTGTCCAACAGTAATATTATCTAGTACTGAGGTCATGATGATAGGGGCACTTTCCGTGCCTTGAGCATTCAGCACACCTCCTTGAGCAATAATCAATGTCGAAGCGTTAGCGCCATCACCTTCTTTACCTTTGATAATTGTACCTGGCTCGATGGTTAATTCTACACCTGCAGGAACTACTACACGTCCATTCAATACATAGATGGAATCACCACTCCACGTTTCATTTCCAGCTAGAACACCAGCTTTGCTTACTTCTAATGGATTAAGGTTTGGGTCAACTGGTCCGCCACCGTTACCATCACATGCAGCTAAGAAAGAAGCAGCTGCGACTACAATCATTAATTTGTTGAATTTCATTTCTACGTCTTTTGTTTTGTTTTGACATCACAAATGAAGGACCATTATGTAAACTGAATCTTAACTAAGCATCAACTTTAACTGCTGAGTTTTCAAAAGGGCTTTAAGAGTTTGTTAGGCCCACATTTGCTTTATGTTAAGTTTCTAGAAGTCGCTTGGAAGTAGTAATAGTTTTCCATCTTTGTGGTAAATTGAAATCATGGATAATTCGAACATCAAGATTCTATTAGTTGACGACGAGCCAGATATTTTGGACTTCGTAGGATACAACTTAAAAGCAGAAGGATATAAAGTAGCGACTGCCGCCAGCGGTAAAGCAGGTGTAGCAAAAGCGAAAGAATTTAAGCCAGATTTGATTTTATTGGATGTAATGATGCCGGAAATGGACGGTATTGAAGCTTGTGATCAAATTCGAAAATTGCCAGGGCTTGAGAATACAATCATTGCATTTCTAACGGCACGTGGTGAAGATTACAGTCAAGTGGCAGGATTTGAAGCTGGCGCAGATGATTATATAACGAAGCCAGTAAAGCCTAAGGTTCTAACCTCTAGATTAAAGGCGCTGTTAAGAAGAAGACCAGTTCCTGAGCAAGAAGTTCCAGGTAAAATGGAATTCTCAGATTTAATTATTGACCCTGAGCGCTACCATGTAGAGATTGCGGGAAATGTTATTGAACTTCCGAGGAAAGAATTCGAATTGCTCAGCCTCTTGGCATCGAAACCCGGAAAAGTCTTTACACGTGAAGAAATTCTGGACAGAATAAGGGGTACGGTAGTTATTGTAGGAGGTAGAACTATAGATGTGCATATTCGTAAGCTCAGAGAGAAAATAGGTGATGATCGCATCAAGACGGTCAAAGGCGTAGGGTATAAATTCGAAACAATCGATTGATGCGAGGAAATCGCATGCTTTTGCTCTCCCTTATCATGGGGGCTACAGTTACGGGACTAGCCGTTCTATTTGAATGGTTGTTAACCTATACTCAACATTTGAATATCCCAGAATGGTTGTGGTGGCTACTATTCTTTGCGATCACAATCACATCTTTTTATTACGCTACCTATTACATATTAATAGGTCGGATTAGAGGCATTCAACAAAAAATTCAAAAGCAAGGTCTTACGGAATCTCCTTTAAATAAAGGAAGTGTTGGAAATCTAGCGGAATTAGAAGAAAGGCTCGAAGAGTGGAGTGAGAAACAAAATGCACTCGTTGAAGAAATGAAGGGCAGGGAACAATTTCGTCGTGAATACATTGGAAATGTTAGCCATGAACTCAAGACGCCAATTTTTAACATTCAAGGATACATTTACACATTATTGGATGGTGCGCTCAAGGATGAAAAGGTGGCCAAGAAATTCTTGAAACGGGCTGCAAAATCTGTGGAGCGTATGACCCAGCTTGTGAAAGACATGGATGTCCTTACCAAGGTAGAAAGTGGAGAGTACGATGTGCAATTACGTCCAGTAATTGTCCGCAACTTGATTGATGATGCCTTGAGTGAAATTGAGAATTTGGCCAACAAGCGAAAGTCTACAATAAAGGTTCATTTTGCGGTAGAAGAGAATACCCAAGTATTATGTGATGCAGCAAGGTTAGAGCAGGTGTTGGACAATTTGCTGGTGAACGCGATCAAATACAGCCCGGAAGGCTCGGCGGTAGATTTCTTTATCTCTGGCACTAGAGATAAAATAGAATTCAGGATTAAGGACCAAGGTTTTGGTATTTCTGAAGAAGATCTTCCACACATCTTTGAAAGATTCTATCGAGTGGATAAAGCACGTTCGCGAGATGCGGGTGGAACCGGCTTGGGATTGTCCATTGTGAAACACATCATTGAGCGTCACGGAGAAACTATCAGAGTGGCGTCCACTGAAGGCGTGGGTACGGAATTTACCTTCACTTTGAAGCGCATCTAAGCGCGTTAAAATTCGTTTAAAACTTATCGGCAAAGGAGCAAGTTGGCCATGGTATTGGCTAACTTTGGTTTAAACCTATTGTACCATGGAGTGGAGCCCAGAATTAATGGAAAAATTGGCCGATTTGCGCAATAAAATTGAAGCAACCGGACAAGATTTTGAAACCTATGTGAACGGATGGCAGCGTGCTTCCTTTCAAAATTACTGGGACTATGTCCAGCTCGATACCTTGCTCAGCCTTCAACGCCCGGTGACGGACATAGCGGACGAGCCAATTTTCATTATTTACCATCAGATTACAGAACTCTATTTCAAGCTGGCACGCATCGAAATTGATGCTATTGCCGCCGGCGATTTGTCGGTGGCAGATTTTACCGAACGCATTCACCGCATCAACCGATACTTTGGGGCTTTGCGAGGCAGCTTTGGCGTGATGGAAAAGGGCATGAAGAAGGACGAGTTTTTGGCTTTTCGCGATGCGTTAGCGCCGGCCTCAGGATTCCAGAGTGTGCAATACCGCATCATAGAATTAGGTTGTGCTCCGTTGATCAATATTGTAGCTGAATCAAAGCGCGAAGCTTTGGCCGATGCGGCGATTGGAGAGCAGTTGGATGCCATTTATTGGAAGGACGGTGCGAAGGTAGAGGATACGGGCAAGCCTGCCTATACAGCCGTTCAGTTCATCGAAAAATACTGGGATGATTTGGTCTTTGCGGCCGAGTCCTATGAGCATTGTAATATCTGGGAACGCTTTAAGGAACTGAAGCAGGCCGGATTATCTGATGCTGAGGTTGCGCAGCTTGAAGATGCGTTGCGATTATTGGATTTGAATGTCAATGTAAATTGGCCTCTACAACATTATAAAACTGCGGTCCGCTACTTGAGTAAGAAGCCAACCGATATTCCTGCGACTGGCGGGACGAATTGGCAGAAATACTTGCCGCCGCGCTTTCAACGTCGCATTTTCTATCCAGAATTATGGACGGAACATCAGCGTGCAGAATGGGGAAAGAGCTGGGTAGAGGATGTACTAAAAGAAATTGAGCAAGGCTCATGAAATTAAAAAAACACGGGTGGATTGTATTGGCCGCCATCTTTATAATCATCATTATTGGCGCCTTGCTGCCCAGTAAAGGCACCGTTGAAATCTTGGATAACGAAGACCCTGTAGTGGAAGCGGAGCCTAAGTTCTATCTGACCTTGCCTGCAGATACCTTGCGTTTTGAGGATCATACCATTGCCTCTGGTGAAAGCTTTGGGGCTTTGTTGGGCAAGAGAGGTATTTCGACGGCTCAGATTTATCAGATTGCCGCGGCGGTAGAGCCGGTGTTCAATGTGCGGAAAATTCGAGCTGGGGTTACCGTGAAGTTCGCCACGGGAGATAGCTCCTTGTTCCCTTCGTATTTCATTTATCCAGAAAGTACCTATGAGTACTACATCGTATCCTTGCAGTCGGACTCTATCTATGCCAAAAAGGTAGAAAAAGAGCGATCGGTCCGCCGTCGCCAAATCTCTGGAACCATTGAAGATGCCTTATACCTCTCGGTCAATAATGCTGGGGGAACCAATGCTTTGGCCATGTCGTTGGTCGAGGTCTATGCGTGGACCATTGATTTCTTCCGATTGCAAAAGGGAGATGCCTTCTCGGTTATTTACGAAGAGGAGTATGTGGACGATACGACCTATGTGGGGTTGAAGCGTATTGTTGGGGCGAATTTGACCCATATGGGCAATGACTTTTACGCCTTCCCGTACGAAAACGAATTAGGCTTCAATGATTATTACGATGAGGAGGGAAGAAGCTTGCGCAAAACATTCCTGCGTGCACCGTTGAACTTTACTCGTATTTCTTCGCGAT
The DNA here is from genome assembly GCA_038124525.1 of Cryomorphaceae bacterium. GTDB lineage: Bacteria > Bacteroidota > Bacteroidia > Flavobacteriales > Schleiferiaceae > UBA10364. The sequence continues at coordinate 26,517 of JAYPCB010000005.1, forward strand.
ACAGTGGCAATAGATTCCATCCTGTACAAAAGCGCTGGAAGGCGCATTTAGGGACGGATTATGCCGCACCAACTGGTACGCCTATTATGAGTACGGCCGATGGGGTGATCATTGCGGCTACCTATACTTCGGCGAATGGGAACTATGTAAAAGTCCGTCATAACAGCACCTATACTACCCAGTACTTGCACATGAGTAAGATCAAGCCCGGAATTAAAAACGGTGTGCGTGTGAAGCAGGGTGATGTGATTGGATATGTGGGGTCAACTGGCCTTGCCACTGGGCCTCACGTGTGTTACCGCTTCTGGGTGAATGGCAAGCAAGTCGATCCGTACAAGCAAAAGCTTCCAGATGCCAAACCTTTGGAGGCCGATCGCATGGAGGCGTATAAAACGTACATGCGGGATTTGAAAAAGGAGTTGGACGAATTATAAACGACCAAAGGCGCCCGCATGGCGCCTTTGGTGTATGTAAGCTGAAAATTTTTACTCCTCTTTCGGACTAGCCGATCACAATATTGATAATCCTTCCGGGTACGACAATCATTTTACGGACCTGCTTATCGCCAATATGTTCGGCGGTACGCTCGTCGGCCAACACCGTCTTCTCGATATCCTCTTTGCTCATGTCCAGCGGCAATTCCAATTGGAATCGAACCTTTCCATTAAACGAAACAGGGTAGTTCTTACTGCTCTCTACCAGGTAGCTCTCATTGTGCGCTGGATACTCAGTATGTGTCACTGAACCTTCGCCGCCGAGTTTTTCCCAAAGCTCTTCCGCGAGGTGTGGCGCGAATGGTGAAATGAGTCGAACGAGCGGCTCCAACACCTCGCGGTTATTGGCCTTCAAATCCGTCAATTCATTGGTCGCAATCATAAAGGCGCTGACCGAAGTATTGAAACTGAAGTTCTCAATGTCTTCGTTGACTTTTTTGATACACGTATGGGCCGCTTTTAATGCTTTTTTATCCGCAGGTGCATCGCTTACGTTGAAGGTATCACCTTGGTGGAACAGCTTCCAGAATTTTCTACGGAATCCGGCCACACCAGAAAGACCTTGCGTGTTCCACGGCTTGCTTTGCTCCAACGGTCCCAAGAACATCTCGTACATGCGGAGTACATCCGCACCATACTTCTCAACGATATCGTCAGGGTTGGTCACATTGAATTTGGACTTTGACATCTTCTCCACCTCGCGGCTACAGATGTACTTACCATCTTCTAAGATGAATTCCGCATCCTTGTATTCTTCGCGCCAATTCTTAAATGCTTCCACATCCAACTCGTCGCCTTGCAACAAGCTCACGTCTGCATGAATGGTCTGCGTTTCATGGTCGCCTTTGAGCCCAGCACTTACAAAGGTGTTGGTCCCGTTAATTCTATGAACGAAGGCGCTGATGCCTTGAATCATCCCTTGATTGATCAGCTTTTTGAACGGTTCGTCAAAGGGGATGAAGCCCATGTCGAATAGGAATTTCGTCCAGAAGCGCGAGTAGAGTAGGTGACCCGTGGCGTGCTCAGAACCGCCGACATATAGATCGACCTGGTTCCAATACTCCGAGGTTGCCTTCCCGGCAAATTCTTCGTTGTTGTGTGCGTCCATGTATCGCAAGAAGTACCACGATGAACCCGCCCAGCCGGGCATCGTCGTCGTCTCCAAAGGATGGCCGTTGTAGGTCCAATCGTTGGCGCGTGCTAGCGGCGGCTCACCGTCTTCTGTCGGTAAGTAGGCATCTACCTCAGGCAAGGTCAATGGCAAATCTTCGAGCGGCATCGTCTTGGCAATACCGTTCTCATAGTACACCGGAATAGGTTCTCCCCAGTAGCGCTGACGTCCGAAGATGGCATCGCGTAGTTTGTATTGCGTGGCTCCTTTTCCGTAGCCAATTCCTTCCAAGTGCTCAATCATTTTCGCCTTGGCGTCCATGCATTCCATGCCGTTAAGGAAATCGGAATTCACCATTTTCCCTTCTTTGGCTTCGAAGGCCTCTACGCTCAAATCGCCGCCAGCTACGACCTCTACAATCTCAAGGTCAAAGTGCTTTGCGAAGGCATAATCGCGGCTGTCGTGACCAGGAACGGCCATTACGGCACCCGTCCCATAGCTCGCCAATACATAATCGCCGATCCAAATAGGCACCTTAGCACCGCTGATCGGATGCACGGCATAGGCACCAGTGAAACAACCGCTGATGGTTTTTGTATCCGCCATGCGGTCGCGTTCGCTGCGTGCTGCAGCCTTGGCTTGGTAGGCTTTTACGGCCTCCTGTTGGTCGGCCGTGGTGATCTTTTGAACCAATTCATGCTCTGGCGCCAAAGTCACAAAAGTGGCACCGAACAAGGTATCTGGACGTGTTGAGAAGACCTCGATTTGTCCCTCGTGCCCGTCAATATCAAAGAAGATGGCAGCACCTACAGATTTTCCTATCCAGTTGCGCTGCGTCTCTTTAAGTGACGTGCTCCAATCAATGCGGTCCAATCCTTCTAGCAGACGATCTGCAAAGGCGGTGATGCGCATCGACCATTGCATCATTTTCTTCTGTACTACAGGGTGACCGCCGCGCTCACTCAAGCCGTCTTTCACCTCGTCGTTCGCCAATACGGTGCCCAGGGCAGGACACCAGTTCACGTTGCTTTCGCTGCGGTAGGCCAAACGATAATTCAACAACACTTCTGCTTGTGCAGCCTCGTTCATTGCTGCCCACTCTTTGGCGCTGAAGTTCATTTCTTCCGTCTGTGCGGCGTTCAGTCCTTCGGTACCGCGCGCAGCAAAGTGCGCTACGAGTGCATCAATCTGGCGGCTCTTGCCTTCGTTGTGGTCGTACCACGCATCGAAGAGTTGAATGAATATCCACTGCGTCCATTTGTAGTAGGAAGGGTCCGTGGTCTTGAATTCACGCGACCAATCCAAGCCGAAACCAATGTTGTCGAGCTGTTGGCGGTAGCGTGCGGTATTTATTTCTGTAGTTTTTTCAGGGTGTTGGCCCGTTTGGATGGCATATTGTTCTGCCGGCAATCCAAAGGCGTCGTAACCCATCGGGTGCAACACATTAAAGCCTTTCTGCTTCTTGTAGCGTCCATAGATATCAGAGGCGATGTAGCCTAGTGGGTGGCCTACGTGCAATCCTGCACCGGAAGGATAGGGAAACATGTCTAAGACATAGAACTTTGGTTTGTCCTGTGCTTGAGAGGCATGGTAGGTTCCTTCAGCAGCCCATTTGGCCTGCCATTTTTTATCGATTTCCTGATGATTGTACTCCATGGAATGAAAGAAGTGTTGAACATCGGCGAAATTAATGAATGCAGGGCAGGATTTACTATTTTCGCTTCGATGAGTTCAAAAGAGCAAAAATTTACCACTTCCAGAGTACGCAGTTCGTACTTGAGTGTTGTTATTTCCATGACCTTGGTATTGTTTGTGGTCGGTGTTCTAGGACACTTAGTGCTGTCTGCCAAAGACTTAGGGGAAGCTGTACGAGAAAATTTCACCTTCACCTTGGTCTTGGACGAGCGCGTTCCAGAGGAGGAATTGAAGACGATTTTGAAATCGCAACAATTGGCCCCTTATGCAAAAAGTGCCATGCTGATTACCAAAGAGGAGGCGGCGCAGACGCTACAAGAGGATTTAGGGGAAGATTTTGTGGACTTTTTGGGATATAATCCACTCTCTCACACCATTGATGTAAATCTGAAAGCAGCCGTGGTGGCTACGGGCGATTTAGAGCAACTGAGTGCGCAGATCAAAGCCGATGAGTTTGTGTCGGACGTGTTGTACGATCCAGATTTGATTGGGTTGGTCAATGAGAACATTGAAAAGATTACCTTGTTGCTCGTGGGAATTTCTGTGGTGCTGTTGGTGGTTGCCTTGGCACTTATTAATTCCAGCATTCGCTTGACCATTTATTCCAAGCGTTTCCTGCTGAAAACCATGCAGCTTGTCGGAGCGACTTCCGCCTTTATTCGCGGTCCCTATGTGTGGACCAGTGTGAGCCTGGGGCTGATTAGCGCGGCATTGAGTACAGGCTTGCTGTACGGATTAGGAATGGGCTTGGAGGCGTATTTCCCGGCGGTTGCCGCCATTTTTACTCTGGAGACCACTACCTTAGTGCTAGCGGGTGTCGTTGCCTTGAGCATCTTGGTACCGGGCATCAGCACGGCGGTAGCCATCCGACGATATTTGAAACTTAGAACAAACGAATTATACTACTAGATATGGAGAACAAAGACATGTTCCTTTTTGACCGTCGCAAGTACTTGGTCCTGATTGCAGGGTTGGTTATGCTGGGTATTGGATTCGCCTTGATGTTAGGCGGCGGCGCGGAATCACCAGATGAGTTCAATCCGGAAATTTTCGGTACCCAACGCATCGGTATTGCTCCATGGTTCTTGTTCATCGGGTTGGTCCTACCTATCGTGGCCATCATGATGAAGCGCAAAGACGCGTAATCCAAAAGCACTCTTATGACACCTATCCAAGCCATTATCCTGGGCCTGATTCAAGGCATCACGGAGTTCTTGCCCGTGAGTAGTTCTGGACATTTAGAAATAGGGAAACACCTTTTCGGATTGAATATGACCGGTAGCGAGAGTTTAACTTTCGATGTGGTGGTTCATGCCGGTACGGCTTTGAGTACTGTGGTGGTGTTCCGCAAGGATATCGGTCGAATTATCGCGGGTTTGTTGGAATTCCGATGGAACGATGAAACGAAGTTTGCTTCCTACATCCTGATCTCTATGATTCCTGCGGCCTTTATTGGGTTGGCGTTTGAAGATCAGATTACGGCGTTGTTTGAGGGCCAATTATTATTGGTCGGCGCCATGCTCGTGCTCACAGGTATTTTATTGTTTTTGGCAGACCGAGCGAAAGAAACGACGAAGTCGGTGTTCGGATTGGACGCATTCGTGATCGGATTGGCACAAGCCATTGCGATCCTGCCTGGGGTAAGCCGTTCCGGGGCGACCATCAGTACTTCGGTACTGCTTGGGGTGGACCGTCGCAAGGCGGCGCGCTTTTCATTCCTGATGGTGTTGCCCATTATTTTGGGCAAAACCTTGTTGGATACCAAGGACATCATTGCAGGTCAGGCTGCAGGCGTGGAAGTGGATGTGACCACGTTGCTTTTAGGTTTAGCAGCCGCGTTTATTAGTGGTGTCTTTGCTTGTAATTGGATGATTGCCTTAGTGCGACGTGCTAAACTGAAATATTTCAGTTTTTACTGTTTCGGCATTGCTACCATCGTCTTGCTGAGCCAATTCTTTGGATTTTGACCGTAGAGGATATCCTTTCGGGCCAAGTTCTATTGGTCGATAAGCCTTTGGAATGGACCAGCTATCAAGCGGTCGCCAAAATCAAGTACGCCCTTCAAAAAGTCACGGGAAAGAAAAAGTTAAAGGTGGGCCATGCCGGAACCCTAGATCCTTTGGCGACAGGCCTACTCATTATTTGTGTAGGAAAGAAAACCAAGGAGATTTCGGACTTCATGGGATTGCCTAAGGAATATGTGGCGCATATCAAGCTTGGTGCGACGACGCCATCTTATGATTTGGAGAGTGCTATCGATGCCGAATTTCCGACGGATCACATTCATCTAGAAGCCATTGCCGAGGCGCTCAAAGCCTTTACCGGTGAGATTTCACAAGTGCCGCCGATCTTTTCTGCCATCAAGAAGGACGGCGTTCGTGCCTACGAAAAGGCTCGTGCGGGTGAGGAAATAATTATGGCGCCGCGTCAAGTGGTCATTCATGAATTAGAAATTCTTAGTTATACAGACCAATTATTAGAGTTGCGAGTGCTCTGCAGCAAGGGTACGTACATCCGTTCCTTGGCTCATGATATTGGCAAAGCTTTGAACAGCGGAGGACATTTGGTAGGGTTGCGACGTACTAAAATTGGACCCTACGAAGCCTCAAACGGAAAAGGGCCCAACGAGTGGGCCCAATATTTTTTCGATGAAGTCGCTTCTGCTTAGTCGAGGAAACGGCTCTTCCACAAATTTGAACTGAAATTCTTCATGCGGCTGAATCCGTACAAAGCCGTCATGGCGCTCGTAGCGAAGACCATCCAGAAGAAGAAAATCACTCGAATGTGCATGATGGTGCCGGTATCTTTAGGACCGCGCATCACACTCTCCGGAAACAATAGTGCCGTTAGTGCTGCAAAAACGAATACGGTCTTCATGATCGTCTCGAAACTGCGGAACGGGTAGACCAAGATTTTGCGCAAAAAATGTAAGTCATTCCCCCATTGTGCGAGCTGGTAGTAATAACCGTTCCCCATGGGCACCATGAGAATAGGATCTTTATCTTTTTCCGCCAGCTTGAACATTCCCGCCGGTGCAATCATCTTAAAACCTTTGATTTCCTTGCCTTGCTTGGCCTCGAAATCTTTGATGGCATCGATGGCTTCGGCAGGGAAGGTGCCGTTGAAGTGCTTGGAATCCAAGAACCTTAGACGGTAATCAATACACAGTTTTTTAATGTCCTCAATGTGGTAAATGCGATTGACCTCCAATGCATCAAAGTCTAATTGCTCTTTGCTGCCCTCAGACTTAAAAAGGTTGAGCAGAATACGCTCGCCTTCATTGGGTTGATTCAACAGGGCCTTGAAACCTTCCAACACTTCAGTGTTCGAGGGTTGCGCGTTTTTCGCGCGGATATCACTAAGCTTTTCGAGTAGATTAACTCCCATTGTTTTTGCGCTAAAAAGTTATAGGAACCAATTCCGTGGCGGGTATAGATAACAAATGTCGGTACTCTATGGTTCAAAGTCAATTGGTTTATTAAAAACTTGACAAGGGGGGTGCCGAAATCGTACCTTTGCACCTTTCTTATTATAAATTTCAAAGCCCGTAAGCTATGAAAATGAAACTCTCTCACTTTGACTATGAGCTGCCTAAGGAGCTCATCGCTCAAGAACCCACCCTACATCGCGACGATAGCCGTTTGATGGTATTGCACAAGGATACTGGCGAAATCGAACACAAACACTTCCACCAAGTCATCGATTATTTCGAGGACGGCGATGTGATGGTGATGAATAACACCAAAGTTTTCCCAGCTCGCATGTGGGGGAATAAAGAGAAGACCGGTGCGCGCATCGAGGTGTTCTTGCTCCGCGAACTCAATTCAGAGAGCAGATTGTGGGACGTATTGGTGGATCCTGCACGTAAAATCAGAATAGGGAACAAACTCTACTTCGGCGACGATGATTCTTTGGTGGCTGAGGTTATCGATAATACGACCTCTCGTGGTCGTACGCTTCGCTTCTTGTTTGACGGATCGTACGAAGAGTTCCGAAATAAGCTCAAAGAAATGGGAGAGACTCCACTTCCGAAATACATCAACCGTGAACCCACAGAGGAAGATGCCGAGCGTTACCAAACCATCTTTGCGAAAGAGGAAGGTGCTGTGGCTGCTCCAGTGGCGGGATTGCACTTCTCGAAGCACTTGCTGAAGCGTTTGGAGATCAAAGGTGTACAGTTGCCAGAATTGACACACCACGTTGGGCTAGGAACATTCCGCCCAGTAGAGGTTGAAGATTTGAGCAAGCACAAAATGGACAGCGAGCAATACTTCTTGCCGCAATCTACTGCTGATGTCGTAAACGATGCGTTGGCCAATAAGCGCCGAGTATGTGCCGTAGGTACGACCACGGTCCGCACATTGGAAAGCTCGTTGACCACAGGAGGCCGCGTTACTGGAAATACGGGATGGACGAATAAATTCATCTTCCCTCCATACGAGATTCAGATCCCGGATTCAATGATCACGAATTTCCACCCTCCAGGTTCGACCTTATTGATGATGAACAGTGCAATGGTAGGTCACGAATTGGCCATGCATGCTATCAACGAAGCCATCAAAGAGAAGTACCGCTTCTTGGCTTTCGGTGATGCAATGCTGGTCATCTAATCCACTAAGATTTAATTGAGGAAGCCCTGCCAGTTTTGGTGGGGCTTTTTTTATCACAGTTCGGCCATGGCCGCTAGGTACTGATTTGCGATCTGGGACCAATTAAAATAGTCCTTCACCCGCCCCTTCGAAATTTCAGCCTGTTCTGCCCGGACTTCGGCTGAGGGACGTTGCTTCAATAATTCCTGGAGTTCATCTTCATCCGACCACAAGGCACCCAGCCCTCCCAACACACTTGCATTGAAAGGATTGTTGTGTGCCAAGACCATCGCGCCACATCCCATCGCCTCAAGCAATGCAGGATTGGTGCCGCCTACACTGTGTCCATGTAGGTAAAACACCGCTTGAGTGCGCAGGGCATTCAAGACCGTTTTATCGTAAATAGTCCCAGGGAAATGGAGGTTCTTCGCAACGAAAATTTTGCGCAGCTTCTGTCCATACCTCGTACTGTAATCTCCAATGGCCACTAAGGTTTCTCCACTTTCTTCCGCAGCTGCAAGAATCTCCCATATGTGGTTATCCGGTTGTACACGGCCAATATGAATGTGGAAGTTATGGGTCGGAAGGCCGGCTTCCTGTAGGATTTGCGCTGCGTTTTCGGGCGCCTCCACCACGTCGCTGCCGTAGGCGATGGTTTGAGTAGGGGTGTTGTATTTGGACAGGTAGCGGGCGATCTCCGGGTTGTCAGCAACTAAAAGTTGTGAACGTTTGGCAGCTCGACGCTCCGACCATCGCAAGAATATAGATAGCAGCCCCTTGTATTTGGCCCTTTGGTGTTCCAATCCGTCCATGTTCGTCATGGTTTTTTTCTTCGGCCACAGGAAGGACCAGATGCCTGAAGTTGTGTAGCCAAGCTGCAAGTAAATGTCAAAACCTTCGCGTCGTGCGTCGAGGATGCAGAGCAGGTCGTAAATGAATTGGCCCGCGAGTCCGAAGGTGCCCTCGGGATTGAAAATGTGCTTGATGCGTACGCCGGCTGCCTCTTCCACCTTATCGGGATGGTCGCTGGTAGTGTAGACGACGACCTCATGGCCTGCCTTGACCCACAGTGGGGCGACTTGGGCAGCCATCTCTTCGAAGCCGCCGTAGCGGTTGGGAATTCCTCTTGATCCTAGAACAGCAATCTTCACGAGTTAAAAGTAGGATAATTCTTTGGGTCCAATTACTTTATTAGAAACCCCTTATCAAAATTCAAACCCCATGGAAAAACAATCCTTTTATGAAACGACCCAGCAATGGTCCACGGCCAAACTTATGAGCTACATCCTCAACGGTGGTGCACGCTACCAAAGTGTGGAAGAACTGGAGCATGCGTTGAACGAGCATTTTCTTGACTTTAATCGGATCCTGCAGATGGACGAAGATGCGCTGCGTGAGATCAAGGGAATTGGCCCCACAAAAGCGAAGCAAATCATGGCCGTACTCGCCCTACACCAAGCCTGGAGCGCCCCCAAGCCTATGGAGCACGCCATCCGGAAAAGCCAAGATGCCTACGCCCACTTCAAACACCTCGAATTCCCAGCCCATGAAGAATTCCACGTGCTCTACCTCAATAGAGCTCATGCACCGTTGGCCTGTCACCAACTGTTCAAAGGCGGCTTAACGGGTACCGTGACCGACGTTCGACTCATCCTCAAACGTGCCTTGCATTGGAATGCTACTGCCATCATCGTGGCCCACAATCACCCCAGTGGGGCCTTGGTTCCCAGTGAAAATGACAAACGCATGACAAGAAAGTTGAGTGCTGCGGCAGATACTTTAGATATCAAGCTCTTGGACCACTTAATTGTGGCGCGTAGTGGCTACTTTAGCTTTTCAGATCAAGGATTGTTGTAATGGGAGTAGCAGCGTATGCCCGACGTTGGCATTCGTTTTTGGGAAAGTACGATCATTGGCGGTATTTATTCGCTGAATGGAACAAGCGCTTGTACCTAAAATCCTACCTCAAACATCATAGCGATACGGATAAGGAGCGCTCCATGCACCACGGCGCGCGTTGGCTCATTCACAGCATCAATAGCGGGGCAGATCGCGGGTCGGGCACCTATTACCACCACAGCGGTTGGACCTCTTCCTACCCAGAGACCACTGGCTATATTATCGATACGCTGCTGCGCTACAGTACGGAATCAAATTTTCCTTGGGCACGAGAAGCTCGCGCTGCGGCTGAGGACGCGGGGCAATGGCTGCTGAGCATCCAACACGAAGATGGTGGTTGGCCCGGCGGGTATGTGCATCAGCAGCGACCTTCAGTAGTCTTTAACACCGGACAAATCTTGCGCGGGCTGTTGCCGCTCTATCGCCATACGGGGAATGGCGCGTATGCGGATGCGGCCAAACGTGCCATTGATTGGATCTGGGACCAGCTCGACGATCAAGGCCAGTTTTCCACCAATGATTTCATGGGCGCCGTACGCGTGTACGGGTCTTATGTCATTGCACCCATTTTGGACTGGTTGCCGGAATTTCCTGAATGCAGTGATGCTTGGGAAGCCCATAGCCGACGCCATTTGAATTGGGTCTTGACACAGCAAAACGAGCATTATTGGTTGGCGAATTGTGATAATACCTTACACAAAAACGATCGCCCCATCATCCATACCATCGCCTACACCCTAGATGGCCTTTTTGATGCAGGTCAACGGTTGGGAGAACAACGCTATATAGATGCGGCCATTGGTGGCGCTGAGGTACTTGCCAAGCGATTCCTTGTGGAGGGTATTCTACACGGGCGTTATGATGCCCAATGGCGAGGTTCGGAAGCTTTTATTCCTGCGGGAGGAGCACAACTGGCCATTTTGTGGCATAAGATTGGAGCGCCTTGGGCTCTGGAGGCACGCGATACAATGAACACGTTGCTTTCCGTCGTGGCGACCAGTGGGGCACGTGCTTCGATGGACGTGGCCGGAGCCTTGCCGGGTTCTTTCCCTATGTGGGGAAGGTATGAGAGTTTTGGATTGCCGAATTGGGCCACCAAATACCTATTGGATACGTTACTAAATGAATGGAACGCAAAGCATGAGCGCTAAAGATATACTTCGATCACTGGTTCCTCAGCCGCTGCTGCAATGGAACAGAAACCGTAAAAAAGCCAAGGTTCGCAAGGAATTGGCAGCCCGTAAAGCTGCGGGAGATGTGTGGACCAAAGCATCACTCGTGGAAAGCCTCAAGGCCGCTGGCGTGGCGCCGGGTAAAGATTTGTTAGTGCATAGCGCCATGAGCTCCATTGGATATGTCGAAGGCGGTCCCGCTACGGTGGTTGCAGCCTTGTTGGAGCTTGTGGGAGAGGAGGCACATTTGCTAATGCCCTCAAGCCCGGTCGTTACCTTGCAAGCGGAGCACCCTCAAACGGCCTTTAGCGTGGCAGAAACCCCGAGCAAGATGGGGGCCATCACCGAATATTTCCGACGTGAAGTGGCCGACGCAAGATCGGCGCATCCGCTCGAACCCGTAGCTGTTAAAGGGCCAAAGGCACAGTGGTATACCACCGGTCATCACACCGACGGGACACCCTATGGGCCGCAAAGTCCGTGGACCAAACACCTCGCTTCGGGCGGGCAGTTGTTGTACATCGGGACCACGCTGATCAATAGCGGCACGAGCTTGCATGCAGTGGAAGATGCCATTGGTTGGAAGGATTTTTCATTCCCCGTGTATTTGCAGGAGAGTAGGACCTTCCCCGTGGAATTGGTCGGAGGGCGTAAGGTGAATGTGGTGACGAAATTGCACAATCCGGCAGTCAGTGCCCAGCGCAAGTGCGATGGACTTATCCCGTTATTGGAAGCCAAAGGTGCGTTGAAGCACGTTCGCATTGGAGAGGCGCCAAGTTTGTTGGTGGATGCATCTCTGTTTAAATCGGTACTTTTAGAAGAATATAGAACAAACGGGGTGACCATGTATACCCCGGAAGGCGCATGAAAAATTTAGTCCTTACTGGAGCAGGAGGGGGTATGGCGAAGGCCATGCTGCCAGAACTAGCCAAGCTTGGCTACCGATTGTTGTTGACTACAAGAGCGGTGGATTCGTTGCGCGAGCATTGCGAGCGCGAGGGAATCGAAGCCCAGTGCTTCGGAGCGGACTTGACCTCGGATGAAGAGGTAGGGGCGCTTTTTGCTTGGGTAGAGCAGCACGGCGGTTGTGATGTACTCATCAATAATGCCGGTATTGCCCATGCCGCTGCATCTTGGAAGCTCGAGGCTTCAGAGATGTCGCGCTTGATGGACATTAATTTCTTGAGTGCCGTACGTTGTACCCAGCAGGCCTTGGTGCACATGCGCGCCAAAGGAAGCGGGCGAATTATTTCCATCAGTAGTGTGGTGGCGCACAAGCCATCTTTTGGCACCAGTGCCTATACAGCCTCAAAGAGTGCGGTAGAAGGGTATATGCGCGGTGTGGCCATCGACCTTGCCCAGAAGGGCATCACGGCCAACACCATTGCCTATGGATATATGAATGCGGGTATGTTGCATGAGGTGCCTGAGGAGTTGTTGGCCCAAGTAAAAACAACCATTCCTATGGACGCCTTCGGCCGTCCCGAACAGATTGTAGAGGCCATCGGCTATTTGCTGGGCAGCGAGTATACCACGGGTCAAACCCTACACGTTAATGGTGGACAATGGATGCCGTAGTAGCTATATATACGACGCAGGATAGTCCGCGGTTTAGGTGGGCGACCAAGGTTTTGCTGAGCAAGGCTATGGGCGTGTCGTATACGGTGTACAAGGAAGTCGAGGCCTTCGAACAAGCCGAAGGGTTTAAAATCAACTACAGCGCTGCCCCGATGGAAGGGGTCTTTCAGATTCTTCCTCATAAACTTATTTGGGAACAGGATATCGTGGAGCAAGAGCTCTATGCTGGACAATGGGAAGGCATTCCCACGGTATGTCAACGCCAGCTAGGGGATTTGCCCTTCGATCCTATTGCGGCCACCTTTTTCTTGGTGTCGCGATATGAGGAATACCTTCCGTTTATTGCGGATGTGCACGGACGCTTTCCTGCCAAGGAGAGTTTTGCATACAAGAACGATTTCTTGGAACGTCCAGTGGTCAATGAATGGGCTCTGGCATTAGGCAAACTTTGGTTTGGGGCTACTTTTGATTTATGCCAGCGCTACCAATACTTGACGACCGTTGATATAGATAACCTTTTCGCATTCAAAGGGAAGGGAGCCTTGCGCACCTTGGGAGCCGTCGCTAAGGATTTGGCCGCCTTTGATGTTAAACTGCTGCGGATGCGGTTGGAGGCATTGTGGAATTGGCGCCGTGATCCCTATGATACGTTCAGAAAGCAGCGCAACTGGAACAAGAGCGCAGGGGTGAAGGCGTTGTACTTCATGCTCTTTGCGG
>JAYPCB010000006.1:0-39223 GCA_038124525.1 Cryomorphaceae bacterium
CCAAAGGAAGAGTCCAAGGAGCGCATTTGCCAAAAGAAGGAATATCCAATCCTTTCTGTAGGTGAGCTGCACAGCTTGCATTTTAAAGACGATGGCGGTGAGCCCAAGAATAAGTCCAATGTTAGCGATGTTTGATCCGATGACATTGCCCAGGGCAATATCACTGCGCCCGTCCATGGCAGCCACGGCGCTTACGAGAAGCTCAGGGGCGCTGGTGGCAAAAGCGACGAGTGTGAGACCGATGACTACTCGTGATACCTGGAGCTTTAGGGCGAGACCAACGCTACCACGAACTAAGAGTTCACCACCGGCGAGCAACAGTCCGAAACCCAAAAGCAACTGAACAATAATCAAAGCTTGGTTCCTCTTTTAATGGTATCGGTAACCTCCTTGAAGGCATCTCTACCCTCCTGCACTGTTTTCTTGACTTCAGTTAGACCATTGTCCTCAGAGCTGTCCAAAATCTCGCGTTTGATATCATTCGTGGCATTGCGCACTTGCTTGATGATCTTCGCGGCAGAACGTGCCATGGTCGGAATCTGGTTCGGACCAAAGAGCAGCAAGAAGATGAAGGCGATAATGATGAATTCGCCGCCGCTGATATTGAACAAGAGGAAAGTTTGAATCATAGCACGAAAATACATCAAAAAAAGCCCCGCTACTCACGTAGCGGGGCTTTGGTCTTTCAAAAAAATTCGGGCTTACTCCTTGTCTTTCTTTGTCGCGTCGAACATCACCGGTGTAGCGATGAAGAGCGAGCTGTAGGTACCCACTAGGACACCCAACAATAGTGCGAACATAAATCCGCGGATGACCTCACCACCGAAGAGGAAGATCACAAGAAGAACGAAGAAGGTCGTCAACGAGGTGTTGAACGTACGGCTCAACGTTTGGTTGAGAGATTTATTTACTCCATCAAGGAAGTTGCCTTTGCGAGTTCCCATGTTTTCACGAATACGGTCAAATACAACTACCGTATCGTTCAACGAGTACCCAATTACCGTCAAGATTGCTGCGATGAAGGCTTGATCTACTTCTAGTTGGAAAGGCAATACACCGTCCAACAAAGAGAAGATACCCATCACAAACAATACATCGTGTACCAAGGCAACTACAGCACCCAAAGAGAACTGCCACTTGCGGAATCGGCCCAAGATGTAAAGGAATACTACGATCAATGAGAAGATGATGCTATATACTGCACCGGTCTTAATATCATCTGCAATGGTAGGTCCTACTACACGTGATCCTACCAAACCGATAGCCTCTTCTGTATCGTCAGTGAAGAAATCTTCAGGAGCAATGCCCTCTACGAAGTAGCCTTTGACACCAGCGTACAATTTGCTTTCGATATCCTCATCCACTGTCGTTCCGGTTTCACCGATACGGTAGTTGGTCGTAATGATTACTTGGTTTGCATCACCGAGAGTTTTCACTACTGGAGTGAAGCTATTGCCATCAGCATCTACGAATTGCTCGCTCAATGAAGCAGCAACATCACTCACTTCTACTGGTTGATCAAAACGCACTTGGAAAGAACGTCCACCTTCGAAATCAACACCGAGGTTCAAACCTTTGGTGAAGAGTGAGAACAATCCAACCGCGATGACAACGGCACTCACACCATAGGCGACTTTGCGCTTGCGCAAGAAGTCAAAGTTGATGTTGGTGTACCAATTCGCTGTAGTCTTCGTAGAGAAGGCAAATTCTTTCTTCTTATCCAAACGACGCTCGAATACCAAACGTGAGATGAACAAGGCTGAGAACAATGAAGTCAAAATACCAATGATCAAGGTAGTGGCGAATCCACGAATTGGACCCGTACCAAAAGCAAATAGGATAATCCCTACGATCAAGGTAGTTACGTTCGCATCAATGATGGCGCTGTTTGAGTTCTTATATCCATCTACGATGGCAGCACGCAACCCTTTACCCAAGCGCAATTCCTCACGGATACGCTCGAAGATGATCACGTTTGCATCCACCGCCATACCGATCGTCAATACGATACCGGCCATACCAGGAAGGGTCAATACTGCACGGAAGCTTGCCAACAATCCGAAGATGAAGAACATGTTCACGAACAAGGCCAAGTTAGCCACCAAACCTGCACCGCTGTAGTAGAAGTACATGTACACCAACACCAACAATAGAGCGATGGCGAATGAGTTGATCGAATCTGAAATAGCTTCCTTACCCAAAGAAGGACCTACTACATCAGCCTGTATAATACGCGCTGGGGCATCTAGCTTACCGGCACGTAGAATGTTTGCCAAATCCGAGGCTTCTTCTTGAGAGAAGTTACCAGTGATTTGCGTACGACCACCCGCGATTTCATTTTGAACCTGTGGGTAAGAGTATACGTAGTTATCCAATACTACCGCTACAGAACGCTTTGGCGTTTGAGCCGCTGCTTCTGCGGTAAGACGTTGCCACTTCTGAGCACCAGAGCCGTTCATGGCCATGGTCACGATGTTGCGGTTGTATTCGTCCAAATCTGGGCGAGCATCAACAATGACACCACCGTCCAATTCCGGCGCGTTATCACGGTTGCCTTTGATGGCCAACAACATGATGATATCTGATTCTGGCTCTGGCTTGTTGTTCCACAAGAATTTCGCACCGCGCAACTCTGTGTTCATCAACTGAGCAATCTCTGGACGAGCCAACAATGCGTTCACTTTCGCTGTATCGCGGATCAACGCGTAACCTACACGTGGGCCTTCAAGTGCCATACCGCTCTCACTAACCCAAGGGCGGAATACCTCGAACAGTGGGTTGTTGGTGTTCATCACATCTGTCGAATCCGCTACCTCTTCTTCCGCTACTGTGCTATCGGCATCGCTTTCGATGTTCAAATCACTTAGATCAAGTGCAGGTGCTTCTTCGGTAGCTGGCTTTTCTGCCTCTACGATGTCGCGCAACTTCTCGTTCGCAGCCACCAAGAATGGCAATACCTCGCTACCCTCGTACATGTTCCAGAACTGCAACTCTGCAGTACTCTGCAATAGTTTCTTCACACGAGCAGGATCTTTAACCCCTGGCAATTCTACCAAGATGCGGCCCGTTCCTTCCAAACGCTGAATGTTTGGCTGAGTCGTTCCGAACTGGTCAATACGTGCACGAAGTACCGTAAATACGTTGGCAATGGCAGCTTCAACATCACGACGAATCTCAGCTTGGATGGCTTCGTTTGAAGCGTTGAATCCAACTTTCTCCGTCATTTCTGGGGTACCGAACAAGCTCGCGTCGCTCAACATGCGACCACCACCTGTTTCTGCCACCAATGCATCAAATTCTGCAAAGAATGTGTTCAAATAGTTGTTCTGTCCTGCACTCTGTGCGGCGTCAGTATTGGCAAGTGTTTGTTGGAATAGCGGGTCTTGGGCATTTGCCACTTGACCTTTAAGCACGTCTTTTACGCTTACCTCCAAGATAACGTTCATACCACCTTTAAGGTCGAGACCTAGGTTCATTTCGTTCTTCTTGACTTCAGCATAGGTGTATCCCAATAGTGGGTATACCTCCTGCGACATCATGCTATCTAAATAGGCTGATTTAACCTTAGCATCCCCAGCGGAAAAAGCCTCCGCATCACTTTCCACGCCGTTCGCAACCCATGAAAAAGAAAGCTGGTAGAGTGAAGCCAGCCCTAGAGCGATCGCGAAAGCGGTAATTAATCCTTTGTTCTGCATCCTTCGTTGGATTATTTCTATTTTTCAATAACGCGCAAATATAGGCAAGTCACCGTGCCTAACCTAACAGTTTTTCTCGGAAGACCTCACTATCTTAGCCATATGTACAACCTCATGACCAAAATCGCCCTTGTAGGCGCCCTACTCCTCGCCGGAACAGGCACCTCTGCCCAGTCTTACACCAATCGTTTGAGCTTTGATTGGACCGTGGGGCCAACGGTGATGAGCGGCAGTGATACGGTGGATTACGCTTTTATGGGCGGGGCCGATTTACCCCAGTGGTCGCGCATCGACCTCAACCTAGACGGCACCGAAGATTTGGCCATTTTCGACCGTCAAGGCAATCGATGGATCACCTTCTTGGCAGAAAACAACCAATGGATTCCTGCACCACAATACGCAGAAGAACTCCCTGCCGTGGAATATTGGGGCTTGTTTAGAGATTATAATTGCGACGGAAAAAAGGACCTGTTCGCCTTCGTCTTAGGGGGCATGGGCGTATGGGAGAACACCAGCACGACAGATTCCTTGAGTTTTACTTGGGCCCTGAGCGGCAACTACCTTACCACCGACGCTGGCGGCACTACAACCAACCTCTATAATTTCAGTAGCGACATTCCGGCCATCGTTGATATAGACGACGACGGGGATTTGGACGTACTCACCTTTGGGCAGCGCTCCACCATCGAATGGCACGAAGGCCAAACCTCCTGTGGATTAGATTTCTCCATGAACACTACTTGCTGGGGCCGATTCGAAGAAAACCTCGCGACCAACAACCTCACCTTAAACGGCTGTGCGGGCGTACAGAAAATGGAAATCGTCGGCAAAACCTCTGCAGGCATGCACGCGGGCTCCACGCTTCTGGTACTCAACCTCGACGGAGATACGTTGAAAGATGTACTTATTGGCGATGTAAGCTTCACCAATCTCGTCGCGGCCTACAACGGCGGACACATGGACAGTGCCTTTATGGTCAGCAAGGACACCCTATACCCCACGACCAATCCTACCAATATTCAATACTTCCCCGCACCGTTTTATGAAGACCTGAACTTTGACGGCACGCCGGACCTAATGGTCAGCCCAAATCTGAACGGCTCCATCAACACGCGCAACGCCTGGCTCTACGCCAATACAGGCGCTGCAAACAACCCGAGCTGGAGCGCCCCAGATTCTTCCTTCTTAGTGCGTGACATGCTCGACCTGGGTTCGGCAACGAAGCCTGCCTTGGTGGATTTAGACTTTGACGGAGATTTCGATTTAGTCGTAGGCTCCATGGGAAAATACCAAGGCCCAAGTACCTACAAAAGCAAGTTGGTGTACTACAAGAACACCGGGACCAACACGAACCCAGCCTTCACACTCGCGGATTCGGATTTTGCCAATGCAGGGTATAACAACCTGGGCGAAGAGCTCTGTCCCACCTTCGCCGACCTCGACGCGGACCTCGATCCAGATATGATCGTAGGCGCGAAAAACGGCTTGATCTACTATTACGAGAACACTGGAAGCTTTTTGAGCCACAGTTTTACCTACCGCGGTGCCATTCAAAGCATTGATGTGGGCAATCATGCCGCGCCGTATTTGGGTGATGTGAATGGCGATGGTGTGGCCGATTTGCTTATCGGCAACGAAGCCGGTACGGTAGCCTATTATGAGAAAACAGGTGCTTGGCCCAACCTCTTCACTCTCAACGCCAGCCAATGGGCCGGCATCGACATGGGCTCAACCACCGCACCGAGTGGCCACAGTGCTCCCGCACTCATCTACGGGACGGACACCACTCTATTCATTGGCTCCGAAGATTTAGGCGTGGTACAAAAGGATTCCTTGAAAATCATCACCAGCGGCGCCACTGCATCCGTAGACCTCAACCTTGGCGGCGGCACACAAACCTCAAGCAGCCGCATCGAAACCCCCTTTGGAGGATCTAAGCGCAATGGACGCACACAAATCATTTTCACTAAGGACGAGCTGATCACTGCCGGCGGACGCTTCGGGCAAATCGAAACCATAGGATTTGAGGTGGGCACCAACAACAGCCTCTACCTCACGCAAGGATTCAACATCAGGTTCAAACACATTTCAGATACCGCCCAGACCAATTTCCATAGCCAAGACCTTACCGAAGTCTACAGCGGCATTCGCGTGATGACCACCGGATGGAACGACATTCCACTCGATGCACCCTTTACTTGGAACGGCGTCGACCACCTCCTGGTTGAGGTTTGCTTTTCCAAACACGCACAGACCGGTGATATTCCCGTCGTTCTTCAAAGCACTCCATTCCGCGCCACGCTCTATGGCGATGTGAGCAGCTGGAATGGCATCACGAACAATGGATGTGGCATGCCTTACGGCGGAAAACTCAAGTTGCGCCCGAACATGAGGTTCAACTTGGTCCCTACCCTGAGAGATATGGATGCTCATTTTACCGCTGCCGGCAAGCGCCTGCACCCTGCCGTGGCCGACCTCAACGCAGACGGATATCCAGATGTGATCTTGGGTAATATGAGCGGTGGCCTGCATTATTTCGAAGGCAAGGCATTCAACAATATCAGTGTGGAAGAAACTCCGGCCCAAGCCCCAAGCTGTATTATTTTCCCCAACCCCACCTCGAACAGAATTCTGTTCCAATGTGCAGCCTCGTATCTTGAGCAAGCCCATCTACTCAGCCTACAAGGCGAACACATCGGCAGCTTGAGCACGACCGTAGAAAACATGCTGGATCTACCCGCAGGCATCTACATCGTAGTGCTGTACCGAGAGGACGGACAGCGCGAAACCCATCGATTGATTGTGCAATGATGCCCGGTACGCCCATCCTAGTATACGACGGACCCTGCACCTTGTGCAACCGAACGGTACAATGGGTATTTGATAAGGATGCCAGCGAACGAATTTTGTTTACCTCCCTACAAAGTAATTGGGCACAAGCAAACGTCCCTACTTCCCTACGGAACATTGATTCTGTGCTATTCTTCGACGGCACACAGTGGCATGTAAAAAGTGATGCTGTGTTGTACCTATTGCGGGAACTCCCTAGACCCTGGCGCTCCTTCTTTGAACTGCGAATCATCCCCAAAGCGCTGAGAAATGTGGGGTATAATCTTTTGGCCCAATTTCGTTATCGACTCTTCGGCACCGGACATTGCGCCCTTTTGCCCAAAGATCGGATATTAGTCTAAGCTCGGCAAACTCCTTTTCTCTGCCTCACGATTACTGAGGCATGCACAAAAATCTCCAATCAGTCGGTTTGAGATGCGTACGCTCCTTTATCTGCCTCACCGGCAATAGGGACGAGCGCGAAGCGCTCGCATAGGGGTAAAAAAATACGAGCCGCCCTGCGGGCGGCTCGTATCAAATCACGCAATTTTTCGCGCTTATAGGTTCGCATCTAGTGCGCTGTTCATCTTGCGAACAGCTTCAGCAGAAGCTTCGAATTTTGCTTTTTCGTCGTCGCTCAAATTGAACTCAACAACATTTTCCCAACCGTTCTCACCAACGATCACAGGTACACCGATACAGATATCGTCTTGACCATATTCGCCGTTAAGCAATACTGAACATGGGAACATTTTCTTTTGGTTGCGTACGATTGACTCAACAAGCTCAGCACCTGCAGCACCTGGAGCATACCAAGCAGAAGTACCGATCAATCCTGTCAATGTTGCACCACCTACCATGGTCTCTTTCACAACATACTCTTGCTGCTCATCCGTTAGGAACTGAGTCACTGGCATGCTGTTGTAGGTAGCGTGCTTAATCAACGGAATCATTGTAGTATCCCCATGACCACCGATCACCTGACCTTGAAGGTCATTAGGAGAACAACCTAGTTGCTCTGATAAACGGTACTTGAAACGCGCTGAATCCAAGATGCCCCCCATACCGATGATGCGGTTTTTAGGCAGACCTGAAGTCTTAGATGTCAAGTAAGTCATGGTATCCATAGGGTTAGAAATCACAACGATGATGATGTCCGGACTATGCTTGATCAAGTTCTCCGTAACCGTTTGAACAATCTTTGCATTGGTGCCGATCAATTCTTCGCGTGTCATTCCTGGCTTACGAGGAATACCAGAAGTGATGACAGCCACTTTAGAACCGGCAGTCTTTGAATAGTCGTTGGTCGAGCCAACTACCTTTGAATCATAGCCGTTCAAAGTAGCACATTGGTTCATGTCCATCGCCTTGCCTTCGGCAAAACCTTCTTTGATGTCGAGCAATACAATTTCCTCCGCGAGCTCGCGACGAACCATGTTCTCTGCAACCGTGGCACCTACGTTACCGGCACCTACTACGGTGATCTTCATATGTATGTGATTTTTAGTTTGTTTGACTCCCACAAAGGTACATCACGGACAACCGATTTTCATCGATTTTTAAATAAATCCGGTCATTTGCTATCCCCTGATTTATTCGTGGTTCTTCCTTAACTTTGTGGCTTGAAAAGATTGACGCAATGGTACTCCTAAAACTCATCGGCATCACTATCGTATTGGTTGGACTTGGCTTCGCCGGGATCGCGATTAAAATTTGGGCAAAGAAAGACGGCGAATTTGCCGGTACTTGTGCTTCACAAAGCCCATTCTTGAATCAGGATGGCGAGACTTGCTCGTACTGCGGGAAGAACCCGAACCAATGCGACAATAACCTAGAACAAGCTTAATTCAGCTCGTACTGGGACCAGTTTGAAGTGGTTTGAACTTCAAACTCTCCATATTTATTTCCCACGATGAAATAACCTTCCGTATTCGTGAAGCGCTCCACCATGGCTTTCGCTCTGGCAAGACCTGAAACCATGCAAGCGGTAGCGAGGGCATCGGCAAAGGTGGCATTGTTGGCGATGATGCTCACGCTCAAGAGATTGCTGATCACCGGCTGGCCCGTTTCCGGGTCGATGGTATGCACAACACGCTGTCCGCGCTCGTCCACCCAGAATTTACGGTAATTGCCACTGGTGGCTAGAGACATGGTATCCAAGACTACGATGGTTTGGTATTGTCCAGCGGCGCGTTCTTCTTGCGGCTGCTCTATACCTATGCGCCATTTGCGTCCATCGATATTGGTTCCCTTACATCGTACCTCCCCTCCTATTTCTATCATGTAGTTGTGGACGTTGGCATTGCGGAAGAAATTGGACACGATATCCACCGTATATCCCTGTGCAATGGCATTTACATCTATTTGATAACCCCTGGGGAGTGCGAATTTCTCCAACATAGGCCCCGGACGACTTGCTATAAGGCCTTTGTAGCCCACGTAGTTCATAAGGCTGTCCACATTAATACTGTCCTTTCGCGTGCCTCCAGAAAAACCCCATGCTTTGATCAGCGGAGCAATGGTGATGTCGAAATCACCATTAGTCAATTCACTGATGTAGATGGATTTGAGAATCACCCCTTGGAAATCGTTGCTCACGTACACGGAATCTCCGCGGTTCAACCTAGAGATCTCGCTGTTCTCCACCCATAAGCTCATTTGCTGGTCCATGGATTTTAGAATGGAATCGATGTCCTTGCGGTAATCTACGCCTTCCGGCACGAGGTAGCTGATGCTAAATGTGGAGCCCTGTGCGGGACCTTGATTAGTCATTTGGACCAATTCCGGTGTGCTTTGACAGGACCAAAGCAGCGGAAGGATGAAAAAGGCGCGTAATAGTTTCATGGGATGAAAATAAAAAGCCGCTCCATGCGGAGCGGCTTAGGTTATCATTTTTTTCGATTATCCACCGAAATCATCGAAGCTTACGTTCTCTGGTGGTACACCGAAATCGTCTACCATCTTCAGAACCGCTGCATTCATTAGCGGTGGTCCACAGAAGTAGAACTCGATATCTTCTGGTGCATCGTGGTGGTTCAAGTAGTTATCGATTACCGCTTGGTGAACGAAACCTACGAAGCCATCACCTTCGTCATCCATGTTCTCCTTAGCATTCCAGTTGTCCTCTGGTAGTGGCTCTGACAATACTAAGTGGAACTTAAAGTTCGGGAACTCCTCTTCAATTTGACGGAAATCGTCAAGGTAGAACAACTCGCGCTTCGAACGACCACCGTACCAGTAGCTCACCTTGCGGCCAGTCTTCAACGTGTGGAACAAGTGGAACAAGTGCGAACGCATTGGCGCCATACCAGCACCACCACCGATATACAACATTTCAGCATCTGTCTCTTTGATGAAGAATTCACCGTAAGGACCTGAAATAGTCACTTTATCGCCTGGTTTTTGATCGAATACGAATGAAGAACAAACCCCTGGGTTTACATCCATCCATCCGCCTTTCTTGCGGTCGAACGGTGGCGTAGCAATACGAATGTTCAACATCACGATATTACCTTCTGCTGGGTGGTTGGCCATAGAGTAGGCACGGAAAAGTGGCTCTGGGTTGACCATTTTAAGATCCCACAGTTTGAACTTATCCCACTCTGCTTGGAACTCATCAGGAGCTTTGCCCAATTTCGGGTGAGAAGTAATATCAATGTTTTTGAAATCTACCGTCGTCGCAGGAACATCCACCTGGATATATCCACCTGCTTCGAAATCTAGTGTCTCGCCTTCTGGAAGTTTTACCACGAACTCTTTGATGAAAGAGGCAACGTTGTAGTTACTTACTACCTCACATTCCCACTTCTTAATACCAAAGATTTCCTCTGGAACTTTCACGTCCATGTCGTTCTTCACCTTCACCTGACATCCAAGACGCCAGTTATCTGCAATTTCCTTGCGGTTGAAGAACCCGGTCTCCGTTGGAAGAATCTCGCCACCACCTTCGGTCACTTGACACTTACACATCCCACAGGTACCACCACCACCACAGGCAGAGGGCAAGAAGATTTTTTGGTTGCTCAATGTAGAGAGCAGTGTAGTACCGCTTTCTACCTCTACCTCATCACCGTTGATGTTCAGTTTTACTGGACCACTTGGGGAGAGGCGCGCTTTTGCTTGTAAGAGTATGGTCACGAGGGCCAAGATGACCACTACGAAAACCGCTACTGCTGAAATGACTGTGCTTGTTGCTAAAAACATGATGCGAACCGAATTATAATTTAATACCCATAAAGCTCATGAACGCGATACCCATCAAACCAGTAATGATGAAGGTAATCCCGAGACCGCGCAAAGGAGCAGGAACATTTGAATAACGAATCTTTTCACGGATGGCAGCAATGGCAACGATGGCAAGGAACCAACCGATCCCTGAACCCAAACCGTATACGGCTGCTTCAGCGATGGTTCCGAACGCACGCTCTTGCATGAAGAGTGAGCCACCTAGGATAGAACAGTTTACTGCAATCAATGGCAAGAAGATACCCAAGGCACTGTAGAGTGCTGGAGCGAACTTCTCTACGATCATTTCGATCAATTGGACCATAGAAGCAATAACTGCAATGAACATGATGAACGACAAGAAGCTCAGGTCGACATCTTCAAAACCAGCACCTAGCCATTTGCCTAGAGCGCCCGGCTGCAATACGTAGTTTTCCAACAACCAGTTTACCGGCAAGGTGATCACCAACACAAAGGTTACGGCAATACCTAGACCTACGGCTGTTTTTACGGTTTTAGAAACCGCCAAGTACGAACACATACCCAAGAAGTATGCGAAGATCATGTTCTCAATAAAGATTGAGCGAACGAATAGATTGATTAATTCTTGAAACATGGCAGCTTAGTTTTCTTCAATGAGTTTAGTGTTTTTCGCACGTTGCGCCCAAATGATCAGACCGACAACGAT
Organism: Cryomorphaceae bacterium; assembly: GCA_038124525.1. GTDB lineage: Bacteria > Bacteroidota > Bacteroidia > Flavobacteriales > Schleiferiaceae > UBA10364. The sequence continues at coordinate 11,437 of JAYPCB010000006.1, forward strand.
CAAGGCCATTGGAGGGAACAAGAAGAACCCGTTGTTGGCGTAGAATCCCGTACCAGTCTCCGCATTGATGTACCAGCTCTGTGGGATTACTGAAAACCCTAGCAATGTACCAGAGCCTAGCAATTCACGGAAGAAGGCCACGGCTATCAAGATCACCCCATAACCAATGGAGTTACCGATACCGTCCATGAAGGCTTTCCAAGGACCATTACCCAAGGCAAATGCTTCGAAACGACCCATGATGATACAGTTCGTAATGATCAAACCTACGAAGACCGAAAGCTGCTTGCTCACGTCGTAGGCGTAGGCCTTGAGGAATTGGTCCACCAAGATTACCAAAGAGGCAACGACCACCAACTGAACGATGATACGAATACGGTTAGGGATGAGGTTACGAATCAAGGAGATGATTACGTTACCCGCGGCCAAAACGAACATTACCGATAGAGACATTACGATGGCCGGTTCTAACTTAACCGTGATCGCAAGTGCTGAACAGATACCCAATACCTGTACAGTAATGGGGTTGTTGTCGTTGAAAGGATCAGAAATGAGCTTTCTATTCTTCTTTGAGAACAACGACTCTTTTTGTTTTACTTCTGTACTCATGGGGATTAGATGTTTTTGAAGTATTCCGCATACGGTGCCAAACAGTCGGACAACATATCGTTCACTCCGTTTGAAGTAATGGTACCTCCAGAGATACCGTCTACTGCGTAATCGCCGCTAGAGGTTCCCTTCTTCACCACTGAGATAGATTGGAACATGCCCGCTTCAGAGATTTTCTTTCCAGGGAATTGGTCCGTGAACATTGGCGTCGTGATTTCTGCACCCAAACCTGGGGTTTCACTCTTGTGGCCAAAGTTTGCACCTACCACTGTGTTTCCATCCGCTTCCAAGCTCATGAAGCCCCAAACCGGACCCCAAAGACCTTTGCCACGCATAGGCACAATGTAGAAGGTCTCGCCATCTTTGTTCGCCACGTACAACGGCACCTCACGGTCCATGTTTGACGATTTGATAGCCGTAGCCATATCTACGTTAAAGCCTGTAGCGCGGTCTTCACTCACTACTGCCCCACCCTTGATGGTCAAGACCTGAGTGATGACTTCATCGTAAGCCGCTTGTGCTTCGCTGCGATCTACCTCAACTCCTACCGAAGCCAAGATGCTTTGCATTTTTTCCTGCTTCACGTTGCTTTCCTGCTTCGATTTCAAACCGAGGGAAGCACCCGAGAGCAATACCGCCACCAATACTACCATCACGGTAGCAAATGTGTACGTATATCCGTTGCTGTTTACATTCATAGTTCTAGAGGTTTAGGCGTGAGCAACGCGTTTTGCACGACGCTTGATATTGGCTTCTACCACGTAGTAGTCAATAAGCGGTGCCATAACATTCATAAATAGGATGGCCAACATAATACCTTCTGGGTATGCTGGGTTGAATACGCGAATCATGATTCCGAAGAACCCGGCCAAGAAACCGTAGATGTATTTTCCAGTTTCTGTTTGAGCAGCACTTACAGGATCAGTAGCCATGAAGACCATACCGAACATGAAACCACCCAACATTAATTGGTGCAATGGATTCAATCCCATGAATTCGTTCACCGCGAACATATTGAAGATACCTGCCATCACGAATCCACCAACAAAGAAGCTCAACATTATTTTCCAAGAACCTACTCCTTTAAACACAAGGAACAAACCACCTAGAAGAATAAGCAATGCCGAGGTCTCACCGATAGATCCTGGGATCAATCCCAAGAATGCGTTCATGAAAGAGTAGTGACCACCGGCGCCGAACTGAGCCATCACTGCATCGGTAGCAGGATTGCCTAGGCCTTGACCTACAGTAGTGGCAAGATCACCTAGTGCCGTAGCACCTGAATAACCGTCTACTATTTCGCCGCCCTTGGTGTTGATCCATACTTGGTCACCTGACATCCATGTTGGGTAGGCGAAGAACGCAAAGGCACGAGCCGTAAGTGCTGGGTTCAACAGGTTCATCCCTGTTCCACCAAATACCTCTTTACCGATCAATACGGCGAAGATGGTACTCACAGCCACCATCCACAATGGGATATCTACCGGCATAATCATAGGAATCAACAACCCTGAAACCAAGAAACCTTCGTTCACCGGGTGGTTGCGCTTCCATGAGAAGAAGATCTCCACACCCAAACCAGCGGCATAGGTTACGGTGATCAACGGTAGCATCTTCAAGGCACCAAAGAGGAAGCTGTCTAACAATGCAGCTTCTTCACCGATGGCAGCGAAGTGCAATCTACCGATGTTCCACATCCCAAATAGTAGGGCTGGAACCATGGCGAAGATTACAGTCACCATCGTGCGTTTCAAATCGATTGCATCACGAACGTGTGCACCTGAGTGCGTCGTGTGATCAGGAACGAAAGCCATCGTCTCCAATGCGTTGTGCAATGGGTAGAGGATGTTTCTTTTGCCATCTTTTTCAACCAGCGGTCTAGTCTTGTCGAATATGTTTTGTACAAACTTCATAATATGGCTATTACATCATTTCTTTTCTGAGATCATTCAAACCGTCGCGTACAATCTGCTGCAACGGCAACTTAGAAGTACAAGCAACTTCCGCAATGGCGAAATCCTCTGGCACTACTTCGTAAATACCCAACTGCTCCATCTTTTCGATGTCTCTGATCAAGATGCTGCGAAGCAATTGTTGTGGGAAGATGTCCATAGGCATGAACTTCTCGTACTCCCCGCTCACTACAAACGCGCGCTCTTCACCGTGCATGTTGGTGTCCAAATCGTATTTGCGGTTCGGGAACAACCATCCCCAGAAGGCACGGTTGGTAGAAAACTTACCAAAACCTGGAAGTACCCAACCAAAGAATTCAGTTTGGTTTCCTTCAGGAATGGCAGTGAGTTGTGCTTTGCCAAAGCTCAAGAAGCCATCTGCGGCCAGTTGAGTCCCTGTCAATACATCACCTGCGATAATACGAGTATTTTCTGCATTGATGTTCGCACTGATAAATCCATTTAGGCTTACTCCTTGTAACATGGTAGCGTAGCCAGTGTTCATGGCTTTCGAACCTGTAACCGCTACTTTGTATTCGGGAGCATATTCTCCAGCTAGGAAGGCACGGCCAATAATAGGAAGGTCTACGGCATTCACAGTCCAAACGACCTCACCCTTATTAATAGGTGCTGCCTTGGCAATCTGCGTACCGACCATTCCCTTTGGATGCTTTCCAGAGAATGAAATGTGAGTAGCACCTTCTACCTGTAACTCAGCAACTGCTGGTGCATCGGCATCGTGGCTCACATATACTTTCCCTGTAGTCATCAAAGCCAAGGCGCTGATGGCAGCCTGTACTGCTTCACCTTTGCCGGCCAACTGTGTTGCTAGGTCTCCGTTCAACGGTCCGCTCTGGACGCCGTTTACGAAGATGTCGCGAGGCTGCTCGTTCATGCTTGCCACTACGCCGTAGGGGCGAGTAGTGATGAAGGCGCCAACACCAGTGTTAGAGAAGTGAGTTGCTGCAGCCTCGCGATCGCCTTTTTTCAGGTCAAACGCACCGTGCTTGGCATAGCTTGTTTCGCTATCCGCCAACAACAAGACAGCCAAGATTTTACGCTTTGCTCCGCGTTTGATCTCGGCTACTTCTCCTGATACAGGGGCACAAATTTTTACTTCTGGACGGTCTTTGTCGAAAAACAAAGTATCACCCGCCAATACTTTTGCTCCAGCTTTCACTGCCAATTTCGGCGTGATACCTGGAAAATCTAAAGGACTTACGGCATAAGTTGAGGCACTGTGTTGCCCGAGATCGTTCGAAGAAGCTTCGCCGACCAACTTAATATCGTAACCCTTACGAATCTTGAAGATTTGAGACATCGTACTTTAAGTATGATTTTGGGTCGCAAAATTAGAACACAGACAACTTTTAGCCACAAGAAATCGGTACTAATTGTACCTTAGACACCAATATTTTATAAAAATGTCTGTTCATAAGTCCGTGATATTAGTCATAGCCTTGTTTTGTAAGGTTTTGACGGCCCAAATCCTCACCGATACGGTGGCTTTTGATTACTTGAAAACCGTGCAATTGGCCCCCGTAGGTGCGCCGATGGACTTCCCCGCGTATGAATTGGGCAAGAAACAAGGGCTAGAATTCAGTTTTGACGACATGGCCTATGAGTGGAACAACTACGGCTATCGCATTCAACATTGTGATAAGAATTGGTACCCCTCAGACCTATTGATCAATCAATACCTCGATGGATTTGATGGGAATTATTTGACCAATTTCGCCATCAGCGTCGGCACATTTGTTCCGTACACCCATTACAAAACCACGATCCCCAACGAGTACATCCGTCCAAAGATCAGCGGAAACTATGTGTTGGAAATCTTTCAAAACGACGACCCCGAGGACATTATCATTCGCCGTCGCTTCATCGTCTACGAATCCTTAGCCATTCCCGCAGTCGAGGTCATTCGTGCCGTCGACATGACCAATTTTAGTACGGAGCAGCAAGTCAATGCCCGTGTGGCCCTGGCCGGCTACCCCATTCAGGACTACTTCAGCGATTTAGACCTCAGCATTCTTCAAAACCGACGCTGGGACAACAGCCTCAATGGACTCAAACCGACCTTCATCAATGACGGCATGCTCGAATACAACTTCATGGGCGAAGGATCATTTGAAGGCGGCGTGGAATTCCACACCTTCGACACCAAGCGATTGAACCAGGTGGGCATGGGCGTAAAAGTGAGCCAACTGGATTCTTGTTGGCAGGTCTTTTTGGATGAAAAGAAGAACCGCAGCATAGCCGTCTACAGCTTTCAACCGGACATCAACGGGGGCCGATTAATCCAGCGCGCCGACGTTGGAAATCCAGATTTGGCAGGTGATTACTGCGTCGTGGAATTCTACTTTGAAAGCCTCGAGCTCGAAGTTCCGGTATATGTTTTTGGCCAATTGACCAATTGGCAACTGCTCCCAGAATTCCGCCTAGAATACAATTATTCACGCGGCGCTTACTCAGGCAAAATTTTACTCAAACAGGGCTACTACAACTACGTATTTGCCCACCCCAATGCCGAAGGTGGCGCCAGCACCGAGTTGACGGAAGGTACGCACTGGCAGACGAAAAACGATTACACGCTAATTTTGTACAACCGCAGTATGGGACTGCGCTACGATAGAATAATTGGCTACCTTAAACCCTCAATAGTTAACCGATGAAGACACTCCTTTCCCTTACTTTCGCCACCCTCTCTACTGCTGCATTTGCATGGGGACTTACCGGCCACCGCGTCGTGGGACACATTGCGATGGACCACCTCAACCCTGAGGTTAAAGCGCACATTATCAACACCCTTGAAGGGGAAGATTTGGCCATGGTCGCGAATTGGATGGACTTTATTAAATCAGAACCGTCGTACGACAGCTTGAACGCGTGGCACTATTGCACCGTGGAATCTGTCGACCACTTGGACCACCACGAACACCCGGACAAAGGTGATGTTTGGATGGCCATCGATAAATTCCTCAAGGAAATTGAAACGCAACACTACAGCGTAGACGAAGCCTTTGCCTTGCGTGCCCTCGCCCACCTCATTGGCGATGTGCACCAGCCGCTGCACTGTGGCAACGGTACGGACATGGGCGGAAACCAAGTCAAAGTCAAGTTCTTCTGGGAGAGCTCCAACCTACACCGCGTATGGGACAGCGGACTCATTGATTACTGGAAAATGTCGTACACCGAATACTCGATTTGGATCATGAGCACCGTGACCCCTGAACACATTCAATCGTGGAAGGGCACAACCACCAAGGATTGGGTGCGCGAGAGCGTAGAAATGCGCGAGCAGTGCTACTCCACCATGGGCGATCCAGAAAGAATGGGCTACCGCTATGTGTACGACAATACTGAACTGTTGCACTTGCGATTGGCTCAGGCAGGCGTGCGCCTCGCGGACGCCCTCAACCAAGCCTATGCCGCACGAGGCTGAGAAAAATTTTTGGCACCATAAAAAAAGCCGCCCTCGGGGCGGCTTTTTTTATGCTTCAGTAGCCACAAGTTCGAGCAGCTTCACGATGACATCGGTCGCGCTCTCCATATCCTGTAGACTGACAAATTCATAGGGGCTGTGGAAGGCGTGCTCCCCAGCAAAAATATTGGGGCAAGGAAGACCCATAAAGCTGAGCTTCGAGCCATCTGTACCGCCACGGATCTTCGCTTTACGCACCGGCAATCCGCACGCATCAATGGCTTTTTCTGCCAAGGCCACCACTTGCGGATGTTGGTCGAGGATCTCCTTCATATTGCGGTATTGCTCGCTGATCTCAATCTCATAGCTCGTGCGCTTCACCGCTTTGGCAGCTTGTTTGGCCAGGGCATGAAGTAATTTTGCATATTCGTCCAATTCCGTCGAATCAAAACTGCGCAAGATCATCGTGATGCGCACTTCTTCCACCCCGCCTTTAATCTCATACGGGTGCACGAAGCCGGCCTCTCCTTTGGTCGCTTCCGGCGCCCATTCTTGGCGCGGCAACAAACTCAAAAACACTCCAGCGGCCTTCAAGGCATTGCCCATCTTCTTGTGGGCATAGCCCGGGTGGGTATTGGCCCCACGGAAAATCACGGTCGCTCCATCTGCAGAGAAAGTCTCGTCTTCAATAGAACCCTTGGTGGCACCGTCCATGGTATAGCCCCATGCCGCGCCTAATTTTTCGATATCCACATGATCCGCCCCGCGGCCTATTTCTTCGTCCGGGGTGAACAACAACTTCATCGTCGCATGTGGCACCTCAGGATGTTGCATCAAATACGCCGCCGCAGCCATGATTTCGGCTACGCCAGCCTTATTGTCCGCCCCCAACAACGTCGAACCGTCAGAGGTAATGATGGTGTGCCCTTCCATTTCTTTCAACGGCCCAAAAGCCTTTGGCCCTATAACGATATCTCCCTTCGGCAACACAATATCACCTCCGTCGTAGTTGTGGTGTAAGGTCGGCACCACCCCTGCCCCGCTGTATTCTGGCGAGGTATCCATGTGCGAGCAAAAACAGATGGCCGGCGCACTCTCGTGGCCTGAAGAGGCCGGGACTGTGGCATATACATAGCCTTTCTCGTCCATGTGCGCATCACTGACACCCATCGCGAGCAATTCTTCAACAAGCACGCGGCCCAAATCCTTTTGCTTTTCCGTCGACGGCACCGTAGGACTGTGCGGGTCGCTTTGCGTATCTATTTGTACGTAACGCTGAAATCTTTCTAAGAGGTCGGGGTATTTCATGTGTCCAATTTTTGATGCAAGCTGCTCGGATAAAACACCGTACGTAGCAGCGTTTCCAATATGATTCTAAGGTCCAATAGTAGGGACCAATTCTCAATGTAATACACGTCCGCCCGGATCCGCTCCTGCAACAGAGCCTCATCCGCGCCCGGTCCGCCGCCGCGCAACCCGCGGCTTTGTGCTAATCCGGTCATCCCCGGCTTGGTCCAATGGCGTATGCGGTAATTTTTCACCAACGAACTATAGGATTCCACATCCTCGCTCGTGTGCGGTCTTGGCCCCACCAAACTCATCTGTCCCGCCAAAACGTTGAACAATTGCGGCAGCTCGTCCCATCCCATTTTGCGCATCCAACGCTGCAAGGCATTGGAATCTCCCGTATACGGTTTGATCGTCTGGAACTTTAAGACCTTGAACGGCCTTCCCGATAACCCAACTCGCTCTTGAATGAACAAAGGCTTCACTCCGGATAAGATCAAGAGGATGGCCGAAATTGGAAAAATCCAAGACAATAACACTACCACGCCCACCAGGGCAAAAATCACATCAAACAATCGTTTGAAAAGCGCGTTCGACCACAATAATAGCGGCTCGCTGCGCTGCGAGAACACGGGAATGCCTTCCAACGTGGACATGTTCATCTGACCGGCATAATGCGCGCCCATATCCGGAAGGTAGCGGAACCGTACGCCGCGCATCTCTGCCCATCGTTCTGCCTCCTGATATTGGGCAGAGGCCGGCGATAAGGCACAGATAATTTCATCAACATTAAGCTCGTCGTCCAACGTTCCAGCACCAGGGCCCACGTAGGTCCAGCCCAATTCCGGACGGTGGGTCGTGAGCGCAATAAACGCGTCGGCTGTGGCGTGGCTACCCAACAAATAGAACCTACGCTGCCACTTCCCAGCGGCCATTTGGCGACGGAGGTAGGCCACATAAAATAATCGGCTCAACCAAGCGAAGGCATAAAAGGCACTGAAGAAGACTGCCAAGAATAGGCGGCTGTAGTAATATCCTTTGAGTCCTACGACGATAATCGCCAGGATGGCGAATTGCGCTAGGGCTGCTTGAAGTAATTGGCCCGTCACATTGCGCTGCTCCAAACCCGCAGTGTAGGTGAAACTTCCCGACCAGCGGCCCACGACGAGCCAGCTTACTCCGGTCAGCACCCAAAGCTGCAGATAGTAGTTGTAATATTCTGGATTCGAGATACGTAGATCCTCAAAGCGCCACCACCCCACTGCCGCGAAGAGGCCAACGATCAGTAATAAATCTGTCGTGAGTGTGAGTATTCTGTAAATATTTGCGCTCTGGTTCTGCATAAACGACGCTGAAAAGATACTTACTTTTACAACGATGAGCACAACCCATAGCCCTATTGTATACGCCAACGGTGTTGGACCGGATCGCGCCGCAGTCCTTGCGGAGGAGCTTGGGGTGCGTACCATGCGACAAATGCTCGAGCACTACCCCTTCCGCTATGTGGATAAAAGTAGTTTTTCCACAGTGGCGGGGCTGACCGCATTTAGCGGCGAGGTGCAAATCAAAGGGCAAATCACCGGATGGGAAACCGTCGGTGCGGGAAGGCAAAGCAGATTGGTCGCATATTTCAAAGATTCAACCGGTGAAATAGAATTGGTCTGGTTCAAGGGGGCCAAGTGGATCTCGCGTTCCCTCAAGGCCAATGTGCCGCTCATCGTGTACGGAAAAGTCAATGATTTCAAGGGGAAAAAGAGCATTCCCCATCCCGAAATTTATGCCCCAGAGACGCAGCAAAGCTCGGCCTTGGAACCGGTGTACTCCACCACCGACAAGCTGACCAAAAAAGGCCTTCATTCCAAAGGATTGGGCAAGGTTATTTATGGGATATTAAAAACGGAATTGGCCCATATCCAAGATCCCTTGAGCGAAGCCTTTCGCACGAAACACGGGCTCATCGGATTGCCCCAAGCCCTTCAGTGGATTCATTTCCCCAAGAGTGTCGAACACCTTGAAGCGGCTAAAAAACGGATCAAGTTTGACGAGTTCTTCTTTTTACAACTGACCCAATTGCGCAACAAAATGCGTCAGAAAACGGGCATCAAGGGCTATGCTTTTGACGAAGTAGGGCAGACATTCTTGAACTTCTACGAAAATCACCTGCCTTTTGAATTGACCGGTGCACAAAAGCGGGTAGTAAAAGAAATACGGGCCGACGTCCGCACGGGCGCTCAAATGAACAGATTGGTGCAAGGCGATGTGGGCAGCGGTAAAACCATCGTGGCCATGTTGGCCATGTTATTGGCCATAGACAATGGGTACCAAGCCGCCTTAATGGCGCCTACAGAAATCCTGGCCACCCAACATTACGAAGGCCTCAATGAATTGTGTGCCCCAGCAGGCATTTCTATCGCCCTGCTCACCGGAAGCTCCACCGCCGCCGAGCGCGCCTCCATTCACCAAAGTCTTGCGGACGGTAGCCTATCCATATTGATCGGGACCCATGCTCTCATTGAGCCTACAGTAAAGTTTGCCAACCTTGGCCTTGCCGTCATCGACGAGCAGCACCGTTTTGGGGTGGCACAACGCGCAAAGCTTTGGAAGAAAAACGAACATCCACCACACGTATTGGTCATGACCGCCACGCCCATCCCGCGCACCCTGGCCATGAGCATCTACGGGGATTTGGACGTGAGCACCATCGACGAGCTGCCGCCGGGAAGAAAGCCCATACAGACCCACCATTTGTATGAAAAAAACCGGCTCAAACTCAACGGCTTCATGCAGCGTGAAATTGCCAAGGGTCGCCAAGTCTATGTGGTATTCCCGTTGATTGAGGAGAGTGAAAAATTGGACCTTAAAAACCTTCAAGACGGCTACGAACAACTCTTGAGAGATTTTCCGCGCCCGCAATACGAGATCGCTGTCGTCCACGGGCGCATGAGCGCGGAGGAAAAGGAGGGTGAGATGCAGCGCTTCGCCAAGGGCAAGGCGAACATTCTCGTCGCCACAACAGTTATTGAGGTGGGTGTAAACGTGCCTAATGCCAGTGTGATGGTCATCGAAAATGCCGAGCGTTTTGGGTTGAGCCAATTGCACCAGCTGCGCGGACGCGTTGGCCGTGGGTCTGAAGAAAGCTATTGCGTGCTAGTCTCTTCCTTCAAACTCACCGAGGATGCAAAAACGCGTTTGGAAACCATGGTTCGCACACAAGATGGGTTTGAAATCGCCGAAGTGGACATGCAACTGCGTGGTCCCGGAGATATGATGGGAACAAGGCAGAGTGGCCAATTACCTTTTAAGCTCGCCTCCCTCACCGGAGATGGACCACTTTTAGCTTGGACACGGCATATCGTGGAACAGTTATTGCGCGAAGACCCACAATTGGACCTAAAAGAACACCAAAGCATAAGAGACCATTGGGCCGCATTGTACAAGCACCAGTGGGGATGGAACCGAATATCATAAGATGCCAAAACGTATACCCATTTTCCTAAAAGCCTACCACCAACTTCTATTGCGCACAGGCGGATATACCTTCTTACGTTCTAACCTGCTCAAACTCGGCGCCTCCATCTTCATCATCCTTGGCCTGTTTTACCTGATCGACGGCTACATAATCGACATCGACGATGCCATGGCTTGGGTCACTCAAATCCTCTCCCCTGCCGGCCTGATCAGCTTATTCTTCTTCAGCGAAGTTTCCTTTGGATTCATCACCCCCGAACTCCTCATCGTTTGGGCTGATGAAACCCTAAAGCCCAACTGGATGCTGGCCCTCTTGGCCACCTTGAGTTACACCGCAGGAATAGTTTCCTACTTCATTGGCCGATTTTGGTCTACACGCAAAATCGTGCGTGAACGAATCCTCGAACGCAACGCCACTATTATGGACCAGCTGCGCCGCTTCGGGGGACTGCTCATCATCTTGGCCGCCCTCACCCCATTGCCCTATCCCATCGTGTGCCAACTCAGCGGTATGAACAAATACCCGTTCAAATATTTCGTGTGGATCACCCTGGTGAGATTCCTCAGATTTGGACTCTATGGCGCCCTACTCTTTTCTACCTTTTAAAAGCCACCTTTAGCCCTTTGCTTTTGCCGGGCAAAGTGTACCTTTGATTCTTATTCGAATTATGCGCGCATGAAGATTTCATACCGTTGGTTAAAGCGATACTTACAAGTAGACCTCAGCCCTGGGCGAGTGGCCGAAATCCTTACAGATACCGGCCTTGAAGTGGAAGGTGTTGAAGAAGTTGAATCCGTTAAAGGCGGACTCCGCGGAGTAGTGGCGGGCAAGGTATTGACCTGCGAACAACACACCAACGCTGATCGATTGCGCATCACCACCGTCGATGTAGGCGAAGGCGAACCCCTTCAAATCGTTTGTGGCGCTCCAAACGTCGCCGCCGGTCAAACCGTACCAGTGGCCCTCGTCGGCACTACCCTTTACCCGGGCGGTGAAGAATTAACCTTGAAAAAAGGCAAAATTCGTGGCGAAGTGAGCATGGGAATGATCTGTGCAGAAGATGAGCTAGGATTAGGCAGTGACCACGACGGCATCCTCGTGCTGGAAGATAAATGGAAGGCAGGCACTCCTTGTGCCGAGGTATTCTCGCTGGAATCCGACCACGTGTTTGAGATTGGATTGACGCCAAACCGAACCGACGCAATGGGGCATATTGGAGTGGCTCGCGACCTTCGTGCGGCGTTGATTACCGCGGGAGAATCGGCCCCTGCCCTAATCGTCCCGAGCGGTAGCTTCCCTACAAATGCCACCAACCCCATCACCCTTACTGTGGAAGATGATGGTTGTCCGGCCTACTACGGCGCCTACCTCACCAACATTACCGTACAGGAAAGCCCAGAGTGGTTGCGCAACAGCTTGACCGCCATCGGCCTAGTCCCGAAAAACAACGTCGTAGACATCACCAACTACGTCATGCACACCTTCGGTCACCCATTGCATGCCTTTGATGCAGATCAACTTCAAGGCAATGCCGTGATCGTACGTCCTGCAAAGGCAGGCGAAACTCTCACCACTTTGGATGAGACTGAACGCACCTTGGACCCTGCAGATATGATCATCGCCGACGCCAAAGGGCCCGTTTGTATTGCCGGCGTATTGGGTGGATTGACCAGCGGAGTAAGCCAAAACACTAAAAATGTCTACCTCGAAGGCGCTTATTTCAACGCCGTACGAGTGAGAAAAACCGCCAAGCGTCACGCCATCAATTCCGATGCCAGCTACCGCTACGAGCGCGGTGTAGACCCAAATATAACGGCACAAGCACATGCTTACGCCCTATCACTATTGGCTGAACTCGCAGGTGCTGAAATCAGCCCAGCGGACCTCGTAGGTGCCGCCTCATTCCCGTGGGAAGAAGTGAGCTTCAGTTTCCAAAAAGTCATGTCTTTGATCGGACTAGAACTCAGCGCGGATACCGTGGATTTGATCCTAAAACAATTGGACTTCACCATCCTTGCAGTCAATGGTGATACTTGGAAAGTCGCCGTCCCTACCTACCGTGTGGACGTAGTCCGTGATGTAGATATCGCCGAGGAAATCTTGAGAATCTATGGATTCAACAAGGTAGAGGTGCCTTCGCAAATGAAAATTAGCGTGGCTCCACTAGACCCTCGTCCCGAAAAACTTGAAAAGAATGTCCTCCAACAGCTCACTGGAAATGGATTCTTCGAAATCATGAACAATTCCTTGAGCAAGGGAGAGGATTATGAAAAACTTCAAGGCGAACTCGTGGACTCCCTCGTGGAGATGATGAACCCACTGAGTCTCGACCTCAATGTGATGCGCGCCAACCTGCTCTTTGGCGGTTTGCAAGCCATCAGCTTTAACCAGAAACGCCAACAACCGAACTTGAGATTTTTCGAGCGAGGAAAAACATACGGCAAAGGGGCCAGCGGGTATTACGAACAAACCAAGCTCGACCTTTTCGCCGCTGGCCACACCACCACGGACTATTGGAATCAAGGTGCCCAATCCAACGATTATTTCTGGATGAAGGGAATGATGGAGGCACTACTGGATAGATTGGGACTGAACGCCACCTTTAAAACTGGCAGCCACTCTCTCTACGGCGAGTACTTGGAAATCAAGGCAGGCAAGAGCACCATTGGATTCCTAGGCACGGTTCATCCGAAGGTGTTGAAGCATTTCGATTGCAAAGGCGCCGTGGTGCACGCTTCGATGAATTGGGAACAATGCGTCCAATTAGTCTTGCAGCAAGGCAGCCAACTCTTCGAAAACCTGCCTAAGTTCCCATCCGTTCGCCGCGATGTGGCACTGTTGGTCGACCGTAACGAATCCTACCAAAACTTGGAGGAAATCATCACCCAAACAGGTCGCGGACTCTTGCAAAACACCTTCCTGTTCGATGTATATGAAGGGGATAAGTTGCCGAGCGATAAAAAGAGCTATGCAATAGGAATGATCTTCCAAGACGCCAACAAAACACTGAACGATAAGGCAGTGGACAAAATGGTTTCAAAGATTGTGGACCAATTGAACAAACGTGCTGGGGCTGTGTTGAGGCAGTGACATGATCAAAATCGCCTGGGCACCCATTTATCACCACCCCTTACCGGACAACCATAGGTTTCCCATGGCGAAATACAGCCTGCTCCCCGAGCAGCTGTTGTACGAAGGTACCCTCACCGAGGATCAAATCATTCACCCTACGCTCCTCCCGGAAGAACGTATTCTTAGGACCCATAGCGCCGAATATTGGCAGCAACTCAAGGACTTGACTTTGCCGGGCAAGGCGCAGCGAAAAATTGGCTTCCCCCTATCCCAACAGTTGATCGACCGCGAGCGCACAATCTGTCAAGGCACCGTGGACCTTGCCGTTCACGCCCTTACCCACGAAAGCGCTGGACTCAATGTCGCTGGCGGCACACACCATGCCTACTACGACCGCGGCGAAGGATTCTGCATCCTTAATGACATCATCATCGGCGCCCATCACCTCATCGACTTTCACGGCCTCGAACGCATCCTCGTCATTGACTTAGATGTTCATCAAGGTAATGGCACCGCCGTTCTCGCCCAGGGCGACCCTCGCATTCATACCTTTTCCATGCACGGCGCCAAAAACTATCCCTACCACAAGGAAACCTCCGACCTAGACATTCCTTTAGACGATTTCACTGGCGACGACATCTACCTCAGCACTTTGGAAAAAACCTTGGAGAATCTCTTCAACACCGTACAACCCGAATTCGTGTTCTTTCAAAGCGGCGTCGACGTTTTGCAAGGCGACAAACTGGGTCGCATGGGACTCACCTTACAAGGTTGCAAACACCGGGACGAACTCGTTTTTGAATATTGTAAAAAGCACCTCACTCCTGTAGTTGCCGTTATGGGTGGGGGCTACAGTCCGGAAATCAAAACCATTATTGAAGCGCACGCCAACACTTTCCGATTGGCCTCGTTTTATTTTGGTTGACCTGTTGATAGTACTACCTCGACTAAAGTAAAACTGAGACACTTATAAAATACCTTTATGGTATGAGGAAGTCTCTTGTATTAGCGGCCTTTGTTTGCTTCTCAACGCTGAGCTTTGGCCAGCGGCATTCCTCTATGCACGCAAACCGATACACCTTCTTCAATGTGGGTGGAGGGTATCCTTATGTTGGGGTCCAATTCGGCTATGAATACGACCAAAAAACCTACCTTCAATTCCAAGCTTTGACCGACGGCGGCGGCATATGGAAGGAGAATACATTCAATGATTGGCGCACGTTTTCGGTCATTAGAAAAATCCCATTGGAGCCCTTACACAGTGAGTTGCGTATAGGCATGGGGATCGTACAAACGGCCGAGCAGCTTTCTCAACAAAAAGCCAATACGTTCGGTGCCGCCCCACAAATTGGCTACGCATGGCATCCCTCTAAGAACATTGGTGTGATGGCAAGTTGGACTTGGCCTTATTCCCCGGCCACTTCACTCACAACTGGTGTGCTATTTGGACTCGAATATCGAATAGGGCGCTATGCAAAAGAAAACGGCCTCTACTCTCGTAGAAGCCGTCCTGAATTTTAATTCCGCAATTTTATTTGGTGAGGATATCACTCAATGCGTTGTCGTAGATGTCCTGGTACTCAGCAACAGTACCCCAATCTTCATCGTCTACGCGAATGCTGCCTTTGGTTACGTGACCCAACAAATCGAAATCACAACCGTTCAGCATCATCAAGTCGATGAAGGCATCTTTATCATCTTCACTCACCGTGACCACAATGCGGCTTTGGCTTTCACCAAAAAGCATCGCATCCTTGCGGTACTCTGCCGGAAGAGTGATGTCGAATCCTAGACCCGAAGCCATCCCTTTTTCCAATAAAGCCACAAACAAACCACCTTCACTTACATCGTGAGCACTGTTGATCGCGCCTTTGCGAATAAGCATTTGAAGTTGTTTTTGGTTCACGTACTCCTCTTCCAAATCGAAGTGAGGCGTTGTGCTCTTCTCCACACCGTGAATGTTCACCAAGTATTGAGAAGAATTGATTTCGTCGTGGTTTGACCCGATCATGAAGATGAGATCTCCTTTGGCTTTGTAGTCCAAGGTCATCACATACTTCTTGTCCTCAACCACACCAATCATACCAATGGTTGGTGTTGGGAACACTGGATCTACTTTATCGCCAATTTGTGTTTGGTTGTAGAAGCTCACGTTTCCACCTGTTACCGGAGTTTCGAAACGCTCACATGCAGCACTCATCCCTTTAATGGAACCTACAAACTGCCAGTACACCTCAGGGTTATATGGGTTACCAAAGTTCAAACAATTGGTCACAGCTGAAGGAATACCTCCTGAACAAGAGATATTGCGTGCCGCTTCACTCACGGCAATAGCACAACCAACTTCAGGATCTGCATGTACGTATCGGCTGTTGCAATCCACGCTCATGGCCAAGGCCTTGTTCGTTCCTTTGATGTTCACCACGCCTGCATCCGAAGGTGCATTCGTACTCATGTTACGCGTACCTACCATGCTATCATATTGCTCGTAGATATAGCGTTTAGAGGCAATGTTAGGCAACGCCACCATCTGTTTTGCGACCGCTTTCAAATCTGAAGGCTGCGCAATGCTATCAATGTTGAATTGCTTGTATTCTTGGTAATACGCTGGTTCAGACCATTCTCTGTGGTACACAGGAGCTCCGCCACCTAGTACTGCACTTTCGGCAGGAATAGAACCTACTAGTTCATCGCCCCAGTAATAATTCACAATGCCGTCGCCGGTTACTTCACCGATCTCTTCGCATTCTAGATCCCATTTTTTGAAGATATCTAGTACAACCTGCTCCTTGCCTTTTTCAACGACAACGAGCATGCGCTCTTGAGATTCAGATAACAAGATTTCCCATGCTTCCATATCTTGTCGCAAAGGCACCTTATCCAACCAAATGTTCATGCCGTGTTCGCCAGCAGCAGACATTTCGCATGAAGAACAAGTGATACCGGCCGCACCCATATCCTGCATTCCAACCACGGCATCAGTCGTAGCCAGTTCCATAGTCGCTTCTAGCAACAATTTCTCTTGGAAAGGATCTCCTACTTGTACAGATGGGATATCATCAGCACTATCTTCATCCAAATCCTTAGAAGCAAATGAGGCCCCGTGAATACCATCTTTACCGGTGGCTGAACCTACGATAAATACCGGGTTACCTTCACCTGAAGAAGTCGCAGAAATCTGCTTTCCCACTTCAACAATACCTGCTGAGAAGGCATTGACCAACGGATTTTGGTGGTAACACTCATCGAAGTATACTTCACCTCCAACAATGGGGATACCAAAGCTATTGCCATAATCGCCAATACCCTTGCTCACCCCTTTAACCAACCACTTCGTTCTATCTTCAGTAGGTTTTCCGAAACGCAATGAGTTGAGTTGAGCGATCGGGCGTGCACCCATGGTAAAAATATCGCGGTTAATACCTCCTACACCTGTGGCGGCACCTTGGTACGGCTCTACCGCAGAAGGGTGGTTGTGAGATTCAATTTTGAATGCACATGCCAATCCATCACCAATATCCACAAGACCTGCGTTCTCCTCGCCCGCTTCCACGAGCATGTGAGGACCTTTCTTTGGCAATTTTTTCAACCAAACGATGGAGTTCTTGTAGGAACAGTGCTCGCTCCACATTACGCCATAAACGCTTAGCTCTAAGTAGTTTGGTGTGCGACCAAGTATCTCCTTGATCGAATCAAATTCTTCAGGACGTAGCCCCATTTCCTGGGCTTGTTCTAAAGTGGCAACTGATGTGCTATTCATTTTTAAAAAGAATTTGTGCAAATTTAGGGATTCTTAGAGCAACAGATTTGAATTCCATGCGCAATCTTTCCCACACTTTTGGCCGATTCTTTGTTTATAACCTGCTATGGGTTTTACCCCTATCCAGCTGCCAAAATCCTCCAGAGTACGACCTACTACTCAAGGACTTCACATTACACAGTCCCCATGATGCTATTGGCAGCCACGAAGCCTCGGAGTTTTGGATTGCGGTGAAGGACGGTAAAATTGTAGAGATCATTGATATCAGCCAGCACACCCTCCTACCCAAAGCAAAAAAAGAACTATCGCTTGGGGGACAACACCTCTACCCAGGTTTTATAGATGCCCACGGCCACCTGTTCGGATATGCACGCACCTTGAGCACCGTAAATCTAGTCGGCGCAAACTCCAAAGAAGAATGCATTGAGCGCATTGCCTCCTATGTGGATACTCATCCAAATGAAACATGGATTGTGGGACGTGGATGGGATCAAAACGATTGGCCCGAAAAATCTTTCCCAACAGCGAGCGACCTCGATGGATTCGAGGGCGTAAAGATCTACATGACCCGTATCGACGGTCATGCTGCCTGGGTGAATCAAGCCGTGCTAGATGAATTCAACATCACGAATAATACAAGGATTGATGGAGGATCCATTACCGACGGTGTGTTGGTCGATAATGCAGAAACCTTGGTCCAAGTCCCTGAGCTCTCAAATAGGTTCTGGCGAGCGGCTTTATTGCAAGCCCAAGACAGCCTTGTTAAGTATGGGCTCACCGCCATGACAGATGCCGGATTATCGAAAGATCAAATCCTACTCTTAGACTCACTTCAAGAAGAAGGTAGCTTTAAGTTATTTGTAAACGCCATGATTAGCAATAACGAGGATGACCTGCAGTATTTCGAAACCCATGGTCACATTGAAAAGCCATTGCTTAGAGTAAAAAGTGTCAAAGCTTATCTCGACGGAGCCTTAGGTTCTCGCGGTGCACTCTTGCGAGATCCCTACCATGATTTACCTGATCATTATGGTCTTCCATTACTCAGTCCCGAAGAGCTGAACGCATTGCGCGACCGCTGTTTGCAGAATGATTGGCAACTATGTGTTCATGCCATCGGAGATAGCGCCCACCACGTCCTTTTGGAAAGCTTCCAAGACTTACCCTTAGATCAAGACCTTCGCTTTCGTGTAGAGCATGCGCAAATCATGACTCCAGAAGATAGCACCTATTACACCCACCCAAATATCATTGCCTCTGTCCAGCCTACCCACGCCACGAGCGACATGTATTGGGCAGAGGAGCGCTTAGGCCAGGAACGCCTTCACCATGCCTACAGCTATTTAAGAATCTTTAATTCAGCCGGAGACCGCGTCGCTTTTGGGACGGATTTTCCTATCGAACACATAGACCCATTGGCTACATTTTTTGCAGCCACCACACGTCAAGATGCCCATCATTGGCCTGAGGAAGGGTTCTTGCCAGAACAACGCGTAAGTCCCGGAATGGCCATCACCGCCATGACACAAGGCGCTGCCTATAGCGCCTTCGGTGAACACAACTACGGGTCCATCGCTGTAGGGCAAATGGCAAACTTCACCATCTTAAATAAGGACCTGTGGAATGAAGACCCTCAACTCAGAAACAAAACAGTCGTATTGCGAACCATTGTTGGAGGGGAGTCGTTACATGCTCAATGACAATAAAGTTCGAAAAGACATTTTTAGTATCTTAAGCCTTCGCTTAACACAATCAAAAAACACACATGAATCAACCTACAAGATTATTCGACATCCCTAGGTACCAATTGGAACACATTCCAATGAAGTTAATGATGACTTCTAAAGTTGGTGGGGAGTGGAAGTCGTACAGCACCAAAGAATTTGTGGATGCCGTCGATCAGGCAAGCCGCGCACTTTTAGCTCTAGGGATTAAACACGGAGATAAAGTCGCACTCATTTCGCACAACAACCGTTGTGAATGGAACATCATGGACCACGCACTATTGCAGATTGGCGCCGTAGACGTTCCGATCTATCCAACCATGACCGAAGACGATTACGAATACATCTTTAACCACAGCGAAAGCATTTATTGTTTCGTTTCCAATGACGAGCTGTATGAAAAAGTAAAGAACACGATGCCTAAATGTGCAAACATGAAGCAGTGTTACACTTTTGAGAAGTATGACGGCATTCCTCATTGGCATGAAGTCTACGACCTAGGTGCATCCATGGATAAACAAGAGGAGCTAGAAAAAATGGCTGCAGCTGTGGATCCTGAAGATTTGGCGACCATCATCTATACTTCTGGTACAACAGGTCTTCCAAAAGGAGTAATGTTGTCGCATAGAAACATGATGTCCAATGTGATCAATGCAACGCCACGTATTCCTGGATTGGTTCGCGGTCAAGCACGCGCGTTGAGTTTCTTGCCCGTGTGTCACAGTTTTGAGCGATTCATCCAATACTTGTACATGTACAATGGGGCTGCCATCTATTTCGCTGAGAGTATTGAAACCATCAAGGCAGATTTGAACTTTGCGAAGCCAACCATTTTCACGGCTGTTCCTCGCTTGTTAGAGAAGTTCTTCGACGGCATTGTTGCCAATGGAACCGCTGCGGGTGGATTAAAAACAAAAATTTTCGAATGGGCAGTTAGCCTTGCGTTGCAATGGGAGCCTGAAAATGCCAATGGTGGGTTCTACCACTGGAAACTCGGCATTGCCGACAAACTGGTATTTAGCAAAGTGCGTGCAGCACTAGGAATGACGGAAATCAAGGCTGTGGCTTCAGGTTCTGCTGCCCTACAACCTAGATTGGCACGTTTCTTCTCTGGTATGGGCGTTCCTATTCTAGAAGGATACGGGTTGACTGAAACCGCTCCGGTGATTTCGGTGAACACCACCGCAGAACCAGGAATGATTCGCGTGGGATCCGTAGGTAAGGTAATCGACGGCGTTGAAGCAAAAATTGCAGAAGACGGTGAGATCTTGGCCAAAGGACCAAATATCATGATGGGGTATTACAAACAACCAGAGCTTACTGCAGAAGTAATGACTGGCGAATGGTTCCACACTGGCGATATCGGTGTTATTGAGGATGGATTCATCCGCATCACTGATCGTAAGAAGGAAATGTTCAAGACCTCAGGAGGTAAGTACATTGCACCTCAGCTGATCGAGAACGAACTCAAAGCTTCACACCTCATTGAGCAGAGCATGGTCATCGGTTCGAACCGCAAGTTCCCGGCAGCCATCTGTATCTTAAATGAGCCAGGAGTAAAAGAGTGGTGTTCACGTCACGACATCGAGTTCACCACCATTGAAGAAATGGCTCAGAACCAACAAGTACGCGATCGCGTATGGAAAGATGTTGAAAAAGCGAATACTGGCTTCGGTCAATGGGAAAAGGTGAAGAAGATCATCATCGACACCGAGGAGTTCTCTGTAGATAACGGATGTTTGACTCCTACCTTCAAGGTGAAGCGCAAGCCTATCCTTGCTAAGTATGAAAAACAAATTGACGAGCTCTACGCAGAGTAAATCCTTTGATAGAAAAAGAAAATCCTCGCACTAGCGGGGATTTTTTTGCCCATACCCTTGCCTCACATCAGGGCATAAAAAAACCCGCCTCCACCGGAGACGGGTCACTATTATCTTTACACCGTTTAAGTTAAGCTTATAGAGCAGCGACGTGCTTGGCTAAGCTAGACTTCAAATTAGATGCTTTCTTTTTGTGGATGATGTTGCGTTTTGCAAGTTTATCCAACATAGAAGCTACACGTGGAAGCAACTCAGCTGCTTCTGACGCATCGGTGGTAGAGCGCAAACGACGCACGGCGTTACGAGTCGTCTTATGGTAGTAACGATTGTGCGCAGCCTTCTTGGCTGTTTGGCGTATTCTCTTTAATGCAGACTTATGGTTTGCCATTGTCTTTTTAATTAAGTTTTTGTGACCCGTACGGGAATCGAACCCGTGTTTCCGCCGTGAAAGGGCGGCGTCCTGGACCGCTAGACGAACGGGCCAAAATGTTCCAGAACATTCCCCTCTTTTGTTTGGGGAGTGCAAATGTAATGAGCTTTTTCAGTTCCACAACACTTTCAATCAAAAAATCGAAAATATTTTCACTCCCTGGAACAAAGGCCTAGTAAGCTTTCGCGAAGACTACGCGTTGCTTACTCGGCTTACCGGTAAGAATACACGTTCCTTCTTCTTGCTCATTATTTAGCGGTATACAGCGAATGGTCGCTTTTGTCAAATCCTTGATCTTATCTTCAGTCTCTGTCGTTCCGTCCCAGTGCGCATACACAAAGCCTGCGCTTTCCTTGATCAATGCCTCGAACTCTTCCCAAGAATTGGCCACATGCGTGCGCTCCTCGCGGAATTTCAATGCCTTCTCAAACAAGCTGTTTTGAATCTCGTCCAACAACGCTGGAACAACCGTCGCAACGTCCGCTTGAGACACAAACTGTTTTGTTAGGGTATCTCTACGGGCCAATTCCACACTACCCTTCTCTAAATCCTTAGGACCAATAGCAATGCGCAATGGCACACCTTGCAACTCGTATTGATTAAACTTCCAACCTGGTTTTTGTGTATCGCGATCGTCGTACTTCACAGTAATGCCCTGAGCGCGCAATTGCTGCACCAAATCGTTGGCCACTTCAGAAATGGCATCCAACTGCTCTTGGCCTTTGTAAATTGGTACAATAACCACTTGATATGGGGCCAATTTCGGGGGCAATACCAAACCATTATCATCACTGTGCGTCATAATCAGCGCACCCATTAATCGGGTACTCACCCCCCAAGAGGTCGCCCAGACATGCTCTTGGGTTCCTTCTTTAGTCTGGAACTTCACATCAAATGCCTTGGCAAAATTCTGCCCCAAGAAGTGAGAAGTTCCAGCCTGCAATGCCTTACCGTCTTGCATCAATGCTTCGATACAATAAGTTTCCAAGGCGCCTGCAAAGCGCTCACCTTCGGTTTTAATACCACGCAATACCGGAATAGCCATGATTTCTTCTACAAAAGAGGCGTAGACATCCAACATGGTCTCAGCCTCTTGAATAGCCTCCTCCTTGGTGGCGTGCGCCGTATGGCCCTCTTGCCACAAAAATTCAGCCGTACGTAAGAACAAACGTGTACGCATTTCCCAACGCACCACATTCGCCCATTGATTCACCAAAATTGGTAGATCACGGTAGCTCTGAATCCAATCGCGGTACGTATCCCAAATAATGGTTTCAGAGGTTGGACGTACGATAAGCTCCTCCTCTAATTTAGCATTTGGGTCTACAACAACACCATTGCCATCAGGATCATTCTTCAAACGGTAATGAGTCACCACCGCACATTCTTTCGCAAAACCGTCCACGTGAGAGGCTTCCTTAGAGAAGTAAGATTTTGGAATAAACAGCGGGAAGTATGCATTCATGTGTCCTGTTTCTTTGAACCGGCGATCCAAATCCGCTTGGATGCGCTCCCAAATGGCGAAACCATAAGGCTTAATCACCATAGAACCACGAACGCCGGAGTTCTGAGCCAGATCGGCCTTCACTACGAGTTCATTGTACCATTTCGAGTAATCTTCCGCTCTCGTTGTCAAGTGTTTTCCCATAATAGAGGTCTTGGTATAACTTTTGTACCTATAGTTGCAGACGGCAAAACTACTGAAGTTATGAAGAAGGTTCTCCTACTTAGCGGCATTTCTTATCTACTACTTGTTTCATGTGGTACTTCTGTAAGTTTGACTGACAACTATTTCGAGGACGAAAACTACTACAACCCTACCCTTCCCTTGCCGCTATTTGCCCTTTCGAATAACGGACCGGCATTAGAAGACTTGGAGGAGGAGGATTTAGACGCCATCTGGCAGGGTACCACTGCAAACGGCTACAACTTCCCTAATACCCCAACCTACACTCAAAACTACTGGACCACTGGATTCGGGAGAATTAATTCGCCGTATTGGTCCATAAACTCCATGGGATCATGGAACACCTTCGGTTGGAACAG
Source organism: Cryomorphaceae bacterium (assembly GCA_038124525.1). Taxonomy (GTDB): domain Bacteria; phylum Bacteroidota; class Bacteroidia; order Flavobacteriales; family Schleiferiaceae; genus UBA10364. Next base: position 35,030 of record JAYPCB010000006.1, read on the forward strand.
CCCCATGGGCTTATCTCCTTGGGGTAACTTTTGGATACCTATGGGCTACAACTCCCTTGGCATGGACGGTTTTGGATACGACCCGTACGGTTACAATCCTTACGGATATAATCCATACATGTACGGGTACGGATATGGCTACGGCTACAATCCATACGGCTGGAACAATGGCTGGGCGAGTTCTGGAAACTCCAACAACACTCCTACAAGACCCGGGATTAACTATGGCGGCTCTCGCCCATCTAAATACGGCAGAAGTGGAGGCGGAAGTGCAATCAATGGACGCACAACTGTGGACACCGACCAAAGCATTGGAGCGCGAACTCTACGCGCCATCGAGCAGCTGAGCGAACCTACAACGCCAAAGGCAAATTCTTCTCGACCAACCTCACGCACAAGGCCTACTCAAAGTACCTATCAGCGACCCTCAAATATAAAGTCGTACGGTCGCTCTGTGAACGAACGCTCATGGTCGCAACCTTCTCAAAGCACTCGCAGCAGTAACAACAGCTCAAGAAGCTACTCCCCGAGCAATTCATCCGGGCGCAGCAGTTCGGGCAGCAGCGGTGCAGGAGGATCGAGACGTCGATGATTAGATTCAAGCTTTTACTTCTTGTATTCATGGTGGGCCTGCACATGCACGCCCAAGACTTGGATTATTTCTTAGAACTCAATCAACCCACAACTGTAGGCGATGCGCGCTTCACAAGCATGTCTTCTGCAACCGTCGCCCTGAGCGGTAGCATGACGGCTATCGCATTAAACCCCGCACTTGCCGGACTATATCGGCAACAAGGATTCAGTATTAACGTAGGTGGTCTGACCAGGACTATGTACGATCAAGATGATTTGTTCTTACGAGGGACTACAAACCGAGCCATCCTTCCGAATTTTGGGTGGGTATCTAAAGACCCAGAAAGCCCGATGCGCTTGTTTTTTGTCTACAATACGGATCACGCCTATGCGCGAAAATTCAAGATACAGGCCAGCGATGCAAACAGCATGCAACTGCCCATCATTGATTATGCCAACGGGACACCGCCCGAGTTTTTAGCGGACAATCTTGGGCCTTATGAGGATATGCTCTACCAATGCTATGCTGTCGACTGGGATCCAGATAAGATGGAATATGTGAGTACCGCTGACCTCACCTCTACAGACTACACGCACAACTATTTCCGAAAAGGAATGAGAAACAGAATTACCCTTGGCGCCGCTTTTCAGCAAAGCCCGCAATGGTATTTTGGCGGAAGCGTACAAATTGTAACCTCCAACGAAGATGTTGAAATAGAACATCGCGAGACCTATAACACCTTCTCGGATTTGAATTATTTCAGCTCCACGGAAGTGTGGACGAACATGTCTTTGGGCATCAGCGGAAATCTAGGAATGTATTACCGTCCGGTCCAATTCCTTCGACTGGGCGCAACCCTCGAGTTGCCGCAAATTCACGGGTTCAACCTAGATTGGGAAACCACTTTCAGCGCTACGCGTCCTTCGGTAAGCAGCAGCGCGATGACCGCCCAGGGATATGGAACGGAATATAGTTGGGGCATCATTACTGCACCCAAACTGCAAAGTGGCGCGACCATCGTCGTCGGACGAGCGGGTCTGATGACCGCAGGACACACCTTCATCCCGCATTCGTGGACCATGAGCACGGGAAGAAACGAGCGTTACCTGGCAGAAATCATCGATAGCACCGTTTCAAATCAGCACCTCTTTGCACTCGGCACAGAGTGGCGCTTAGGACCTTTAATCTTAAGGGGCGGGGGGCAATTCTCTCCTTCCTACCGCGAAGGCCAGCAAGCCGCCGTAGGGTACAGCCTGGGATTGGCCATTCGCAGCGACCAAACTACGGTAGAATTTGGCTGGCAACGCCGCATTCAACGCAGCCAATACTATCCGTTCAGCAAGGAATATAGCGACCCATTCTTGTATCAAATGCAAGAGGCTATTCTAGTCGTAGGCGTAGCTTGGAAAATCTAAGGGCTTTTCCATCTTTTGCCGTATTTTGCAGGGATAAGAACTGCATTAGAATCACACTATGAATTTCACTTGGTTGAAACGCCTAACTGCCCTTGCCCTATTCATCTCATTTTGTCTTCCACAGGAAAGCTTTGCGCAACGTAAAAGTAAAGACGACGCTCCTGCATGGACGGACGCTAGCTTGAGTGCTTTTAAATGGAGAAATGTTGGTCCAGCTACCACATCAGGTCGTATTGTCGACCTCGCTGTGGACACTGAAAATCCTGGTACCTTGTATTTGGCCTTGGCCTCGGGCGGAGTATGGAAAACGACCAATAACGGCACCACTTTCGAGCCTATTTTCGACGGGGAAGGAAGCTACAGCACCGGGTGTGTGACCATAGACCCGACAAATTCGAACGTCGTTTGGGTTGGATCGGGTGAGAATAACAACCAGCGTTCTGTACCCTACGGTGATGGGGTATATGTGAGCCGCGACGGCGGAAAATCTTGGGACAATGTTGGGTTGTCCACGAGTGAGCACATCGGCATGATTACCATAGACCCGAATGACGGCAACCACGTGTACGTGGCAGCCTACGGTCCATTGTGGAGCGCCGGGGGTGAGCGCGGTATTTACGAAACAAAGGATGGCGGGAAGAATTGGACCCGCATTCTACATGTGAGTGAGCATACCGGATTCAACGAAATACATATGGATCCTAGAGATCCAAAAACACTATATGCTACGGCTCATCAGCGTCGTCGCCACGTATACACCTACCTAAGCGGTGGACCAGAAAGTGCGATATACAAGAGCACGGACGGTGGGGCGAATTGGGAAAAGCTTGGCGGCGGATTGCCCGGCGGAGATGTGGGCCGTATCGGGATGGATATTGCGCCAGCAAATCCAGATAAGCTATACGCGACCATTGAAGGGCACGGTACTTACGCATCGGAAGATCGTGGGGCGAGCTGGAGCAAGAAATCGGGCCATGAAACATCTGGAAACTACTACGTAGAGTTCATTTGCCATCCAACGGATGAAAACACCGTGTACAGCATGGATACCTACGCGCAAGTGAGCACGGATGGGGGAAAAACGTTCAACCGCATTCCGAAGCGGTTCAAGCACGTGGACAACCACTGTTTGTGGATTGACCCTGCGAACACGGACCACATGTACATTGGTACGGACGGCGGTTTGTATGAAACTTGGGATGGGATGAGCAGCTGGAATTGGAAGGCAAATATTCCTACGATCCAATTTTACCGCGTGGCCGTCGATAACGACTGGCCGTTCTACAACATTTACGGCGGAACTCAAGACAACAATAGCTTGGGTGGACCGTCGCAAACCATCAATTCTCGCGGAATCATCAACAGCGATTGGTTTGTGACCAATGGTGGCGATGGTTTTGAAAGCGCTACGGATCCAGACGATCCGAACATCGTTTATGCTCAAGCACAATACGGATGGTTGGTGCGATTCAATAAGCAAACCGGTGAGAAGACTCCTATTCAGCCACAAAGCAGATACAAAGAGCCTGCCTATAGATGGAATTGGGATGCTCCGCTTATTGCGAGCAAGCACCAAAAGAAAACCTTGTACTTCGCGGCGAATAAAGTCTTCAAAAGCACAGACCGCGGAGATAGCTGGACAGCTATTAGCGGGGACTTGAGCAGACAATTGGACCGCAATACTTTGCCAATTATGGACCGCTACTGGGGACCTGAGGCTGTGGCTTTGCACAAGAGCACTTCGATTTACGGCAACATTGTGACCATGAAAGAGCACCCGAACAAGCCGGGGCATTTATGGGTCGGAACAGACGACGGATTGGTTTGGAAGACGGAAGATGATGGTAAGAATTGGACCAGCGTCAAGAACTTCAATACTTTGCCGAAAACCCAAGTCGGATCACTGAATCTACCGCTGGTATATGTTCAGGACATCGTGCCTTCGCAGCACGACGACAATGTGATTTACGCAGCGTTCAACAACCACAAAAACGGCGATTTTAAGCCGTACTTGTTCAAGAGCGACGACGGTGGACGTTCATGGGAAAGTATCGCTAGTGACTTGCCTGAGCGCGGCTCTGTGTACAGCGTTGCAGAGGATCACATCAACCCGAACTTATTGTTCGTAGGTACAGAATTTGGCCTTTGGTTTACCCTTGACGGTGGTGAGCACTGGAAGGAATTGGGCAGTGGATTGCCGACCAT
>JAYPCB010000007.1:0-10160 GCA_038124525.1 Cryomorphaceae bacterium
CTCGGTTTGGGAGAACTGGAGGAACGTATTGTCGACGTCTTAGAAGAGGGTAAAAACATCAAATGGGGCAAGCTGGCCTTAGGGATGTGGCTGTTCTTCCTATTCATTGTAGTCTATTCCATTGTAGAAACTCTTTTTTAGGTCCAATTCCCTGAGCACGACACCCATAAAAAAACCACCGCAAGCGGTGGTTTTCTGTTTCAGCGTGTTGTGAATTTAGGCTGGCTCTCGCAGCTGTTTTCGCGAGCGTGAGCTTAAGATTTACTTCGCGCGCTCTTTGTAAGACCCATCCTCCGTATTGATCACGATTTCTTCGTCGGTCTTGATGAACAAAGGAACTTGTACCTGTGCGCCGCCTTCTACCGTTACGGTTTTCATTGCGTTGGTAGAGGTGTTTCCTTTTACGGCTGGCTCAGCGTAGGTTACTTTTAAGTTTACTGTGCGTGGCAGTTCAACGGCCATTGCTCTGTTTTCAGTGGCGTGGAAGAGTACAAAGCACATCATTCCGTCTACTAGAAAATCTGGAGCATTGATCAGTTCCTTGGCGAAGGTGAGCTGCTCATAGTTTTCTGTATTCATGAAATGGAAGTCCGTTCCGTCGTTGTAAAGAAACTGGTATTGACGAGTTTCTACGTCAATGGTCTCGATTTTCGCTCCTGCTGGGAAGGTGTTGTCGAGGACGCGACCCGTTTCCAAGTTTTTGATCTTGGTGCGCACGAAGGCAGCTCCTTTACCTGGTTTTACGTGGAGGAATTCGATGATCTGGAAAGGTTGACCATTGAAGTTGATGCACATTCCGTTCTTGATATCTGATGTACTTGCCATGGTGTTTTTTTGTTTTGCCCAAAGATAGGTCTTGCAGGCGTTAGTAGTGTTTTTCTAAAATGAGTTGTTCCGTGCAGAAGGCATATTCGGCGTCGATGTAGTTGCTGGCGACAACGACGGTCTTTTCTGAGGTGAATTGGTGGATGAGGTCTTGGTAGAATTGGACCCCTTCCTTATCCAAATTATTGGTAGGCTCGTCCAGTAGGAGGAGCGGTCGGTCCGAGCCGATGGCGAGCATGAGGCGCACGCGCTGCTGCATGCCGGAGCTGAAGGTGGACAGTCGTTTGTGTAGGTGGGGCGTGAGTCCTGCTTTTTCCACCCAAAGTTTGGAATCAAACGAGGGAAGGAATGGGCAGAAGTCTTGGTGGAACGCCATGGTCTCGGCGAGGGAGAACATGGGGTTGAGGGCGACGTAGGGTGCTGCAATGGTGCAATATTGGCCCAATTCGCTTGCCGGGATCTCACGGTCTGCAATGTTGGCGACGGGCGGCGCATCGGTGGCTTCTAGGGCGCCGCTTAGGATTTTGATGAGGGTGGATTTTCCGGAGCCATTAGACCCGAGGACGACGGTTTTCGAGCCCGTATTGAAGGTATGGGTGATGTGCTGCAGGATGTGCTGCTTCCCAAATTTCTTTTGAAGGTCTTTCAGGACAAGCATGGCGGGGATTATTTGCGGATTAATCCTCGGTCACTAAGCTCGATAAAGGTCAAAAGGGCTTGTACGCGATCGTTCAGGGTAAAACCTGAACGGATGCGGTCAACAGCTTGGGAGATGTTGCGTCCGCTTTGGTAGATGATGCGGTAGAGGTCTTGAATCTCTAGGATTTCTTCTGTGGTAAAGCCGCGGCGTTTGAGGCCGACGGAATTGACACCTGCATAGGCCAAAGGTTCGCCGGCCGCCGTGATGAACGGCGGTACATCTTTGCGTACCATGGCGCCTCCACCGATCATGGCGTGGGCACCTATTTTGACAAATTGGTGAACAGCGGATAGACCGGAGATGATGGCCCAATTTCCTACTTCAACGTGTCCTGCGAGGGCTACGGAGTTGACCAAGATGACGTGATTGCCGATGATACAATCGTGGGCGATGTGTACATAGGCCATGATGAGGCAGTCCTTTCCGATGGTGGTTTTGCCATAGGCCTTGGTCCCACGGTTGATGGTCACACACTCACGGATGGTGGTTCGGTCGCCTATTTCCACCGTGGTGGATTCACCGTCGAATTTGAGGTCTTGCGGGATGGCTGAGATGACGGCACCGGGGAAGATGCGGCAATTGGCCCCAATTCTCGCACCAGGCATAATAGTCACATTCGGACCGATCCAAGTGTTTTCACCAATAATAACATCCTCTGAAATGGTCGTGAATGGACCTATTTCAACACCGGCAGCCAACTGCGCGTCGGCGTGAACAGAGGATAGTTGGTGAACCATTATTTAGTAATCTGCGCCATTAGTTCTGCTTCGCTCACCAAGGTATCGCCTACGAAGGCTCTTCCTTGCATGTGCACGATGCCACGACGAATAGGCGTGATGAGTTTGAGGTCGAAGATCAGCGTATCTCCCGGAACCACTTTCTTCTTGAACTTCACGTTGTCGATCTTCATGAAGAAGGTAAGGTAGTTCTCAGGATCTGGAACAGTACTCAAGGCAAGAATACCACCACATTGCGCCATGGCTTCTACTTGGAGCACTCCTGGCATCACTGGAGATCCTGGGAAGTGTCCTACGAAGAACGGCTCGTTCATGGTGACGGACTTTACCCCTACCACGTGTGTGTCGCTGAGTTCGATGATCTTATCCACCAACAAGAACGGCGAGCGGTGTGGGATAAGGTCCATGATTTGCTCCACGGTTTTTACTGGGGTGGCGTTTGGATTGTATTTCGGTGGGCGTGGCTTGCTCTCCTCCTTGCGAATTTTAGCGGCCAAGGCCTTGGTGAATTCTGCGTTGATGCCGTGTCCTGGCTTAGTAGCCATGATGCGCGCCTTTAATGGGCGGCCGATCAAGGCGAGGTCGCCTACTACATCGAGCAATTTGTGGCGTGCGGCTTCGTTTGAGAAGCGCAGCTGAATGTTGTTGAGTGTACCGTTTTGAGTGACTTGGACATCTTCACGGTCAAATGCTTTTTTGAGTTTTTCCAAGGTCGCAGGAGCGATTTCTTGGTCTACGTAGACGATGGCGTTGTTGAGGTCGCCGCCTTTGATTAGGCCCTGGTCGAGCAGTGGCTCCAGCTCTCGTAAGAAACTAAAAGTGCGTGCACTGGCAATCTCTTCACCAAAGTTGACCATCTTGTCGAGGTGGGCATGTTGTGGCCCTAGTACAGAGCTGCCGTAGTCGATCAGTGCAGTGACTTCGAACTCTTCGCTTGGGATGGCCATGATTTCACCGCCGTCTTCACTTTTGTAGGTGAAGGTTTCCTCGAGTACGTAGTAGTTTTTATCCTCCTCTTGCTCTGTAATGCCTGCTTTTTCAATCAAGGCTACAAGCGGCGCAGCACTTCCGTCGAGAATAGGGATCTCGCTTCCGTCCAAATCAATGCGACAGTTGTCGATGCCTAAGGCGTAAAAACTGGCCATTAAATGCTCTACGGTACCTACCGAGGAATCGCCTTTTTGCAAGATGGTTTGACGATTAGTGCGGTTCACGAATTTCACGTCCGCGGGGATCTCAACATTGTCGAGGTCTGTACGAACGAATACAATACCAGTATTGGCATCGCTTGGGTTAAGGGTTACGTGAACGGTTTCTCCTGTGTGCAGGGCAGTTCCTTCGAATGATATGGAAGAAGAAAGTGTGAGTTGCTTCATAAAGTTTATTCGCCTTGTTTCTTGAACGCTGCAAAGGATTTCAAGAAGTGTCTGTGTTCTAAAGCCGGCGAGCCAAAGATAGTCCTATTCGACGGAACATCGTGCATAACGCCGGTCTGCGCATATATTTTGACATGGTCCCCAATGGTGAGGTGTCCGATAATGCCTACTTGGCCCCCAATCATACAGTGCTTACCGACGGTTGTAGAGCCTGCAACGCCCGTCTGTGCTGCCATGACGGTGTGTGCGCCGATACGAACATTGTGGGCAATCATACAGAGATTATCAATTTTTGCGCCTTCTTCAATAATTGTTTCGCCGAGGGCGGCGCGGTCAACAGTGGTATTGGCACCTATACTGACGTTGTTTTCAATGCGTACAATTCCCAATTGTGGGATGCGATGATAGTGACCTTGTTGGTCTGGCGCAAAGCCGAAACCTTCAGAGCCAATGACAGCGCCAGCCTTGATGGTGGTGTGTTCTCCAATGATGCAACCGTGTAAAATCTTTGCGCCGATGCCGATGCGACTATGGGCACCTACTACGGCACCTTCTTCGATGATGGCTCCGGCCTCTACAATAGCTGTAGGATGCACTTGAGCGTTGGGGTCGATGATGGCAGAAGGGTGCTGGCCCTTCGTTTCTGAGAACTTGCCTTCGATGAAACGTAGGTGAAGGGCAAAGCTCAAATAAGGGTCCTTAGCGCGAACGATGGTGGCAGTGGTGTTGGTGAGCTCCACCTTCTCACCGACGAAAATGGCTCCGGCCTTTGAGGCGTTGGCTTGGTCGATGTATTTCGGGTTACTCAAAAAACTCAATTCATCAGGCCCCGCCTCTTGCAAGGTGGCGACACCAGTGATGGCCCTATCTTCCTGTCCTTCAGGGCAGGTCAGTTGGAGGTTAGCGCAAATGGCGCCTAATGTCAATGCCTCGTGTGTCATATCAGGTGTTTGAGTTCTCTTGGGAAGCAAATAAAGTGCCGTTCTACCGGTTCGCTCAAAGCTTTTATGGTCATTTGATCTGCAGCCTGTCCTATATCACTGGTGTGGCCGTCCTTGTAGAGGAGGTTGATGTGGCCTTTTTGATTGTTGTAGGCGTGGTTTTTCACCTTGGCTTCAATGAAGAGGTAGGCCTCCTCGCCTTCGGTGAATTGGTATTGCTCGCGAATGGCAGATTGCAGTCGCTCGACGGTTTTCGGTGGGAACGGATCAGCCTGAATGCGGATTTTTAGGAGGTTGCGTTCGGTGATGCGTCGGCTGAGCTGGCTCAGAATGATGTCGCCGTGCGTAGTCCAATCCTTGATGCCGCTCATCAAATCGAAATCATCGAGTTCAAGGAACTTGTCCAGGATGGCCGGGTTTTCTTCAAAGTCGTTCCAAGTGTAATCTGCATGCAAGAAGTGGCGTAGGGCAGCCGTTCCTGGAAGTTGCTCGCCTTTTTCGGCGATGTGTTTGGCGCGCTTGAGTATGTTGACGAGCATAAACTCTGCACTGAGTACGGTTTTATGCATGTAGACTTGCCAATACATGAGACGGCGAGCGACCAAGAATTTTTCTACGCTGTAGATGCCTTTGGAGTCCACTACGAGCTGGTCGTCCTTTACATTGAGCATGGTCAAGAGGCGCTCAGAATTGACACTTCCTTCGGTCACGCCGGAATAGAAAGAGTCGCGGCGTAGGTAGTCCAAGCGGTCCATATCGAGCTGCGAGGAGATGAGCTGGTGGAGGAAGGCTTTGGGGTGGTTGTTGGTGAAGATGTCGATGGCAGTGGTTAATTGGCCCCCGAAAGTTTCATTAAGGCGCTCCATGATCTTCAAACTCAAGGCTTCGTGGCTCACCCCTGGGATAAGCGTGTGCTCAAGAGCATGTGAAAAAGGTCCATGGCCTATGTCGTGAAGCAGGATGGCGACCTTTACTCCGCGTTCCTCTTCCTCGGTGATCTCGTGTCCCTTTTGACGGAGGGTGTAGATGGCTCGGCCCATGAGGTGCATGGCGCCAATGGCATGGTGGAAGCGGGTGTGGTAGGCCCCTGGGTAGACCAGGTAGGTCAGGCCAAGCTGGCTTATGCGGCGCAATCTTTGGAAGTAGGGGTGGTCGATCAGCTGGTAAATTAGCGGATCTTGAATGGTAATAAACCCGTAGATTGGGTCGTTAATGATTTTGTTCTTGCTGCTCAAAATGCTGCGTTTTGGCTAAAAGGTAAAAATAGCAAAGGCTAGGGGGCGAATGCGGGGCCAATCCTCATTACTTTTAACATAGTTAAAAACGAAAGTTTATGCCGAATATTTTATGGGTCGACGACGAAATTGATATGCTTAAAGGGCACCTGCTTTTTTTGGAGGGTAAGGGCTATGCGGTATCGACCTGTAATAACGGCAGCGATGCCCTAGATATGGTGCAAGAGACCGGCTTTGATGCGGTGTTCTTGGACGAAAACATGCCGGGGTTGAGCGGTTTGGAGACCTTGGAAAAAATCAAGGCGATGCAACCGGAATTGCCGGTGGTGATGGTAACGAAAAGCGAAGAGGAGCGCATTATGGAAATGGCCATAGGCTCGAAAATCGCAGATTACCTCATTAAGCCGGTGAATCCCATGCAGATTTTGTTGGCACTGAAGAAGATCTTGGACGGGAAAGAATTGGTCACACAAGCCAACGTTCGAGGGTATCAACAGGAGTTTGGCAAGATGACCATGGAGATGCAGCAGCTCGACAGCTGGGCGGAGTGGTCGGAGTTTTACAAGAAATTATTGAGCTGGGAAATGAAGCTCGACGAGAGTCCCGAAGAGGGGCTCAAGAGCGTGTTGGCGACCCAGAAGAAGGAGGCCAATGAGCTTTTTGGAAGGTTCATTTCGGCGGAATACGAACATTGGTTTGCCAGTGAACAGGACCGTCCCATGTTGTCCCATGAGCTCGTGAACCGAGTGGTGGCGCCGCAATTGCGCGAGGGCAATAAGGTGTTCTTTGTGGTGATGGACAACTTGAGGCTGGACCAGTGGTTGGCGATCAAGCCGGCCTTGGCGCCGTATTTCCAGACCAAGAAGGAAGGCATTTACAACAGTATTTTGCCCTCGGCCACGCAGTATGCGCGAAATGCGTTGTTTGCTGGGAAGATGCCCGTGCAGATTAAGAAGCAAACGCCTCAATATTGGGTGGAAGAGCAGGACGAAGGTTCGAAAAACCAGTTTGAAGGGGAGTTGTTGAGGGACCAATTAAGCCAATTGGGCCTAGGTGCAAAAAAAATGGAATACCACAAGGTGGTCAACCTACGTGGGGCCAATAAATTGCTCGACAACATCCACCAGCAAAAGCACAACGACCTCGTGGCCTTGGTGTACAATTTTGTGGATACACTCTCGCATGCGAAGACGGATACGGAGGTCATCAGGGAATTGGCCAGTGATGATGCCGCGTATAGGCGGATTACCAAGACCTGGTTTGAAGGTTCGCCGCTGCTGAAAATGTTGCAGTGGGCCGGGGAGCAGGGCTATACTGTGATCATCACCACCGACCATGGGACCATTAATGTCCAGCGTCCCGCCAAGGTGGTTGGGACTAAAGAGCTCACCACCAACCTTCGATACAAGAATGGCAATGGCATGAGTTATCCGTCCAAACACAGCTTGGTCGTCAAGAATCCCGAATCTGTCGGTTTGCCGAAGCAGCACATCGCGGACGAATACATCTTCGCCCTGTCGGACTATTTCTATGTGTATCCCAACAGGTTCAACCATTTTGCCCAGTACTACCGCAACACATATCAGCACGGTGGGGTATCTTTGGAGGAATTGATAATTCCTTATGCGATTCACGTTCCAAAATGATCATTGGTGCTATGAGGCTGTGACCTTGGCAGATCTGCCAACGCTCGCCGCGCACATTCTCAATCATACCGAACATCACGTTAACCTTCTTGAAGCGCCCATGGGCAGCGGAAAGACGACCTTGTGCAATGCCTTGCTTGAGGCGTGGGGCAGCGAAGACCGCGGATCCTCGCCCACCTTTGCACTCATCGAAGAGCACCATGGTCCAAAGGGAAGGTTCTACCACCTTGACGCGTACCGTTTGACCTCGGAAGAGGAGGCCTATGATGTCGGCTTGGAAGAATATCTCGAAGATGGCTGCCCAATGTGGATCGAATGGGGAGAAAAAGTACGATCTTTATTACCCTACACTGTTGGGGTGGTGTACCTCACGGCTACACCGTCCGGACAGCGTACTGTGCGTTTTTACCCCAGCCTCAGCACACAAAAAATAGCGTGGAACTATGAGTGATTACATCAGCTGGTCTGAAACGGCCTGGGCAACACAAGAAGAGCGATTGGCGGTAGATACCAAGAGCATGAACTTGCATATTGGGCTTCCTAAGGAGCGCGAAATGAATGAGCACCGCATCTTGCTTACTCCTGAATCTGTACAAATTCTCACCCGCACCGGCCATTCCATTATGGTGGAAGAAGGCGCGGGGGAATTGGCGGGGTTCACGGATCGCATGTACGCGGATGCCGGGGCGGACATCATCTCGGACACTAGTACCATCTTCCAGTGTGCCATCGTCGCGAAGCTAGCGCCACCCACGCCCTCTGAAATAGCGCTCATGAAGGGTAACCAAACCCTGATTAGCGCCCTCCAACTACGCACACGCGACCGCGCCTACTTCAAGGCGCTCGCCGATAAAAAAATCACCGCACTCGCCCTTGAGGAAGTGCGCAATTCCGAAGACCAAAGTGCCTTGAGAATGGCCATGAGTGAGATTGCTGGGCAGATGGCCGCGCGCGTAGGCGCAAGCCTACTCGCGGACGGCGCCCACGGCTCGCGAAAAGGAAAACTCATGGGCCCCATTCCCGGCGTGTTGCCAGCCCGCGTAGTGGTGCTGGGCGCCGGCGTCGCCGGCCTCTCGGCCGTGCGCGCGGCCCAAGGCATGGGAGCTCAGGTGATCCTGATGGACAGCAATATCAACAGGTTGCGCGATGCCCAAGAGATGTTTGGGAGAGGCGTGGGGACGGAGGTCATTCAAGAGTTGGTGATTTCGAAGCGATTGATGAAGGCCGATATTGTCATTGGGGCGTTGAGGCCGGTGGAGGGTCGCACGCCGATGGTGGTGACAGAGGATATGATTGCGGCGATGGAGCCGAACAGTGTGATTATTGATATTAGTATCGATAGCGGGGGATGTTTCGAGACCTCTGAGTTGACGACGCACGATGCGCCGACCTTCGAGAAATTTGGGGTTATACACTACATGGTGCCAAATATGGCCAGTGCCGTGGGACATACCGCAACTATTGCGATGAGCAATATTGTAGGGCCGTTGTTGCAGCAGGTGGCCGATAGTGGCGGTGTGGAAGATTGTTTGCACTACGACTTGAATGTTCGAGCGGGACTGTACATGTACAAGGGGCTGCTCACCAAAAGACATTTGGGCGAGCATTTCGACCTCCCGTTCTCGAATGATAGCTTATTGTTTGGGGCATTGTAAAGGGAAGGGTTTACCTTTGCCTCCCCTAACCGCCGCCCACGGCAAAACTCTTTGAGATGGCATTTTTACGACGACTTTTATTCTACATCATCGGCATCGGTCTAGGCGTTGCCTTGGTCAAGGTGTTCTTTGGTGAGCGCGATCTAGATTACGCATACGGCCCGCAGGCTAGGGTGAAGAAGATCTTCCGCACGAAGATTATTGATAGCACGTCGTTGGTACAGCCGGAATTGGACCTAAGTAAAGACAGCCTGTATTACCATGCTGTGGTCGATGGGAAAATCAAGTTTGGCGAGAGCGATCCACGCAAAGAACCGTGCGGGGAATACGCACTTTTCTACAGCCACGAGAGCTACCCGTATTTGATTCGTTTGCAAAATTGTGGAGATACGGTCCGAGTCCTTTCTGTCGAACAACTCCCGGATTAAGCGCGCTTTCTGCGCTTGACCTCTTCTTGAATCAGCGATAATTCACGTCCAGTCTGTCCTTCCACGGAGGTATTTTCCTCGGCGCGACGGAACAGGTAGGGAAGTACATCTTTGACCGGTCCGAAGGGCAGGTATTTCGCGACATTCATCCCGTGTGCGGCAGCGTTAAAGCTGATGTGATCGCTCATCCCAAAGAGTTGCGCCACAAAAACACGTGGGTCTCCAGGAAGCAAGTTCAGCGAGGCCATTTTCTCAGCGGCCAATTTCACGCTTTGCTCGTTGTGGGTGCCAAAGACCACGGCCATGTGGTCGAGGTTGTTCAAGATCAAATCTATGGCGGCATTGTAATCTCTATCGGTCGCGGCTTTGTTCGGCTGAATAGGATCGGTATACCCCTTCTTTGCCGCGCGCTCGCGCTCCTTTTCCATGTAGGCGCCGCGCACAATCTTCACGCCATACACGAACCCTTCTTTTTGGGCCATAGCCAGGGCATCTTTCAACTGTTGCAAGCGGTCGTGGCGGTAGAGCTGGGCTGTATTGTAAACCAAGGCGCGCTCGCCATTATACTGTTTCATGTAGTGGATGACCAGCTCATCAACGGCCGGCTGAATCCAACT